>CAMNEA010000053.1 GCA_946536145.1 uncultured Butyrivibrio sp.
GATCACGTTTCCGAGACGACTATATCTGTTGTACAGCTCCCCAATGATGAGATGAAGGGTCGTATCATTGGAAGAGAAGGACGTAACATCAGGACCCTTGAGACTATGACCGGTGTGGATCTCATAATCGATGATACACCGGAAGCCGTAGTTATTTCCGGATTTGACCCAATACGTAGAGAGGTTGCACGTATTGCGCTTGAGAAACTGATCGTGGATGGACGTATCCATCCTGCAAGGATTGAGGAAATGGTCGAGAAGGCACAGAAAGAAGTTGCCGCCAAGATCAAAGAAGAAGGTGAGAATGCCGCAATAGAGGCCGGTGTTCATGGACTTCATCCTGAAGTGATCAAGATTCTTGGACGTATGATGTTCAGGACGAGTTATGGTCAGAACTGCCTTAAGCACTCAGTAGAGGTCGCACAGCTGTGCGGACTTATGGCATCTGAACTTGGACTTGACGTTCGCGTTGCAAAGAGAGCAGGTCTTCTGCACGACATTGGTAAGGCTGTTGACCATGAGCTTGAGGGCTCACACATACAGCTCGGTGTAGATATCTGCAGGAAATACAAGGAATCACAGGTAGTTATAAATGCAGTTGAGGCTCATCACGGCGACGTGGAGCCGCAGTCTCTTATAGCAATTCTTGTCCAGGCCGCTGATACAATTTCATCAGCAAGACCGGGAGCTAGAAGAGAAACACTTGAAACTTACACATCAAGATTAAAAGAACTCGAGGATATCACAAACAGCTTTAAGGGTGTTGATCACTCGTTTGCTATCCAGGCCGGCAGGGAAGTCAGAGTAATGGTAGTTCCTGAGCAGGTTACAGACGAAGATATGGTTATCATGGCTCGCGATATTGCCAAGAAGATCGAGGACGAGATGGAATATCCCGGACAGATCAAGGTCAATATCATCAGAGAGAGCAGAGCTACAGATTACGCCAAGTAAGATCCATATTTTTAAACAAAACTATCAAGGTATCGAAATGAGAAATTATTTCGGTACCTTTTTTATTTAATAGGATATTCCTCCGAATTTCCTATTAAACATATGGTCGGATACTTGTGTTATACTTAAAATAGCTGACAATTTTACTTGATTTAAGAGATTATTATGGAAATACAAATTATTGAGCTGAACAGGAAAAATATAAACAGTTTTCTGGACATGGCATTTTCCGAGGTGGTCGAAAGGACCGGGCACAGGGATACTGTGACTTTGGCAGCCATGACCAGTTCAGAAGGCATCAGGATGCGGGCAGGCATTATGCAGTACAGGATTTTGGAAAAAGCAGTTGAAATCACCTGGCTCTATGTCCTTCCGGAGTTTAGAAGGAGCAAAGTCGCATCCACGCTTATCAGATATCTTTTGAAAGCTGCTGCATCTCGCACGGGAAATCTGATAAGGGTATTTCTTCTTGATGAAAATATGGCCGATGTATCTGCAAAGGAGATGGCAGGTTTTTTCCGGGAAAACGGCTTTTTGGAACAGGAGAATGTGCCGGGACCGTTTTGCATAAGCGCGGGAGAATTCCTGCTGGCTGAGCAAAGTGCTGATGAAGCCAAGATGGAAAAGGCTTACAGTATGGTCACACCTTTTGAGGAGTGCACACCGGATCTTATCATGCAGGCGATGGATGAGCTTAGGATAAAAAATACTTCGGAGATAACAACCGCGGATAAAAAGAACAGCTATATAAGTGAGAGCAATGGAAAATACCACGGCGTTCTGTGGTCATATTATCACGGGAGGACACTTACTATTGGAGGTATCTGTGCAAAAGACATGAGAACTGAAAAGAGACTCTTTACAGCCTTTTTGTATGGGATAAAGAGGAATGTCCGATATGGCGACAGGATAATGATAAACAGCGACGAGCTCATGGATGAGCTGATGAAGATCACTTTGCCTGAAATTGGAAAAACGACTGGAATTCTTTTGACACAAAAGCTTCCAACCGGCTGATTGAATCGTATATATGGATAAGGAAAATGTAGCGTTATCTTTGCTTGGAAAGGGGATTACCTGGATATGGGCAAGAATGGAATTAATGATTCAGGCACAGGTTCTGTCGTAATCAAAAAGAATCCCGGACCAGAGGTTCCGGAGACTATTTCAAGAAGTGAGCAGTCTTTACAGACAAACCTTCAGGTCGGCCTGACTGAAGAAAAATCGCATACCACTCTTAGTGAGCAGTCTGAGGTCAGGCAGGAAAAAGACGATACGGTTGTTGTCGGCCAGCGCGTTGAACAGACTCTGGAGCAGAAGAAAAATCTGGATGACAGAAAAAAGAAGATCCGTGATTTCGAAGAACACGAAGAGACTGAAAAAGAGATGAAGACAAGCCTTGCCATTGAGGAAAAGCTTGTTAAAAAGGTGTCTGAAGTTCCTGGTAGTCATCAGTCGCAGCCGGCGGCGGGAAACGTCATGCTGACTGATAATCTGAATACCATATATGAATGGCAGGTTCCGGGTTCCAATAACTGCTTTGCTATTGCGGGAGCAGCTCTTTATAATCAGCATCTGCTTCATAAAAATACGCAGAATCCGCAGTTTCTTAATCAGTACGACGTAAGAGGATATAAGCCCAGACTTGTGACGAAGCAGCAGTATAAAGATGAGCGCGGTCTTGAGATGCCCGATGAGCAGTATGACAAGGAGCGGCGCCTCATAGAGAGCTATGCGGGACTTGGAAAGAGCGAAATGGGCAATGTCTATGCTCTCGGCGATCTGTTTGTCACACTTGACCCATCGCTTTGCACCAATTACATGCTCTTTGATATCAGTAATATTACTGAAACCAAGAAAACCAAGCTAAAGAGCTGTTTTTTGAAATCGATAAAGAGCGTGCTTGACCAGGGAGAAGCTGTTGCTGTTCTTGCCGGCAACCATTACAGGACGATCGTCGGGATAGAGGGAAATACCGTCAAATACCTTGACTCAACTCACAGGCCTCCTTCGGAAGTCCTCCCGATGTCCGTTGATGACATATTTACTGAGGGAGCCGAGAAAATTGAGCTTACCTGGCTCTCCGAGAAAAAAGATCCGCAGGAGATGAAAAGCGGCTTTTCAAAATTACAGTATGATGACGCTGCGGGAAAGTACGTCAATCCGAAGTATACTTATGAGGAACAGATAAGCCGGGACTTTGTAAATACGGTTTCTAACAATGATATAGGACATACAAAGGGTGTTGTCGCCGGCAAGACAAGCCAGGAGAAGATCGCAGCCGGCATAGATGCTGAAGTCGAGGAACAGGTCGCACAGATGATCTATGTGCCTGTTGACGACACTCAGGCAGATCCTGACTATATCACCAATTTCAGGACTGATAACGACGCTCAGATCACAGCGCTCAAAGACGGCGCGCAGCTTGAGTACAACAGGCTGGCGGAAGAAGACAGGCAGGAAAAGGAAAGAGAAGAAAAAGAAGAAATAGATAAAGCAAAGAAGAAAGAATCCGACGAAAAGGCCAGGGCTCTTATAGAGAAAAAGTATGCTATTGGAGATGGCGTCAAACAGCTGCTTGGTTCGTACAACAATCTGGTTAAGTCGCTGCGCCGGAACGAGGAAGTGTCCGGTGCTTTGCTGCTTAGAAGTCTGCGTAATTCTTTCAGCCTTTTTGAGTCGATCCAGAAGGGCGAATTTGAACTGAATAAGGATAACTACGCTCTTTACCTGAGCACCTATCAGGCACTTCACAGATTCAT
This sequence comes from uncultured Butyrivibrio sp., assembly GCA_946536145.1. GTDB lineage: Bacteria > Bacillota > Clostridia > Lachnospirales > Lachnospiraceae > Butyrivibrio. Next base: position 3,717 of record CAMNEA010000053.1, read on the forward strand.
TACAGATCACCTTTCGGGAACAAAGGTATACGATGACAGGGAGTATACGGAGGCGTGCAGGCTAAGAACAGTACTTGATATGGTATCAAATACTGTGCGGGCAGAAAATGATAAAAACATCGCGCAGAGAACAGAAACATTTCACTATTCCAAGAAGCAGGCAGAAGCGGCAAAAGAAAATGTAGAGCGTCTTTTGGAATACTACAGGCAGTACTGCGCAAGGATAGACAGGGATAACATTGCCTCCGATGAAGAGAAGCTGCGAAGAAAATGGGATGTGCTTAAATGCAATGAGAGAGATATTATTGTCTACATCGACAATGCTGAAGAGGAGGCTGCGAAAAAGAACAAGGCTGTCATTAAGAGCGCTGTATTTCTGAAGAACGAGTACCGCTCGATCAGGGAGCAGATTGAACTTAGGGACATGCTCCATAACAGGGGATTGACGGATTACTTTAAAAATGAGCTCGACGATGAGATCAGCGATTACTGCCACGAGGAATTCGGTACCCGGAAAAAGAAAGACCGGACGGAGAGTTCTTTAAACAAGGATGAGGGTCTTACGGATGATCAGATATCAGCTATTTCCAGGATTGATACCTGGGTTATAAGGAATATCAGTAACGGCGGCGCGCTTGCGATGATCACAGACAGGGCGGACATAGCATCCAGGCTCCTTTCACTGCCGAGGAGAAAGAGACTGTTCATTTACTATCTGGTTGAGAGCAGGGAGAGGGTACAGCCGACAGTTGCGGGGTTTGCACTTTCTCAGACCCAGTATGTTCCTGATCTGTCCAAGTTCAAAGACAAGATGATCGCAAGTAAATTAAAGTTCTACAAGAGATTTACCGGCGGATATATATACTGGCACAAACTCACGGAAGCCATGGCTATAGCGGATCAGGCTGACGGCGTACTTGAGACCGCTTCAACATATCTTTCACAGAAGCAGATCCGGCCGGTTTCTGAAAAGAAAGATGATGTGATAAGAGCTGAGGATCTCAGAAAGACTGACGAACAGCTCCAGAAGGAAAAGCTGGAAATGCTCCTTTCCAATCTCCTCGAAGCATTAGCTCTTATGAAGAAGAACGAGACAACCAAAGACAAGAAAGTCAAAGAGGTAAATAATGCAAGACTGAAGGCTCTGGAAACAGAAGCAGATATGTATGCTTCGCAGCTTCGGGAGCTTGGCAGGAAAATAAAGGAAAAAGAAGGCAAAAAGCAAAGGCTGGCAAGAGTCGAAGAGGGATTTAAGGATGCGCTTGTCACCGTGCCGGGAGATATTGCGTCTGTATTATCAATATCAATGGAAACTTCGAAGACGATTGTTGCAAGTGACCTGAACGTTTATTTTGAATCGAACGCAAAAGAGATGATCGGCTGCTACTCAAAAGGCGTGGGCGGAATCGGCGCAGTAACGGGGCTCGTAGGAGCAGTATTCACCTTCCTTACGCTATTAAGGTCGGGAAAGAGCATGACCTATTTTGACATTACAGATAATGTGATGACCATGGTCGGCGGATTGGGAAAGGCTGTTACGAGCGCTACAGGCATTGCTTCACTGATGGTGGATAACACTGCGGTGCAGACTATCATCGGACCAACTGTTGCGGCAGGCATTGCGGGATACAACACTGTTGTTGCGGGAGTAAAGGTATGCTCCAATATCAGGGACAGCAAGTACAGGAGAAAGGCGAGCGAGCTTGCTTCAGGGAGACTAGCAAGTCTTGCAGAAATGAAAACCGGGAAAAAGGTGCAGGAAAAGCCGGAGACTAAGGAGAAGACACAGCCTGAGGTTACAGCTGCTTCTCAGAAGAAGGAAGCCTCCACGGAGAAAAAACTGACTGATGAAGAGATCCGCCGTGAAGAGAAGTTCCTTAAGGGCATGCTCAAAATAGAGGAGAAGTTTGCCGCGAAGCAGAAGAGAAGTACAATAACTGCTGTCGGGACTGCGGGAATAAGCCTTACCTCGGCGATCATCATAGCCCTGGCAGGACCTACAGCAGGTTTAAGCCTTGGCGTGGGCGTTGTACTTATGGGAATCGGTATCTACAATAGATTTGCTGACAAGAATAAAACGCATGAGCTCAGAATGCAGATATTTGACAGCTACTTTGATACCGGGAAACTGTATGCAAAGGTTGAGAGAGCATATAAACAGAAGCACCCGCGCGCTGTTATCACACCCGAGAGAAAGAGTATGCTCATCGATCAGCTTCGAAGAAGAATGTCAGCAGAGCTTGGATTCTACTCACCTGATCATGCAGCAAAGGCTGTAGCTACGAAATTTGCACAGTTTATCCTGACGGGGGCACAGACGGAAGGAACCAATAAGGATATGTACATATCTTTTATCAAGGGACTTGGACTTGACTACAAATACGATAAGGACAAACCTGATGACAACTTCCCTCAGGTAACTGACATAGTTAAGAAGATGACCGGCTGACCGGACCTAAAGATTTCGAAAGGAGACCTTAGATGAATAACGGGGATATTACGAGCAGGAGGCATAACCTGTTAGCTTTATTTGAGAAGGAATTTGTGGATGAACTGGTTCCGGCCAAACTCTCTGAGAAAGATGAGTACGGAGTGGAAGTCCTTGCGGTTGTTCTCGATGATGTCGCTGTCGAAGGGTATGACGCGACGGCAGAATATTTTTTCCTACCAAGCGGTGAGGATGATGAGATCCAGTACTTTGTGAGTCTGATCACCCTTGCGGAGGATCTGCCGCAGGAAAACCTTAGCGAACTCTGCATGGCAGTTTCGTCTATCAATACTTTTATTCCTGCCGGAGCCTTTGCGATCGACCCGGTGGCAAGAAGCCTTATCTACAAGCATACCTATGAGATGCCGATCGATGCGGATGATGCCGTGGTAAAGGACAACATGGATCTTTCAATGGGAGTCGCGATGCAGATGATCATAAGCTTCGCCTACCTGCTTGTTGAGGTGAGCGATGGCAAGAGAACTGCCGAGAACGCGCTGAACTATTTTATCAAGATGCAGTAAGTATGGGGAGAGGAACTCTATGACAAACACTACAAAAGAACTGCAGGATGAGATAAACCGGCTTAAGGATGAAAATGAGAAACTAAAGCGCGAGCTCTCCATGGCGGCAAAACTCAAATATCATCTTATTCCAAATCTGTATCCGGCATTTCCTGACGTGCCTGAAGTTGACATATTTGCCGACACTATCGAAGTCAGTCAGTCCGGCGGCGATTTTCATGACTTTTTCAGGATCGATGCAGACCATATCGGAATAGTTATAGCGGATATTTTTGAAGGCGGGATCGCTGCGGCGCTCTATATGGTGGCTTTTAAGATATATCTCACCACAAGGCTGTCCCTTGACGACGAGGTCGGGGAAAAGATATCTGCAGTAAACGATTACCTTTGCTGGAAAAATGAGGACAATCTGTGCCTCTCTGCCTGGTACGGAATCTATGAGATTTCTACCGGGACGCTGAGAGCTGTAAATGCCGGACATGAGCAGACTCTTGTTATGAAAGGAGGAAGGGCTGCGGGCTGTGAGTCTGAAGTTGTCTCATATCTTCTGGGAGTCATCGACAATGTGCCTTATGAGAGCTACGAGATAAAGCTTGAGCCGGGTGATAAGCTCCTTCTTTATACGGATGGGGTTATCAACGCCAAAGACTTTGGCGGAAGGAAATACGGACTTAAGAATCTTAAAATCGCTTTTGAAGAAACGGGTATGGCCGGAGCGGAAAAAACAATTGCCCACCTTGAGGAGAGCCTTAAAAGCCATGTGGAGAACGGCGCGCTTAAAGAGGATGCCTCGTTCCTTTGTCTTGTGAGAAAGGAAGGTGAGCAGCTTAAATGATTACAAAAACCAGATCCTATGATGTTGAATATATCATGGCTGATGAAGAAAATAACTGTCTCCTCATGGATGTTAAGGATGACGCGATAAAAATCCTGTATACCGACCTCAATGAAGAACTGATAAGGGCAGCAGAAGATGAAGGCGGCATGCTTGGCAAAAAGAGTGTGTACTGCGACTTTTCCAGCACCGATAACAATCTGTACGAACTGCTTGAAAAATGCGGATACGAGCTTACGGCATCTGATAAAAAGATAATATCCGTAAGGACGGATGAGCTGTTTGCATCAAGGGGAGTGCAAAAATCACTGGGTATTTCTTTTTCCGAGGTTGAATGGATACCTTTTGGCGACCTTCAGCTATATCAGGTGGAAGATCTTCTCGATCTTCTTGAGAGGGAAAAGATACCTATTAAAAGAAGGGAACTTGTAAGATTTGATGAGGAATTGAGCGGCATTGTGTATGACTCATCAAACAGGATCAGATCATTCATCTTTGTGAGCAGTGAGGGAAGTGAGCTTATCATTGAGTGTCTCTATGGCACCTCCAAGGATAATGCAAAATATATACTGACTGCGCTGCAGGGATTCGGAAGGACGATAAGGGATTTAAAGCTATATGAGTTATACGACAGAATATCAATGCTTGAGTTCAATAAAACCGTGATGTCACTGCTTCAAAGGCTCATAGACAGCAAATACAGTATTACTCAGGTGGGCTGCGTGATCCATGCAGGCAAACTGATAGAGATGCGAAGTGACAGGGAAATGCATCGTGATACACATGAAGGGAAACTTGAAGTTGCCATCAGGCAGGGTACAATGACGGAGAAAATTCTCCACAGACACTATCAGGGCAATATTAACTGGAAGACAGAATGGTCATTGTAATATGGAGAAAACCGCAAGAAAAAAAATCAGATTAACACTCAGCCGGCGCATAGCTGTTTTGTTTTTGATCGCTTCTGTACTTGCAGGAGGGATTGTGCTCAACATGAGTTACAATTACCTGTTCGACGGTGTGGTAAGAGAGAACAGCGATGTGGCCCAGGCAGCACTGATAGGCGCTGCCAGTGTCATATGGGCAAAGGATCCGCAGCTTACGCTCCTTACCGATAAGGAGCAGGCAGAGAAAGTGCACATGAGGTTTCGCGATATCTGCCAAAGTACGGGGCTTAAGTTTCTTTGTCTGTATACCTTAGAGGGCGAGGGCGCCTTCAGGTATATAGTCTGTGCCGGCAACACTGATGAGGATGACAAATGGATCAACGCGTCTTACGGCTTTGGAGGTATGTGCTACAGGGATATGTATGACGCTGAGAAGGAAGCCCTTAACGGCAACCCTGACGCAGCTCATGAGTTTACTAATGATGAACTCGGTCACGTCTGTATATGGGTTACACCGCTCCTTACCAGGGAGGGTGAGGTAAAGGCCTTGATTGGCGCGAGCTACGATATGGAACTTATTTTCAAGCACACTTATTTTAACCTCATCGTATTCGGAATAGCCGGACTGATTGCCAACTTCCTTACCTTTATAGTGCTCATCTTTCTTGTGCGTCAGGTTGCTCTGAATCCGATAAAAAAGCTATCGGAAAAAATGTTGCTGTTTACCAGGACCAAAAAAGCCGGGCCTGTAAGCAGCAGGTCGACTTTATTCTCCGATGAGATCACTGACATAGAAGACTCTTTTAATTCCATGGCGCAGGAAATTGAGACGTACATCAGCGATATCGAGGAGCTCACAAAAGAAAGAGTTATGAATCAGACACAGCTTGATGTCGCAAGAAAGATCCAGCTCGGTATCGTTCCTGTCACCACCGAGCTGGGTAAAGACTATTATGACATCAGCGGTTTTTCCAGACCTGCCAAGGAAGTGGGAGGGGACTTCTACGGAGTATTCGAGATAACAAGAAACAGGGTCTGCGTGGTCATAGGGGACGTGTCCGGCAAGGGCATATCGGCAGCTCTTTTCATGATGATGATAAAGAGCGCGATAAGGGAAAAGATAAAGGCCGGCAATCCTCCTGACAGAGCGCTGTGTCAGGTCAATGACGATATATGCCTCAGCAACCCTCAGAACATGTTCGCGACTGTCTTTGTGGCGGTCCTTGATTACAAAAGAGGCATCGTAAACTACGCCAATGCGGGACATAACGCGCCGATACTTATAGGAAAAGAGGTGTCGGAGCTTGAGGTGGACCATGGGATAGCGCTTGGACTTTTTGAGGGCGCTGACATAACGCTACAGAGCATAGAGCTAAAAAGCGGCGAAGGGATCTTTTTATACACGGACGGCTTTACCGAAAACATCAACAGGGAAAAGGAGCAGTTTGGAACCGCAAGGCTTAAGCAGGTTATAGAAGGAATATCCAAAGCGGAGGATAAACTGAGTGCCGCCGCAGTTACGAAGGCTGTAAAAGACAGCGCCGATGAGTTTTCACAGGGGCTTGAGCAGTTTGATGACATGACCTGTGTGAGCATGATATATCATCAGATCACTGCCCGGAAGACGGATCTTTTGCCGGATATCAGGCAGGTCAGCATAATACGGGATAAACTTCTTGAGACCTTTGCAGATGAAAACAACGCGAAAAAGGCGATCCTTGCCTGCGAGGAAATATTTGTGAATATCGTAAATTACTCAGGCGCCAGGAAGATCAGCATGGAGATATGCAGGCAAAGTGACAGCGTAAAGACAGTTTTTACAGATGACGGCAAGGAGTTTGACCCTGTCAGCTACAGCGTTCCCGTAGGCGAGTTCGATATGCTCGACCAGGGAGGAATGGGCATATCCTTTGCCAAACAAACATCAGACAAAATGGTGTACAATAGAGATAAAGGCAAGAATGTTCTAACTCTTGTGTTTGACAACAACTAACAGGAGGCAGTTATGGATATAGCAAAAAGCATTAACGAAAATGAAACGGTTTTTGCTCTGAGCGGATGGCTTGACACCGCGGCAGCAGGTGACCTTGAAACAGAACTCGAGGGGATCGACGACAATACACAGATGCTTGTTTTTGACCTAAAGGACCTTGAGTATATTTCCTCATCAGGGGTGCGCCAGGTCGTTGCCGCACACAAGAAGATGGGCGGAAGATTCATTGTGAGGAACACACCGGAGAATGTGATGAGTGTCTTTAAATCTATCGGAATTGATAAGAAGATCGACTTTAGGTGAGGGGACAGCATACATTGGTATGACTGTGATGTGGTGGGCAGAATTTGCCCATCACTTTTATATTTAGAGTGGTAATGGGAATCTGCAAGGGAATGAGGGCAAAAATGTTTCCTGAAAAGTTTAGGGAGAAGATGGAGCGTCTTCTCGGAGAAGAAATAAAAGAGTTTGAGGCTGCATTTGATACTCAGGAAGAAAGACATCATGCGCTGCGACTTAACACAAGTAAGGTCAATGACAAGGAGTTAATAATAAAGACTCTTTGCCTGGGCAATGAACAGGCAAGTACTGATAATTTGACGCAAAACGTCCCATGGGAAGGAAAGGGATATTACTATCAGGGGGATATGACTCCCGGCAAACACCCCTATCATGAGGCGGGGCTTTACTATATACAGGAGCCAAGCGCTATGGCACCGGTGCACTTTCTTGATCCAAAGCCGGGAGATAAGGTGCTTGATCTGTGCGCGGCGCCCGGAGGGAAGTCCACGCAGATAGCGGATGCGATGAGGGGCGAGGGGCTTCTTGTGACAAATGAGATAAACAGGGACAGGGCAAAGATACTTTCTCTTAATATTGAGAGAATGGGGATCACAAACGCGATGGTCCTAAATGAGGACTCGGGGCACCTTTCTGAAATTTTTGAGGGCTTTTTTGATAAGATCCTGGTTGACGCTCCGTGTTCGGGAGAGGGAATGTTCAGGAAAAATGAGATCGCCCTTTCAGAGTGGAGCGAGGACAACGTAAGGCTCTGCGCGGACAGACAGCTTGAGATACTCGGAAATGCCGCGAAGATGCTCCTTCCCGGGGGTAGGCTTGTCTATTCCACCTGTACTTTTTCTCCTGAGGAAAATGAGGAGACCATCTTTAAGTTCCTTGCAGGGCATGAGGACTTCCACGTTGAGAAGGTTAGGCTCTGCGGCGGAATGGAGAATGCAAGAAAAGACTGGGTGGATGTTGATAAATGCTGCGATCAGCCCGGTGATCTGAGGATAGAGAGTAAGGAGGCAGACAGGCTCCTTGAAGAGGTCGGCAGGGCAGTGCGACTGTGGCCTGGGAAGGTTAGAGGTGAGGGGCATTTTCTGTGCGTTCTGCACCGTGACGGAGAACTTCTCCATGATAGCGCAGGGAGCTTTGTGCCGGGAGGAAGGCCTGCTCATGCTAAGAAAGAGGCGGCAGGCGCCTTCATATCTTTTGCAAAAGAAAATCTCAAGGTATATACAGATGTGGATCCCTGTAATATACTCAGCTTTGGTGATCAGATATATCTTGCGCCGCCCGGCATGCCATCGCCAGATGGTCTTAAGGTGCTTCGCCCGGGACTTCACCTTGGAACGGTTAAGAAAGACAGATTTGAGCCGTCCCATGCACTTGCCCTTTCACTTGGAAGAGATGAGGCAGTACTGACTGCTGATTTTGCATCTGACTCGGATGAGATCAGACAGTTTTTGAACGGTCAGACGTTAAGGCCCGGCGGCGAGATGGCACAGGAACTTTTGGGCAAAAAGGGATGGTGCCTAATAACCTGCGACGGATACAGCATCGGCTGGGCGAAACTTGCGGGAGGCATGCTCAAGAACCATTATCCCAAGGGACTTAGAATCAATTACTGAAGGAAATGATATTTAGAGATGAAGAAACTTCTTGTATATTTAAAAGATTATAAAAAGGAATCCATTCTGGGACCGTTATTCAAACTCCTTGAGGCTTCCTTTGAACTTATAGTTCCGCTCGTCATAGCGTCAATGATCGATGTTGGTATCGGGGCGGGAAACAAAGAACACGTCATTAAGATGTGTCTTTTGCTGATCCTTCTGTGCCTTGTGGGATTTGCCTGTGCTGTTACGGCGCAGTACTTTGCGGCGAGGGCGGCAGCAGGCTTTGCAAAAAAGGTAAAGAGGGCACTGTTTGAAAATATCCAGAAGCTCTCTTATACCGACATGGACAGGGTCGGGACAAGCGCCATGATCACCAGGATGACCAGCGACATAAATCAGGTGCAGCAGGGAGTAAATCTTACGATAAGACTTCTTTTAAGATCGCCCTTCGTGGTATTTGGTGCCATGGTTATGGCATTTACGATCAGCGCGAAGCAGGCACTCATTTTCCTCGTGACGATAATCCTTCTGTTTCTGGTCGTGGGTCTCATCATGAGCTGGAGCGTTCCGAGATACGGCCTCATCCAGAAGGGGCTCGATGGCATGGTCGGACTTGTCAGGGAAAACCACACGGGTGTCAGGGTGATCAGAGCTTTCGGACTTGAGGGCTCGGAAAGAGAGAGATTCAGCAAAAAGAATGATGAGCAGATGAAGCTCCAGAGCTTTGTCGGGAATGTCAGCGCGCTTATGAACCCCGTCACTTACGCGATCCTTAATCTCGCGGTTGCTTACCTTATCTATAAAGGAGCGATACTGGTTGACAGCGGAGAGCTGACAAGGGGACAGGTGGTTGCCCTCTATAACTATATGTCTCAGATACTGGTTGAACTTATCAAATTTGCAAATCTTATCCTCACGGTGACTAAGGCTATAGCCTCAGGCAACAGGGTTGAGGAGATGCTTGAACTTAAGCCGTCAATGACTGACGGATCTGTCCGAGAGTTTAAGGAGACCGGGGAGCATGTGGTATTTGACTCGGTGTGCCTGAGGTACCAGGGCGACAGCGATGACAGTTTGTCGGATATATCTTTTACCGCCCTAAGGGGTGAGAAGATAGGCATCATAGGCGGAACCGGAAGCGGCAAGACAAGCCTTATAAATCTGATCCCAAGATTTTATGATGTGAGCAAAGGGACCGTTATGATAGATGGCAGGAACATCTGTGACTACAGCCTTGAAGCTCTGAGGGAGCGGATAGGAGTTGTGCCCCAGAAGGCAGTTCTTTTCCATGGAACGATAAGGGACAATCTGAAATGGGGCAGGAGTGATGCCACGGATGAGCAGATTTTTGAGGCCCTTGAGACTGCCCAGGCAAAAGAGATCGTTGAGGGCAAGGAAAACGGTCTGGGCTACATGGTCGCGCAGGGAGGCAAAAATTTCTCGGGCGGTCAGAAGCAGAGACTTACCATTGCAAGGGCGCTTGTCAGAAAGCCCGACATACTGATACTTGATGACAGCGCATCGGCGCTTGACTATCTGACTGACAAGAAGCTCCGCGAAGCAATTGCACAGATGCCATCTGCGCCTACGACTTTTATTGTGTCCCAGAGAGCATCCGCCGTTATGGGGTGCGATAAGATAATCGTACTCGAAGACGGCAAGATCGTCGGAGAGGGAACGCACGAAGAACTCCTTGAGACCTGCGAAACCTACAGAGAGATCTATGATTCGCAGTTTAGAAAGGAGGGAGCGGTATGAAGAAGAATACGCTTAAAAAAGTCCTGCGCTACGCCGGGCATTACCGGTTCCTGATTTTTCTTTCGATGCTCCTGGCAGTGGTGTGCGCTCTTTTGTCACTCTATGTTCCGATCCTCGCGGGTAACGCCATAGACCTCATCATAGGCAAGGGCGAGGTTGACTTTGAAAAAGTGGTCTCTATTCTCGGCAGGATAGTGATATGTGTCATCTTCATTTCTTTTGCCCAGTGGAACATGAACAGGATAAACAACAGGATTACCTTCAGGGTTGTAAGGGATGTGAGAAAAGACGCATTTTTCAGGCTGCAGAAGCTTCCCTTTGAGTACATCGACCGCAAACAGAGCGGAGATATTGTAAGCAGGATAATCTCTGATGTAGACATGTTTGCAGACGGGCTGCTGATGGGCTTTACGCAGCTCTTTACCGGGATAGTCACGATTCTTGGAACTCTCGCGTTCATGTTCTACTTAAGCTACAGGATTGCTCTTGTGGTTGTGGTACTTACGCCCCTGTCACTTCTTGTGGCAAGGTTTATTGCGCAGAAGAGCTTTAACCTTTTTAAGCAGCAGAGCATAGCAAGGTCGGATCAGACCTCCTTTGTTGATGAGATGATAGGTAACCTCTCTGTGGTCAAGGCATTTGCCCACGAAGATGAGAACCTTGAGATCTTTGATGAGATCAACGACAGGCTCGAAGATACAAGCGTGAAGGCTACGTTTTTCTCATCTCTGACCAATCCGGGCACGAGATTTATCAACAACATTGTGTATGCCGCGGTTGCGCTGTTTGGGTCTTTTGCGTGTATCGCCGGCGGTATGAGCGTGGGAGGACTTACCATTTTCCTTAGCTATGCCAACCAGTATACTAAGCCTTTTAATGAGATATCGGGGGTCATCACGGAGCTTCAGAATGCCCTCGCATGCGCGGAGCGTGTCTTCGAGCTGATAGAGGAGGAGCCTGAAAAAGCCGATCCGAAGGAGACGAGCGATGAATTTACCGCTGAGGGAAATATCAGAATCGAAGATGTGTCTTTTGCCTATGACAAAAAAAGACCTCTTATCGAGGACCTTAATCTTGATATAAAGAAGGGGCAGAGAGTTGCCATTGTCGGCCCAACGGGAAGCGGCAAGACCACACTCATAAATCTTCTGATGCGCTTTTATGATGTGGATGGCGGCAGTATCAGAGTTGACGGATATGACATAAGAGACTTAAAAAGACGGTCTCTGAGGGATAACTTCGGAATGGTTCTGCAGGAGACCTGGCTTCGTGCAGGAACCGTCAGAGACAACATAACCCTTGGAAGGAGCGGCTTTACTGACGATGAGATAATTGAGGCTGCCAAAGCGGCGCACGCTCACAGCTTTATCAAAAAGCTCCCGAATGGGTATGATACCGTTATTTCGGAAAACGGCGGAAACCTCTCCCAGGGACAGAGACAGCTCCTTTGCATAACAAGGGTAATGCTGCACATACCTCCGATGCTGATCCTCGATGAGGCGACTTCATCAATAGATACGAGGACTGAGATAAGGATACAGAAGGCCTTTGGCAGGATGATGCAGGGAAGGACAAGTTTCATCGTCGCCCATCGCCTTTCTACGATCAGGGAGGCTGATGTGATCCTTGTCATGAAGGACGGACACATAATTGAGCAGGGCAATCACAGACAGCTCCTTGAGAAGGACGGATTCTACGCCAAGCTGTACAACAGCCAGTTTGCGTGATAAATTTGTAAAAATCATTAAAAGTGTGGAAAATGTCCACCCAAATGCGATAATATCATATAAGACAAACAATACATAGGAGTTTTAATATGAATGAAAATCAGAACAGCCATAGACCCGTATTCGTAATTGGACACAAGAATCCCGACACGGATTCTATCTGTGCTGCGATTACTTATGCAAATCTCAAGAACAAGGTCTTTGGCGGCAATTATATAGCCTGCAGGGCAGGTCATCTCAATGAAGAGACACAGTTTGTGCTGTCGCATTTTGGCGTGGAAGTACCTGCGTACATCAAGGATGTGAGAACCCAGGTGCGGGACATGGAGATAAGGAGGCTGGACGGAGTATCCGGCAAGCTCTCTTTGAAGAACGCCTGGACCAAGATGCGAGACGCGGATGTTGTTACGCTGTGCGCAACTGAGGGCGATCTCCTCACCGGAATTGTCACCACCAATGACATAGTTGAGACTTATATGGACGTGATCGATCCGAGCATCCTTTCGATGGCAAGGACATCCTACAGGAATATCGTTGAGACTCTCGACGGAGAGCTTATTGAGGGAAATATTGACGAGGAGCTCACCAGCGGCAAGGTTGTGATCGCCGCCGCAAGTCCCGAGATGATGGAGAATGTCATTGAGAAGGGCGACGTGGTCATCCTCGGCAACAGATATGAAACGCAGCTGTGCGCGATAGAGCTCGATGCCGCCTGCATAATCGTATGCGAAGGCGCTGAAGTTGCAAGGACAATCAAGGCACAGGCCGTTGACCATGGGACCAAGATAATCACGACACCTCACGACACCTTCGTTGTGGCAAGGCTCATCAACCAGAGTATGCCCATTGACCATATAATGAAAAAGAAAAATCTGATAACCTTCCACATGGACGACTTTATTGAGGATATTCAGGAGGTTATGGCTTCCAAGAGGCACAGATATTTCCCGGTACTTGATAAAAACGATAACTACATAGGTATGATCAGCCGAAGGAATTTCCTCGGTGCCCACAAGAAGGAGCTCATCCTTGTTGATCACAACGAGAAGAACCAGGCAGTAAACGGCGCTGATGCCGCGGATATCCTCGAGATCATAGACCACCACAGACTGCGCACCATAGAGACTGCGGGACCGGTATTTTTCAGAAACCAGCCGCTTGGCTCGACCTGTACGATCATCTATCTGATGTACAGGGAATACGGAGTGGAGCTTGACAGGACTACGGCAGGTCTTTTGCTCGCAGCCATCCTCTCGGATACGCTTATGTTCCGCTCGCCTACCTGCACCAACGTTGACAGGAATGCCGGAGAGGAGCTTGCGAAGATCGCGCAGGTAGACTACGAGGAATTCGCCAAAGAGATGTTCCACGCCGGATCAAACCTCGGCGGAAAATCTGCTACCGAGATCCTGCATCAGGATTTCAAGAAGTTTACAGTTGATGACCTGACCATAGGTATCGGACAGATAAACTCCATGAGTGCTGAGGAGCTGGTTGAGATCAGGGAGAAGATCATGCCTGAGCTTGGGGAGGTCGCAGCTGATGACGGCCTTGATATGATGTTCTTTATGCTGACGAACATCATTGAGGAGTCTTCTGAGGTTGTATTTGCAGGCAACAAGGCACTGCATACCTTGAACCACGCTTTCGGACTTAACGCTGAGGGAGACAATGTGATCCTTCCCGGAGTTGTATCCAGAAAGAAGCAGCTGTTGCCTGCTATCGTGGAAGCTATACAGCAGTAAAAATTATTGTCGATTAAAAATGTTTTGGGAGCTTAATATGGAGGAGCTGAGGACACTTATTTTACATGAGGTTATAAAGACCTATGGACCGCTGCAGGGGCAGGGCATAGGCGCGATCATCATTCCGGCTTTTATCGGAGACTTCAAGAAAGTTCTTGAGGGCGCTGATACAACGGACGAGATCTATGAAGAATACATGACTGAAGATAAGAAGATACATCTTATTCTTGAGGGAAGAAAGAGCCTTGGTGCCAAGAAGGTAAGGCTTGAGATAACAGGATGCGTGGTCAATGACAACAGGCTTAAGCTGACGGAGAGACATTGCTATGTCTGAAATATTTGGCAGAACTGAATTACTGATAGGAAAAAAGGCTCTTGATAAGCTCCGAGCGTCAAGAGTCTGTGTTTTTGGTGTCGGAGGAGTCGGCGGATATGTTGTTGAGGCGCTTGCAAGGAGCGGCGTCGGACAGATAGATGTCGTGGACAATGACAAGGTGGCTTTATCCAACATCAACCGTCAGATAATAGCGCTTCAGAGCACTGTCGGAAGGGACAAGGTTGACGTTATCAAAGAGCGCATCCATGATATCAACCCACAGTGCAGAGTCGTAGTCCACAAGTGCTTTTACCTCCCTGAGACGGCAGATGAGTTTGACTTTACGGACTATGACTATGTGGTTGATGCCATTGACACCGTCACAGCCAAGATAGACATCATAGTCAGATGCATCGGGGCAGGTACTCCCGTAATAAGTTCGATGGGAACAGGATTTAAGCTTGACCCGACTAAAATCGAAGTTACGGATATCTATAAAACGAAGACCGACCCGCTTGCCAGGGTAATGAGAAGGAAACTAAAGGCGCGCGGAGTCAAAAAACTAAAGGTTGTTTATTCAAGTGAAGAACCCGTAAAACCCGAGAATGTTGATTCTGACTACCGGGAAAGTACATCCGCAAGAAGAGGAACTACGGCGAGCATCGCCTTTGTACCACCCGTTGCTGGACTGATACTCGCGGGCGAGGTTATCAGGGATATATGCGGTAAAGATTAAAAGCGGCATTGATGCCCCAAAATATAAAAGATGGTGATAAGAGATGGAAGATTTACGATGGAAACTCTCAAAGTGCGAGCATCTTGCGCAGGATGAGTGGATTGATTTCAGAAAATGTATATATGAGCTGCCTGACGGAAGCTATCTTGAACCTGTGTACAATTACTCCAAGCACAGTTTCTCGCTGATCGTACCGATTACTGAGGATGGAAGATATATCTGTGTGAGGCAGTACAGACATGGCATAGACAGGGTGCTCACCGAATTTCCGGCAGGCGCTATAGAGTATAAGAGCAGGGAGAGCAATGAACCGATAAGGCGTGATAATATCTGCGCGTCAGAAGAGGAAGCTTTTGCCGCGGCTAAGAGGGAACTTGCAGAGGAGACAGGTTATGTTTCCGACAACTGGAAGCATCTGTATTCAGCTCCTGCCAACCCGACACTTGCCAACAACATAGTACATATTTATCTGGCAAAGGAGTGCAGAAAAGAAAGAGACCAGAAGCTTGACGCATCTGAATTTCTTAATGAGATGCTGCTTACGGAGGATGAGCTGAAAAAAGCGATA
Source organism: uncultured Butyrivibrio sp. (assembly GCA_946536145.1). Classification (GTDB taxonomy): domain Bacteria; phylum Bacillota; class Clostridia; order Lachnospirales; family Lachnospiraceae; genus Butyrivibrio. Next base: position 19,192 of record CAMNEA010000053.1, read on the forward strand.
TCAGACGGCGATTTCGCCCAGCCTGTACATGTGCTTGCGTGGTATCTGTCCAGGGCTGATTGTAATGTTTTAGAATTGCGATAGTTTCGAAGAAACGAAGCAATT
>CAMNEA010000054.1 GCA_946536145.1 uncultured Butyrivibrio sp.
GGTTGGGAAAAGATTGTGACCATTTATACTCGTATGGCAAATGTGCAATCGAAAACTACAGAGCTGATACAGATCTGCTTGCATATGTAGAAGGTAAGTGGGAAGTTCCGGAATATCAGACTTTTTATGACTACCTTTGTTCTATGGATTGGCTGAAGACTTCTTAAGAATCATTGTTTAATTGAGAAATGCAAAATTGTTTGGGGAGAGCACCAGATGTTAAGACTTGAGAAGATAAATGGTAAAAATGTTTGGGATATTTTAAAACTATCTGTTAATGACGACCAGAGAGAATTCGTTGCTTCTAATGAGATTAGTATCATTGAGGCTTACACGACTATCACCAATAATGGTTATGCATTTCCCTTTGGGATTTATGATGATGATGCACTTGTGGGATTTGTCATGATCGGATATGACAAAGATGATTATTGGGATGATGCTCCAGCAATTGCAAACAACAACTATAATCTTTGGCGGCTGATGATAGATAAGAGATATCAGCAAAAGGGCTATGGCAGAAAAGCAATAGAACTTGCGCTCGAATTTATTAGGACATCTCCATGTGGAAAAGCTGAGTACTGTTGGCTTTCATATGAACCGGAGAATAAGGTGGCAAAAGCTCTTTATGAGTCTTTTGGATTTATGGAGACCGGAGATATGGATGGAGAAGAATTGATTGCAGTTTTGAAACTAGTGCTGCTGTCATCAAATAACTCGACTTTTTACGCAGGATAAATTGTCATTCTGCAAGGCGGAGGAATGAGTCGTACCGGGCGGTACGGCGATTGACGACAACGCAGCAGATGGCAATTTAGACAAGTAATAAAGTCGACTTATTTGGTGACAGTAGCACTAGATAAAATATATTGATTTACGAAATCGTCAACAGCGTGTTGACGATTATTTTATATTGACATATATCGAACGCCGATATAGCATATAGATGTGCGATATATAGATCAACGATATAAGGAGGATATGATGGCTGTTGATAAATCTCTTTTAACAGGAAGTATGACAATGCTGATACTTAAGCTTTTATCTGAGAAAGATATGTATGGGTATGAGATGATCGATACTCTCAGAAAAAAGTCACAGAACGTGTTCGAGCTAAAAGCAGGAACTCTTTATCCACTTCTTCACGGTTTGGAAGAGAAGGGTATGCTCACTGTATATGAGCAGGAGTATCTGGGTAAATCAAGGAAGTATTATAGTATCACTAAAGAGGGGAAAAAACTCCTTAAGAGCAAGACAGAGGAATGGAATGAGTATTCAGGTGCTATAGCAAATGTATTGGCATTGGAGGTGTGACAATGGAGGAGTACATTAAGAAGCTTCTTGAACAGGTTCGCTTTAAGAAGGCACATAAAAGTATTGAAGGGGAAATCCGTTCTCATATAGAAGAGCAGATAAATGACAACATAAGTGCGGGCATGGACAGGGCAGACGCAGAGAAAGCTGCTGTGGAAGACATGGGAGACCCGGTTGAAGTGGGGATTTCAATGGATGGAGTTCACAGACCTCAAATTGCATGGAATGTTGTTGCGTTGGCAGTGATCATAGGCATCATGAGTATTTTTGTACATGAGTTCATGATAAAGGATGCAGCTATTAATGACGCAGCAGTAAGCATGGTTGGAAGCTATATCTTTTATACCAAGGTGTTGGCTGGACTCGTAGCGATGACCATAGTGTATATGATAGATTATACAGTTATTGCAAAATATGCCAAAGTCATAGCAATAGCCATGCTGGTGATTCTGCTGCTAGGGAAGCTGGGACTTACGTTTCACGGTATGCATAGGTACCTGCAAATAGGACCGTTCTATTTCTTAACATCGGCTTTTATGCTTTTATATATTCCACTTTATGGAGCAATTGTATATAAATACCGTGGCGGAGGCATCTTGGATTATTGTAAGGTGCTTATCTGGTTGTTGATCCCTGCTCTGTTTGTTATCAGATGGCCAAGATTTATGACAGCAATGGTGCTTATATTGACAATGGTTTTGCAGCTGACGATAGCGGTAGCCAAAGGATGGTTTAAGATTCCCAAGATACCGGTGATTGTGGCAATGTGGTCCGCGATAACAATAATCCCGGTTGGAATAGTGTATTTCTTGTATTCAAATAGGCTTTTGGCAGATTATCAGATGGATAGAATAAGAGCTTTTCTGTATCTTGATAATGATGCGGCGTATATTACGAAGACAGTCAGATCCTTTACAGATGTAGCTTTAACTGGAAACACAGGAAAAGAGTTGCTGGGAGCTTTGCCAAATCCTAATAGTGACTTCCTGTTATTATATCTGGCTAATAAATATGGACTTCTGCTTGTTGCTATTATAGTTGCAGCAGTATCATCGGTGTTAATAATAGGGTGGATGGCTTCCGTAAAAAGTAAAAATCAACTTGGGCTTGTCATGGGAGCAGGTTGTATGAATGTACTTCTTGTAAACATGCTTATCAACGTATTAGAGAATTTGGGAGTTATACCTTTTGCAGATTCATTTATGCCATTTTTCTCAGCAGGAGGAAGTAATATAGTTTTGGCTTATATTTTTTTGGGAATTATCCTTAGCATTTACAAGTATAAGGATGCTTATCCGCAGCATCTGGATATTGGCATAAGAGTAAAGCTAAAGGATTTGGAACTGTAACAAGACTATAACAAGGCGGAAAATGATGAATATTGTGGATAGAATGATAGAGTTTAGAAAAACTAGAGAGTCTGATATTTTAGGATTGTTGCCATTGTTTGAACCTGAGAGCCTCACCGTGATAGTGACAGAGATTTTGGCTTGGTTAAAGCTTGAAAGGAAACGTGAAATTTGGCAAGAACAGGGAAAGAAGATAATGACGATTGACTGGCGGGTTGGCTTATCCAATCTCATTCCCGCAATAATCGGGTTGTTTTTTTGCGGCTGTTATGATGGCAAAGAGCCGGGGAGAATTTGAAGTAACGGTTCAAAAGACCAAATATCTCAATTTGGAGAGGCTACAGAGATTATTGAGAGAAAAGACATGGTATGACCTGATGCGCTTTCAAAGAAGCCTGAGGGCTCTGATATTGAGCTTAAGGGAGTGTAGTTTTCATAAAGGGTAAGGAAATCCTGCATGGAATAGACATGGAGATAAAGAAGGGGGATGTAAATGCTTTTGTAGGTCCATCAGGTTCCGGAAAGAGTACAATTGCAAGGCTTATCGATTCTCTTTGGGATGTGGACGAGGGCAGCATCACCTACGGAGGCGTAAATATCAGAGAACTTCCACTTGACTAGTACACAAGTCAGATCGCCTATGTCGCGCAGGATAATTATCTCTTTGACATGAGCATAATGGAATAGACGATGTGACTCTGGATATAAAAGAGAATACAACTACCGCAATTCATGGAAAATATGTTGTAAAAAAACTTTGAGAAAACAGGAATTGTTTAGTGGAGATAAAACCTGATCCACGAACAAAGTTGTTTTCCTGTGTAAATATCGGAGACGAACGGTCTGCTGCATGGAGCACTTCAAATGTCTTATTTTGGCATCGAATTTTAAAGAAGCCAAAATAGGACATTTTCTTTTTTGGCAGGTTTTTTAAACTATAGATAAAGAAGCTGTTTATATGACTGGAGGCTGTATGAGATACGGATACTTTGATAAAGAAAACGATGAATATGTAATAGAGAGGGTTGACCTGCCAACATCCTGGACGAATTATCTCGGGGTTGAGGATATGTGCGCAGTTGTCAATCACACGGCGGGAGGATATCTGTTTTACAAATCCCCTGAGTATCACAGGATAACGAGATTTCGTGCAAATGCCGTGCCGATGGACAGACCGGGAGACTACATCTACATAAGGGATGCTGAGGACGGTGATTATTTCAGCATATCCTGGCAGCCTGTCGGTAAGCCTCTTGACAAGGCGAAATATATTACGAGGCATGGTCTTTCCATGACAACCTATGAGTGTGACTACAAGGGAATACATGCAAGTCAGAAGATGAGTATCCCGATAGGGGACAAAGCACTTGTGTGGGATGTTCGCATACGAAATGATTCAGACCGTGAGAGGCAGTTGGATGTCTTTTCCTATGCGGAGTTTTCGTACCATCATGTGCCGATTGACAATCAGAATTTTCAGATGAGCCTTTACTGCGCAGGCTCCGAGTACAAAGATGGAACGATACTTCATGACCTGTTCTACGAGGAGGAGGGATATCAGTACTTCACGTCGAATTTCACACCTGACGGCTTTGAGTGTCTGAGGGATGAATTTATCGGTATCTACAATACCGAGTCAAATCCGCAGGCAGTTGTACGAGGATGTCTTGGCGGCTCCTTTGAAAAAGGAGGAAATCACTGTGCCGGTCTTCAGAAAAAGCTCAGGCTGTCTGCAGGAGAAGAGGTGAGGCTCATATATTTTCTCGGAGAAGGCGGATACAATGAGGCCAATGAGATAAAGGAAAAATATTGTGATCCATCAAAGCTTGATGAGGCTTACAGGATACTGAGTGATTTTTGGAGAGATAAACAGAATATATTTTCCGTCAAGAGTCCCGAGGATGGCATCGATACCATGATCAACACCTGGACCCTCTATCAGGCGGAGATAAACGTAATGTTCTCCCGCTTTGCGTCCTTTATAGAAGTCGGGGGAAGAACGGGACTTGGATACCGCGATACTGCGCAGGATTCAATGACAGTGATAGCAAGTAACCCGACAGGCTGTAAAAAGAGAATCGTAGAGCTTCTGCGGGCACTTACGACTTCGGGCTATGGCATACATCTATTTGAACCTAGGTGGTTTGAACCGGAGGATAAGGATAAAGCAAAGAAAAAACCGTTCAAGTCACCCACGGTGATACCAGAGCCTGAAGGAAAGTCCAAGGTGCACGGACTTGACGATGCCTGCTCTGATGATGCGCTCTGGCTTGTGCCTTCAATTGCTGAGTATGTCAAAGAGACCGGAGATATATCGTTTCTTACTCAGAAGTACGGATATGCCGATGGGGGCGAGGGAACGGTCTATGAACACATGAAAAAAATAGTGGAATTTTCAAGCAGAGAGGTTGGCAGGAACGGGATCTGTAAGGGGCTTAGAGCAGACTGGAACGACTGCCTTAACCTGGGAGGCGGAGAGAGTGCACTGGTGTCATTTCTTTTGTACAGGGCACTGGACTGTCTTGAACAGATTGCTGCCTATATTGGAGAAACTGCTGATGCCCGGAATTTCGGGGCAATGAAAAAAGAGCTCTCCGTGAAATTAAATGATAAGCTCTGGGACGGCGACTGGTTCTTAAGGGGATTTACAGGATCGGACAGGAAGATTGGAACAAAGGACAACAAAGAGGGCAAGGTGCATCTTGAGTCCAATGCCTGGGCAGTACTGTCCGGGGCGGCCGATCATGAAAAGAGCATCAGGGCACTTCAGAGCATTTACGATAATCTCGCGACGCCCTATGGAATCATGCTAAACGCTCCCGCCTACACGGAGCCCGATGATGATATAGGCTTTGTCACCAGAGTTTACCCGGGACTTAAGGAGAATGGAAGTATCTTTTCCCATCCCAATCCCTGGGTATGGGCTGCTGAGTGCAGGATGGGCAACGGAAACAGAGCTTTTGAGTATTACAGATCACTCTGTCCGTATTATCAGAATGACATGATTGAAAAGAGATGGGCAGAGCCATACTCATACTGCCAGTTCATTTCCGGTAAAGCGCATACTACCTACGGAAGAGCACACCATCCCTTTATGACAGGAAGCGGCGGCTGGGCTTACTTTGCGGTGACGCATTATATTCTCGGCATTCGCCCCGAGTTTGATTTCCTTGCAATTGACCCGTGCATCCCGGAAGAATGGGATGAGTTTACAGTCAGAAGGGTATTCAGGGGATCCGTCTACAATATACATGTGACCAATCCGGAACATGTTCAGAAGGGTGTAAAAGAGCTGTATCTGGATGGGAAGAGAACAGACAGGATTTATGCTACATACGATGGAGCGCAGCATGAAATAGAAGTTGTTATGGGGCAGCAGGATTAAGACCGGATAGAAATTACAGGGCTGTTTGTCTAAGGAGGAGAGAGATGATCAGATTCGGAACAGGCGGATGGAGAGCGGTAATAGGGGATGAGTTTACCAGGGAAAACGTACAGATATTATCCCAGGCAATGGCAATGAAGATGAAGGCTGAGAAGGTAAGCGGCGCAGGGATCGTGCTTGGTTATGACAGGCGCTTTTTATCCAAAGAGGCAATGCAGTGGGCCGGAGTGGTGTTTGCCGCAAATGGCATAAAGGCAAGGCTGATAAACAAATCGAGTCCTACTCCGCTTGTTATGTTCTATGTGATGAAGCATGAGCTGCCCTACGGAATGATGGTGACGGCATCCCACAATCCAGCCATATACAACGGAATCAAGCTCTTTACAGAGGGAGGACGCGATGCGGATGAAGATCAGACCAAGGATCTCGAGAGGTATATAGACGAGGTTGCGCTGCCGATAAAATCCATGGAGTATGAGGACGCCAAAAAGCAGGGACTGATCGAGGAGTTCTATCCGATCAACGAATACATTGACAACATACTGGACAGAATTGATGTCGAGGCTGTAAAGACGGCAGGGCTTCGTGTTGCACTTGACCCGATGTATGGTGTATCAGAGACTGCGATTAAGACCATTCTTATGACAGCCAGATGCGAGATGGAGACCATTCACGCAAGACATGACACTCTGTTTGGCGGCAAACTTCCGGCGCCCAATGAAGCTGCCATGGAACCCTTAAAGACCTGTGTGCTTGACTACAGGTGTGACATCGGAATTGCCACAGACGGAGATGCGGACAGGATAGGAGTCGTTGATGATAAGGGAAGATATCTTTCTCCAAATGATATACTGGTCCTTCTGTATTATTATCTTGTTGAGTACAGAAAAGAGAAGGGGCCGGTTGTACGGAACCTGTGCACAACGCACATGCTGGACCGCATTGCTGAGGGGTTTGGGGAAAAGTGCTACGAGGTTCCGGTTGGATTTAAGCACATCTCGTCCAAGATCACAGAAACTGACGCGCTCATAGGCGGGGAGTCGTCGGGCGGTCTCACTGTCAGGGGGCATATCAATGGTAAGGACGGAGTCTATGCGGCAGCCCTTCTTGTTGAGATGCTGGCTGTGACAGGGAAAAGGATATCTGAGATGTTCGATGACATCCGGAGAAAGTTCGGACACTACTACATGGTTGAGAAAAACTATGGGTTCAGGCAGTCAAAGAAGGCAGAGTATCAGAAAATAATAATGGAGGACAGGACTCTTCCTGAGTTTGAAGAGGAGATAGAGAGGACTTCCTATCTGGATGGTTGTAAGGTATACTTTAAAAATGGAGGGTGGATATGTGCCAGATTTTCAGGCACTGAGCCACTTCTTAGGATTTTCTGCGAGATGCCTGATGAGCCTCTTGCAAAAAAGACCTGTGACGTTTACCGAGACTTTTTGGGGCTGGATGATTAAAATGAAGCGTAAAAATACACTTAAGTGGCAGATGCTGCGCCTTATGGCGTTTGGATGGTTCGTGCCGCTTACTGCAATAGTTCTGCTGTTTTTGTTCTTTGTATCAGGAAGGATTGACAGCCAGAGCAGGCGCACTATAACAACATCTATGGAAAAGGCGGCGGAGATAAGTATCCTCCGCCTTTTGGACTGCATTGATTCCTCCAAGGATGCATCTTACCTCTCATATATAAGAGATTACTGGGCGGAGTATCAGCAAGAGGGTGACAGCAGCAAACTATACAATGAAGTCACTTCGTTCCTCTCCGAGCACTACAAGTATGATCCCAGCTTTGACATCACGGTTCTTATGTTTACAGATGAGCCGGATATTGTTTACTACACAGGCAATACTACCGGACGGGGCAGTGTATCGAGGTTTAAGTTCTTTAAACAGAGCGTTCAGAAAAAAGCTCTGGAGATATCAGAAAATCTTGATACCAGGACAGAGTTCTTTGCCATGGACGGGCATGTATATATGATAAGAAACCTCATTGGAAGGGGATTTAAGCGCTATGCGGTACTTATCATGGAGCTGAATCCCGAGGAAGTGTTTGAGAGCCTTGAGAGCGTCTGGGAGTACAGGGGGAAGTCAGTCTTTTACGATGGGGAGCTGATCTTCGGCGAGCATATTGACACTGCGGATGGTAAGGATCTGCAGATAAAGAGCGGTGATGTCCTTATTAAGGAATTTGGCAAAAAAAAGTATGTTCTGTGTTCTGAAAAGAGCGTGGATGGTGAGTTTACCTACGCTGTATCTTACGACGAGACCGCGGTTGATCTCGAAAAAAGAACCATCACGGTGACCTTCTTCATTCTCATTGCATTTCTGATACCGCTTATTCTGGTGGTGTTCTACTTCTTTGACAGCAGGATTAACAGACCTATTGCAAAGCTCTCTGACGCATCAAAGCAGATTGCCGATGGCAAGTATGGAATGAAAGTAGAAGAGCGCGATGGGCACAGCGGAGAGATTGCGGATCTTACCAGAAATTTCAACAGAATGTCGCACAAACTCGGGGAGCAGTTCAACAAGATATTTGTTGAGGAAATTGCGCTGCGAGATGCCAACATCCATGCGCTGCAGTCGCAGATCAATCCACACTTCCTCAACAACACCCTTGAGATCATCAACTGGGAAGCCAGGATGAACGGACAGGAAAAGGTCGCTGGTATGATTGAGGCGCTTTCTACCATGATGTCTGCAACCATGGACAGAAACAGACAGTCGCTTATAGCTCTTTCCGAGGAACTTGAGTATGTCACCGCCTATCTTTACATTATAGAGTGCAGGTATCAGGACAGGTTTATTTATGAGGAGAAGATTGACAAGACGCTTTTGTCTGTCAAGGTTCCAAGACTTATAATACAGCCTGTCATTGAGAATGCTGTTGAGTACAGCAGTGAGGAGAACGGCAAAAGGAAGGTTGCGCTGGTGATAGAAGGGAAAAGCAACGGGGAGAAGGTAGACATGAGAATCAGGATCATCAACCCCGGTGAACCTTCTTCAGAGGACATGGCCAAGATAAAAGAGCTTCTTACAGATGACATGGATATAAGACCGCTTGAGGAGCGCTCTGTGAGGATCGGCATAAGAAACGTTCACAGGAGGCTTAGGATGCTGTACGGATCAGAGAGCGGTCTTACTATTGAATCTGATGGAAAAGGGAATACTATCAGCACTATTTTTGTCAAAAATTGACAATTTCAGCAATCTGCATCAGAGGGCTGTCCTGCTATCCTATAATCAGGAAATACGAAATGGATGTACGAAGAACTCGTACAGAAGGGAGAAAGTATGAAAATGAAAAAACTGACAGCAGTACTCATGACAGCCCTTATGACAACTTCCGCAATCGGCTGTGGCAGCACTGCACCGACTGAGGCTCCTGCCGAGCAGGCAGCTGCAACCAATGAGGCGGCAGATACAGCAGCTACTACAGAGGAGGCTCCCGCAGCACAGGAGGAAGCCCCGGCACAGGAAGAGACAGGGCCTGTTGAGATAACAGTTACCACAACATTCGCCGGTGAGGACAGTAATGCACAGAATTACAAGAATTCAGTAGCCGGATGGGAAGCAGCTACAGGCAATACGGTAAGTGATACATCAGCAACCAGCGATGAGACATTTAAGACCAGGATCATCACAGACTTTGAGACAGGTTCGGAGCCGGATGTACTATTCTTCTTCAATGGCGCAGACGCCAATGATTTTGTAAATGCAGGCAAGGTTGTTTCGATTGACGATATAAGGGCAGAGTTCCCTGAATATGCATCCAACATGAACGATGACCTCATCGCGGCTTCTCCTGCAGATGGTGTTAAGTATGCAGTTCCTGTAAACGGATACTGGGAAGCAATGTTTGTAAACACCAAGGTGCTCGAGGATGCAGGTGTTGCAATGCCCGGTGCGGATTACACCTGGGATCAGTTCCTTGATGACTGCGAGAAGATTAAGGCAGCGGGATATGCACCTATTGCAGCAGCGCTCGGCAATATTCCTCACTATTGGTGGGAGTTTGGAATCTACAATCAGCAGACACCTGCAGATCATCTGAACATTCCTGAAAGCGCCGATGACGCAACAGGTGCTCAGTGGGTAGCAGGACTTGAGGATATCAAGACTCTCTATGAGAAAGGATATTTCCCTGACAATACACTTTCAGCTACAGATGATGAGACCTTCGCTATGTTCACGGATGACAAGGCAGCATTTCTTCTTGACGGTTCATGGAAGGTCGGCGGTATTGTAGGTTCATGCCAGTCAGATCCAGATGATCCTTCAACTATTGATGCTGACAAATTAAGCCACTTTGACGTTACATATTTCCCCGGCAAGGGCAACCGCAAGACAACAGACCTCATTGGCGGACTCTCAATGGGTTACTATATTACAACAAAGGCATGGGAGGATCCCGAGAAGAAGGCAGCAGCTGTCAGCTTCGTAGAGTACATGACCAGTGACGAGGTTGTTCCTCTGTTTGCACAGCACACAGCATCAGCACTTAAGAATGCTCCTGCCGTTGATGAGACACAGTTTAATGCTCTTCAGGTCAAGGCAATGGATATGATGAGCGGAGTTACAAGTCTTACAGGGGCTGTTCAGGATCTCTTCAACGGTGACTGCAGGGTATCTACTTTTGATGGAATGCCTGACATAGTTGTTGGTAATGTTTCAGCAGCAGATGCAGTTCAGGAAGGCATCGATGTCTACAAGGATACACTTGAGTAATTCTGGTTAAGCCTTTCCTATATTCTTTAATCTTTTTCGGCCGGCGATACTTGCGTATTTGCCGGTCGAAGCTTTAAGAGGGGTTATCTATGTCTAATATATATAAGAGCAGAAAATATGTGCTCATATTTCTTGCGCCGGCATTTCTTTTCATGATCATCTATCTGTATTATCCATTTTTTGTAAACATATACGGGAGCTTCAGGGCAATCAAAAATCTGGGCACCTATGGAACAAAGTGGAACGATCCGTGGTATGAGAACTATGTAAAGCTTGTGACAGATCCTGTAGTGCGCACTTCGCTTAAGAATACATTTCTCATGATCATTGCAACTATAGTAGGGCAGGTGGGGATCGCGCTTCTTCTTGCAATCCTTGTCGATAACATAGAGCGTGGCACACAGTTTTTCAGGACAGTTTACTTTTTTCCAATTGTTATATCTGCTACGGCTCTGGGACTTTTATTTAATCTCATTTTCCTATATGACAGGGGCATGCTCAACCAGTTCCTTGAGCTGCTGGGAAGGGACAGCCTTATCGACTGGAAGGGCGAGAGCCTTGCGATATTTACAATGATGCTCCCGGTAGTCTGGCAGTATGTCGGTTTCTATTTTGTCATCCTGCAGACAGGTCTCAACAATATATCTCAGGAACTCTATGAGTCGGCAGCCATAGACGGTGCCACGAGACTTCAGAGGGTAATCTATATCTCGCTTCCTCTTCTGAGAAATGTCATCTGTACATGTCTTACTCTTGGAGTTACCGGAGCGCTGAAGGTATTTGATCTTCCATGGACTATGTTTCCAAAGGGCATGCCCCTTAAAGAGACATTTCTGACAGGAACATACATGTATTATCAGACAATGGAAGCTAAAAATGTTGACTACGGTGCAACTCTGGCAGTACTCATAGTTGTCCTTGGGGTTGTGCTTTCCAGGGTGACCGGAATGGTATTTAAAGAAAGCGAGGATTTCTGATCATGAAAAGAAGCAAGGTAGGGCTTACCTTTTTATATGTGATTCTCGGCGCATGGGCTCTTACATCGATTTATCCGCTCTTTTGGGTTCTGGAGAACTCTTTTAAGGCAAAAGACAAGATATTGAAACAGAGCTTTGCTCTTCCGGTTGGAGATCTTTTTACTCTTGTCAACTACAAGAGGGCTTTTGAGAGACTTGACATAGCACATGCCTATATGAACAGTATCTTCATTTCAGCCTGTGTGACTTTCGGGGTGATGGTGCTGGCGGGACTTGCCTCTTTTGCCCTGGTGAGATTTGACTTCAGGCTCAAGAAACTCTGTCATACATTGGTAATCGCAGCCATGATGTTCCCGGTGTTTTCAACGATAATACCCGTCTACACCATGGAGTCAGGATGGCATATAACCAATACATCCAGCTGGATACTTAACATGGTTTCTGTCATACTTCCGCAGGTTGCGGGCAATATGAGCTTTGCGATCATTGTTCTTATGGGATACGTGCAGTCTCTTCCACTTGAACTTGAGGAGGCGGCGCATCTTGAAGGGTGTTCAATTCCACAGATCTTTTTCAGGATAGTTGTACCGCTTGGCAAGCCGTCTTTTGTCACGGTTGCCATATTCTCATTTTTGTGGAGCTACAATGATCTGTTTACGCAGATGTTCTTTCTCCGCCGTCCTGAGATGCAGGCGATCACAAGACTTCTGAACGAGCTTACATCCAAGGAAGGAACCAACTACGGACTTATGGCATCTGCAGTTACGCTCGTCATCATACCTGTCATAGTGGTTTATATTTTCCTTCAAAAGTATATAATTAAGGGGATGACAGCAGGTGCAGTGAAGGGATGAATATGTACAAGGTGCTTATTGTGGACGATGAACCGATCATCGCAGAGGGGCTGAAAAAAATAGTTGACTGGCAGAAGTACAGCTGTGTTGTTGTGGGGACTGCGTCTTCCGGAAAAGAGGGGCTTGAAATGGTCGAGAAGCTCTCACCGGACATTCTTTTCACGGACATAAGGATGCCGGGGATGGACGGACTTACCATGATTGCGGCGCTGAGGTCAGAACACAGGGATCTTCAGGTTATAATCCTCACAGGCTATAGGGATTTCGATTATGCCAGGCAGGCTCTGACTCTTGGGGTTTTCAGATACCTTGTCAAGCCATCGAGGATGAAGGAACTGGATGAGGCAATGGAGTCTCTTTCTGAGAGACTTGCCAAGCTCGATGAGGGAAAAGAGAAGACTTCCGAATCAGACAATACGAGCGCCAACAACTTTATCGTCAGACAGGCGATATCTTATATGGAACAGCATTATATGGAGAGACTCCAGCTGACTGATGTGGCAGATAAGGTGTATGTAAGCCACTGGCATCTGTCCAAGCTGTTAAACAGCACGGGAAAGAGCTTCTCTGATGTCCTGGGTGAGATAAGGATAGAGAATGCAAAAAAATTAATGGAGGATTCGTCTCTGCATATTTCAGACATTTCTGATATGGTGGGATTTGCCGATACAGCGCATTTTTCAAGGGTGTTCAAGAAATATACCGGGATGAGTGCCAACGAATACAGGAACAAAATGAAACTGAGGTCATGAGGTGAAGAAGAATGAAGATTACGGGTGCGGAAGTTTTTTGCAGTGATAAGAGGTTTCGAAATAAAGATATATACATTAAGGATGACAGGTTTGTAAATGAATCGTCAGATAATGAGAAGGTGGACGCCCGGGGATGCTTAGCCATACCCGGGCTTATCGATATACACTTTCACGGGGCGCTTGGATATGATGTGTGTGACGGCACCTACGAAGCTTATGAGAAAATCGCAGGCTATGAACTGCAAAACGGAATAACTTCGATATGTCCTGCGACGCTGACTCTGGCGGTGGATGAACTTAAAAATGTACTGAGTATGGGAAAGAGGATTGCTGATGAAAAGAGGCAGGATATTGCTGAGCTGCTTGGTTTTAACATGGAAGGTCCTTTTATAAGCAGGGCAAAGAAGGGAGCTCAGAACGAGGAGTTCATTATTCGATGTAACGCGGGTATTGTGGATGAATTTCTGGAGGCATCGGGAGGTCTTTTGAAAATAATAGGACTTGCGCCTGAGGAGAATCCCGGATTTGAGGATTATATTCATAAGGTAAAGGACAAGGTCAAAATATCACTGGCGCATACTGCCTGCGATTATTCTGAGGCAGTCAGGGCTTTTGAAGCAGGTGCTTCGCATATAGTACATCTTTATAATGCTATGAACGGGATGAACCACAGACAGCCCGGACTTGTTGGAGCCGCAGCTGATACAGACTTTGTGTGTGCCGAGCTGATATGTGATGGCATTCATATTCATCCGGCTGTTGTGAGAAACACTTTTAAAATGTTCGGATCGGAGCGGATCATAATGATAAGCGACAGCATGAGGGCAACCGGAATGCCGGATGCAAGCTATGACCTCGGGGGACAGGAGGTTATAAAAAGAGGCAGACTATGCACCCTTTCAGAGGGCGGAAGTATCGCGGGATCTGCTTCTAATCTTATGGAGTGTCTGCTCTGCGCTGTAAAAGAGATGAAGATGCCGCTTGAAACGGTTGTCGCAGCTACAACAATAAACCCGGCAAGGGCTATCGGAGCTGATAAAAGTTTCGGATCGATTGAGGATGGGAAGATCGCAGACATGGTTCTTCTTGATAGTGAGGATATGTCCCTGAAGGGGGTGTTCAAGAGGGGAAAACGTGTGCTATGAGCAAAACGCGACAAAAAAAGCACTATATGCGACAAAATTCGCATCAGTAAGAAAGTTTCATGTTATATTAAGCTTGCGTTAAATTAATTACTCATGCCCAAGGGGGTCAGAAATGGACAAGCAATTTTATAATGATACCGGGTTAATGATCGTAAAAGAGGATCACGTATGTGAACATTTTGAACCTGATGCAGGGGTGCTTGTTCCGATGAGGGAATGCTGGTGCTGCAAGTGGTCCAATTTCAGGACTGATGGCGAGGAGGATTCTTTTAACAGCTATAGTGTCTGCAATTATGTTGGCAATTCAAAACAGGCAGTCAACAAGTAGGAGTAGACGGTATGGAAAATAACATAAAAGATACGATCAAAGTAAATATGTTTGGTGGGCTTGCTATTTCCTACAATGATAAGAATATTTCCATAGGAAAGAATAAGTCGGCCAAGTATATACAGCTGTTGGAACTGGTATGGCTGAGTGGGAATGCAGGCATACAGAAGGAACAGCTTACAGCTATTCTATATGACAGAGAAGAGCAGTCAAATTTAAGCAACAGCTTTAATAACCTCATTTATCAGATGCACAAGCAGATTGATAAGTCCGGACTTCCTAAGCATGAATATATTGTCAATAAGGACGGTGTGTTTTTTACAGACGATGAGGTTGATATAGATTCTGATGTAAACCGTTTTATCAGTAATATCAAGATGGCGCGCAAGAGCAGGGATGAAAATGACAGTGTTGCATATTACAAGGCGGCTGTCGATGAATACAGATCTGAACTCCTTCCGGAACTTGGCACCACAGAATGGCTGATAATCAAGAGCGTGCAGCTTCAGAAGCAGTATGCGGAGGCAGTCATAGCGCTTGGCAGCTACTACGAGAGAAAAAGTGATTATCAGAATATGTATCAGGTATACAAGAGGGCGGCTGAACTCTATCCTGATGATGAGTGGCAGATTGGTGAAATAAATGCACTGATTGGGATGGAATCCTACAAGGAAGCCTATGCAGTATACGATGAGACCGTTAGATACTACACTGATGAGCTGGGTGTGACACCGAGCAATGAACTGCTTGAGTGTTACAACAAGATGAGCCGTCAGATAACCAATTCACCCGGCAAGATCCTCCAGATCAGAGATGGTATCCTGGAGAGCCGCGGTGCTGTTGCCTCGGATTATGAAGGTGCTTATGACTGCTCCTTCCCGAGCTTTATAGATGCATACCATATCCTGAGCCGTAATATGGAGAGAAGCGGGCAGTCAGTATATATGATGCTGCTGACCATCGTCGACTATGAGGGCAAGAAGATAACCAATGCATCCAAGCTTGAACACAGAGCCCAGTTGCTGCAGGAGGCAATTTCCTTGACGCTTCGGCAGGGAGACACGTATTGTAAGTACTCGGCTTCACAGTTTCTCCTTTTGCTGGTGGGGACTAACAAGGAGAGCTGCAAGACCGTTTACAGAAGGCTGCTCAATAAGTTCAAGCTGCTGGCAGGACCAAGAACTGAGCTTGAATACAGTGTGGTATCACTTGCAGATTTGCCGGACAGACTGGCAGTGGCAAGATAAAAGGGGATTGTGATTTTCATATGAGGAAAGTAACGCGGGACAAGAGATGTCCCGCGTTACTTTTTTACGGCTATTTGACTGGTATTTCTCCAAAAATTCATATTTAGTTCACATAACATTTAGTGTCAGGCGTTATAATATTCATAAGACAGTTACATTATGAAAGGAAGTGGGCTTATGGCGGTAGAGCATCAGAATTATTCCAAAATGAGCTTTAAATCTATAAAGGGCGGAGCAGGTTCACAGCCGGTTGATGAGGTTACACTCACGGACGTTGAGAAGATATTGAAAGCCAGGGGACAGCTTGATGAGTTTGGGATCCTGATGATGAAGTATGACTGTGCATTATCGGAGGTAAGAACCAAGCTGGATGTGCTTAATAAGGAGCTTGCACTCAGAAATAAGAGGAATCCCTTTGAAGCGATTAAAATGAGGATCAAGACGCCGGTCAGCATATACAATAAGCTAAGCAGCAAGGGCGTTGAGATGACGGTTGAAAATATAAATAAGAATCTTTCGGATATAGCGGGGATAAGGGTTATCTGTTCCTTCGTCGATGATATTTATATGCTTGCTGATTGCCTTGCGGGACAGGACGACATTAAAGTACTTGCCAGGAAAGACTACATAAGCAAACCGAAAAAGAGCGGCTACAGAAGCCTTCATCTCATTATAGAGATACCGATATTCCTCACAGATAATAAGGAGTATATGAAGGTTGAAGTTCAATTCCGTACTATCGCAATGGATTTCTGGGCAACCCTCGAGCACAAGATGAAATACAAAAAGGACATTGAGAATGCTGAGGTCATAAGCGAGGATCTTAAGTTCAGCGCGGATCTCATTAACCAGATCGACATGCGAATGCAACAGATAAGAGAAAAGATCGATGCCAGCGATGATATCTGAGAGCCGGTAGGTCAGTGGGATGTTCAGGTTTATGATAAGCTGTGGCGCTTTGGTTTGATTTAAAACCAAAGCGCCATAACTGACTTAAATACAGGCACCATGTACTAAGTTATATTGCTGTCCAGCGTCCGCTGGCTCCGCACGGAAGGATCAGTCCGTTCGATTTTACCGGAAGACCAATCTCTTGCGCTTCAATCCTGCCGCTGTGGATAGGATCGATAGCTGTGTGCAGCATATAGGAAAGCACTGCGGGCTGAAGACCTGTGGTATATGAATTTATAAGAAAGAACAGCGGATTATCGGACAAAAGCTTTGTGGTGAGATTGATGAACGGAAATACACTGTCCTCGATCTTCCATATTTCTCCCTTGGGGCCTCTGCCATAAGATGGCGGATCCATGATTATGGCATCATATTTATTGCCTCTTCTTATCTCTCTTTCGACAAACTTGGTGCAGTCGTCCACAAGATATCTGATCGGGGCGTCGGAAAGGCCGGATGAAGCGGCATTTTCTTTTGCCCATCCAACCATGCCCTTTGAAGCATCAACATGGGTGACGCTTGCACCGGCTTTGGCTGCAGATACCGTTGCGCCTCCTGTGTAGGCAAAAAGGTTAAGCACCTTGATCGGACGGTCTGCTTCTATAATTAATGAAGAGAACCAATCCCAGTTGGCTGCCTGCTCAGGAAAGAGGCCTGTGTGTTTGAAACTGAAGGGCTTAAGATTGAAAGTAAGATCCCGGTAGGTTATTGACCACTCCTGAGGGAGATTTTTGAATTCCCACTCGCCGCCTCCTTTGCTGCTGCGGTGGTAGTGACCGTTAAATTTCTTCCATCCGTAGTGTTTTTTTTCGGTATTCCATATTACCTGGGGATCGGGACGAACCAAAAAGAAGTCGCCCCAGCGCTCGAGCTTTTCACCGGAGGAGGTATCTATAACTTCGTAATCATTCCAATTATCTGCAATCCACATAGAGAATCCTTTCCATATATATATCATAATAAATTTTAGTTATAAATGCACGAAAGATTGTACTACGTGGGCTTGGTACTGTCATGAAAACCAGATAAGAGATTAAAAATGATCAAGAATAATGCTGTCAAAAGGCTGATTTTACCATAAAAGAGATTAATTTTTAAAAAGTTGTTGCATGTGCACAAAAAATGATCTATACTAACAGACGCTGTGACATGATAGCTATGAAGCGCGAGGTTGCTGCTTTATCCAGTTAAGCAGGTTTTTCCGTGGAGCGAATGTCTAGAGGTTCTGACAGAACCTAACAATCTGACGACAAGTCACTGTACAGACAATTGTAAGTCTGCCGATCAGCTTAGAGGCAGAAACGACGTGTAAAGAGTTTATGAGCCCCATTCTGTGTTGAGGGCTAGGACACACACGGGAGAGTGTACAGTCACCGCTTGTCGTACTTAGAACAAAAAGTGCGAAAAGGAGGCGACTTTTTTTATGGCAAATCAGGTAATGAGAATTACACTTAAGGCTTATGATCATCAGCTTATCGATGCATCAGCCAAGAAGATCATCGAGACAGTCAAGAAGAACGGATCTCAGGTAAGCGGCCCTGTGCCCCTTCCTACTAAAAAGGAAGTTGTTACCATCTTAAGAGCTGTTCACAAGTACAAGGATTCCAGAGAACAGTTCGAGCAGAGAAC
>CAMNEA010000055.1 GCA_946536145.1 uncultured Butyrivibrio sp.
AGAACGGCAAGATCACAGGTGTAGCTGCAGGATCGTGTACAGTATACGCATACGCCAAAGATGGTCTCTCCAGGAAAGTCAAAGTAACAATAACCACAAAATAATCCATAAGTATTCATGCAGGGGCGGCCGAAAGGCCGCCTCTTTATTAACCCACTATTTCCACAAAATGTTTGTAAGGGCGTTTGGGGATAGTCTATAATTGTAAAAGGACAGAGGCTTATCAGTTAAGAAAAATGAGGGGGTTAGATATATGAAGAGAAAAGGTATCATTAATTCAGTCCTGGCTGCTGTTTTGGCTATGGCTATGCTTGCCGGATGCGGGGGCGCAGCTAATGAAACACCGGAGGGAGCAGGCAATAGCAGTCAGACGAAGACGTCAGCTGATTCGCCTGATGCAGCAGGAGAAACCAAAGAAGGCGCTGATGAGGGTAAAACAGCTTCCGGCGACAGCAATGTAGCACAGGAGAGCGGGTCATCTGAGGCTGCAGGTGACGCCTTTGCGGCGAGTGCAGGAATTGACAGCCCTGAATCATTGCTTGGCGAGTGGTCATATATGTGCACTATCTCTACATCAGAGGATGATGAAAACAGCTATGAGTATGTCACCATGTACGGGGATGACATGTGTCCGGAGGCTTCAGTCAAGATCCGCAAGGACGGGGATAAATACCTTGCCGATTATAGGTTCCAGGAGTATGAGTACAACGCCATGATATACGGTGGTGAACTTAAGTACAGTGACGGTGCGCCATATGCTGATGCAGGGGACAGGAAATGGCACTTTAAGATGGAAGATCCCTTTGCAGATGAAGAAGACAATGCAACACGCGAATATATGTTTTCGATGAAGGATGAGGATACACTTGAGGTGGCGGTTGAGTATACAAGTGCGCCTGATGATGAGTACAAGTATCACTCTGTCAGCAAAAACCTCTTTCTCAGAAAGGACTCACCTGCATTTGAAAATATTGAAGAACTCAGATATTTTGATACAGTCACAGTCTCAACTACAGAGGATCTTCTTAACAGCATTAAAAACAACCGCAAGATAATTGTAGAGGCAGGAACCTACAATTTTACGACCTGTGACAGGAAAAAGATATCGAACAGCCTTATCACGGACAATTACGGCACCCTTTCCGTCGATGGTGTTTCAAACCTTGGCATAGAGGCTGCTGATGGAGCAGACGTACAGTTCTGTATTGATGAGCCCTATGATCCGGTTCTTTCCTTTAATAATGGAGGAAATATTACTCTGCGAGGAATTACCTGCGGACATACGGTTGAACCGGGATACTGCAGTGGAAGTGTACTGTATTTTAACAGTATGTCGGGGGTTGATATAGATAAATGCAAGCTTTATGGGAGCGGCACCTATGGCGTTGAGGCTATGTACGCAAGCAGGATCAATGTAAGGAATACGGATATCTACGAATGCACCTATGGTCTTGTAAGTCTTACCAACTGCTCGGTTGCATCATTTAACAACTGCACTATGCGCGACAGCAGCGACCTCTCAATGATATATATAAACAGCACCTATGATGTTGTCTTTGATAACTGCACCTTCAGCAATAACAGGGCAGACGCCTATGACAGCTGCTACTTTGTTGAGCTTGGCGAGTATGACCGCGCCACCTTCAGAAACTGCGTATTTAACAACAACAAGTTCAACGCCTTCTCCAACAAGGAAGTCACAATGGAGAACTGCACCTCTGACAACAACCAGGCAGGATTTTCAGATATCCTCAAGGCTTATAGCAGCGGAGCAGTACCTGACAAAAAGGCTCTTCAGGATGCCTATGATGCCGCTAAAAAGAGGCAGGAGGAGATAGACAACAAGTTCCAGAACGACACTCTCATGGACCAGCAGACCATGAATCAGCTCGCCTATGAGGAATACACCCTCTGGGACGGACTGATCAATGCCATCTGGACCTACTTAAATGACAACCTTGAAGAGGATAAGATGACAGCACTGACCGAGGAGCAGCAGAAGTGGATCCGCGATAAAGAGGCCTCAATGAAGTCTGCAGGAGCTGACTTTGAGGGAGGCTCAATGCAGCCCATGATCGAGTACGGAACAGGAGCTTCCCTGACTCAGAAGAGAGTCGAAGAACTCATGAATCAGTATGTAGAAAACTGATGATCTATAATTATTCCCATAAGTGTTTTTCTTTGCACTAACGGGCTTTGGATGGTAATATAATATGAATCGTGCTTTTATCAGGCGGCTCACGGGAAAAGCAACAATAAAGGAAGGGGAGGAGTATTATGAGTACAGATCGTTATTCAAGTCCGCTGTCGGAGAGATATGCAAGCAAGGAGATGCAGTATATCTTTTCCCAGGACATGAAGTTCAGGACATGGAGGAAGCTGTGGATCGCACTGGCTGAGATTGAGAAGGAGCTGGGGCTTAACATAACACAGGAGCAGATCGATGAGCTCAAGCAGCACATGGATGATATCAACTATGATGTTGCGTTAGCAAGGGAGAAGGAAGTAAGGCATGATGTCATGAGCCATGTTTATGCCTACGGCCAGCAGTGCCCCAAGGCCAAGGGCATCATTCACCTTGGCGCGACAAGCTGTTATGTCGGCGACAATACCGATATCATCATCATGACTGAGGGACTTAAACTCATAAGGAAAAAACTTGTGAACGTTATCGCCGAGCTCTCCAAGTTCGCAGATAAGTACAAGGACCAGCCAACCCTCGGATTTACCCATTTCCAGCCGGCACAGCCGACAACAGTCGGCAAAAGGGCGTGCCTGTGGCTCCAGGATTTTACGATAGACCTTGAGGACCTTGATTACTGCCTCGACAACATGAAGCTTCTTGGATCAAAAGGCACAACGGGAACCCAGGCTTCTTTCCTTGAACTCTTTGACGGTGACCTTTCAAAGGTCGACAGGCTTGATCCGATGCTGGCAGATAAGATGGGCTTTAAGGGCTGCATGGCAGTTTCCGGCCAGACCTACAGCCGCAAGATAGATATGAAGGTCATAAACGTACTTGCGGGAATATGCTCCTCTGCTACCAAGATGGCGCAGGATATAAGGCTTCTTCAGCATTTAAAAGAGGTTGAGGAGCCGTTTGAAAAGAGCCAGATCGGTTCGTCCGCTATGGCATATAAGAGAAATCCTATGAGAAGTGAGAGGATATGTTCACTTTCGAGATACGTTATCGTTGATATGTTGAACCCCGCCATAACTGAGGTATCCCAGTGGTTTGAGAGAACGCTCGATGACTCTGCCAACAAGAGACTTTCTATCCCTGAGGGATTTCTTGCGACAGATGGAGTTCTTGATCTGTGCCTGAATGTTGTCGACGGACTTGTGGTTTATCCCAAGGTTATAGAAAAGCACATGATGGCTGAGCTGCCGTTTATGGCTACAGAGAATATCATGATGGATGCTGTCAAGGCAGGCGGCGACAGGCAGGAGCTTCATGAGAGGATCAGAGAGCTCTCGATGGAGGCAGGAAGAAACATCAAGGTGGAGGGCGCAGACAACAATCTTCTTGAGCTGATAGCAGCAGACCCTGCATTTCACTTAAGCCTTGATGACCTCAAGGCATCAATGGATCCTGCAAAGTATGTCGGATGCAGCGCGCATCAGGTCGAGAAATTTATCAGGGAAGTTGTAAGCCCTATTCTTGAAGCAAACAGTGACTGTCTCGGAGTTACTGCGGAGATTAATGTATGAAGATAAGTGAGATATTTAAGAATAAAGAAGTTACTTTGTCCTTTGAGGTGTTCCCTCCAAAGACTGACGCCGGATATGAGGCAGTGGAAAAAGCTGCGGCGCAGATCGCGGCTCTGTCCCCTGACTTCATGAGTGTGACCTACGGAGCGGGTGGCGGCACCAGCAAGAATACAGCAAGTATCGCTGCCGGCCTTCAGGACAAGTACGGAGTGTGCGTCCTTGCCCACCTTACCTGTGTATCTTCCACCAGGGAAACAGTAAGGAAAATGATAACAGAGTATAAGAGCCGGGGCATTGAGAACATAATGGCGCTTCGCGGCGATATTCCCAGGGAGGGAAGGGTATGCTTTGACTACGACCATGCGACAGACCTCATTTATGACATCAAGTCCATTGATGACAGTTTCTGCATCGGCGGAGCATGCTATCCTGAGGGGCACGTGGAATGTGAAAGACAGTCTGAGGATATCGTGCATCTGAAGGAAAAAGTCGATGCTGGATGCGACTTTCTGACTACCCAGATGTTTTTTGACAATTCCACGCTCTATCAGTTCCTTTACAGGATAAGGGAAAAGGGCATCGAGGTTCCGGTGGTTCCGGGTATCATGCCCATAACAAACACAAAGCAGGTTGCAAGAAGCATTGCTCTTTCGGGATCTACCATTCCGCAGAAGATGAAGATCATGGTTGACAGATTTGCAGATGACCCGAACAAACTTAAAGAGGCGGGTATCATCTATGCCTGCGATCAGATCATTGACCTGATCTCCAACGGAGTCAGCCACATCCATGTTTATTCGATGAACAAGCCGGACATCGCCGAGGGCATCATGCGCAACCTCGCAACGATCATCCGATGACAGATGCTATAAATGGAGAAATGAGATGAACGATAACCAAAACATAAACAATGCCATATCCGAGGAGGACTTTATATATTCTCAGGATGTTATAAAAAAGCTCTCGGACTATTTTGATGCCAAGGTGGTGGGACAGCAGGGACTTAAGTTCTCTCTGATAAGCGCTATCCTGGCAGACGGACACATCCTGATAGAATCGGTTCCGGGGCTTGCCAAGACAACTGCGGCCAAGGCCATATCAGATGCCGTCGACGGCAAGTTTGCAAGGATACAGTGCACACCGGATCTGCTCCCCGGCGATATCATAGGAACCCAGATCTACAATCAGGCTACGGGCAAGTTTGAGAATATCCTTGGTCCGGTTTTTGCCAACTTCGTGCTGCTCGATGAGGTCAACAGGTCAAGTGCCAAGACCCAGTCCGCAATGCTTGAAGCCATGCAGGAGAAGCAGGTCACCATCGGCGGCAGAAGCTACCGCATGCCCGAGGATATATTTATAGTCATCGCGACCCAGAACCCGATCGAGCAGGAGGGCACATATCCTCTCTCGGAAGCCCAGACTGACAGATTCATGATAAAAGAGGTCATAACCTATCCGACAGCAGGTGAGGAAGTCGAGATCTTAAGCCGCATGGAGACCGGTGCCATTTCACGGATTGATCCGCCGGTTCTTGCGATAAAGGACGTTGATAAAGTTCAGGACATTGTTGAAAAAGTGTACATGGACGAGGCAATCAAGTGGTACATATCAAGTATAGTTGTAGCTTCAAGGCGCACTGCCCAGATACAGAACCTGGATATCCTGCGGTACGTCCGTATCGGAGCAAGCCCGAGAGCCTCGATCGCGTTCCTTAAGATGGCTAAGGCAGCAGCTCTTTTGCAGGGCAGAACCTATGTGACTCCCGAGGATGTCAAGCAGGTAAGCCATCAGGTGCTGCGCCACAGGATCGGACTCAACTACTCCGCTGTTGCCGACAACGTGCCGGTGGAGGCAGTTATCGATGCAATTGTTAATTCAGTAAAGGCGCCGTAATGATGATTGATTATGAGTATCTGTCCAGGATAAGAAGGGCAGTGGCTCTTTATACCAAGAGAAAGACTTCAAATATCTTAGATGGTGATTTCCACTCCCTCCACAGGGGAAGGAGCATGGAGTTTGACGACCTCAAGGAATATGCCTACGGCGATGATGTTCATGATATAGACTGGAAGTCATCATCCCGCATGGGTACTATTCTTGTGCGCAGATATATGACTGACAGAAGGCACAACGTCATGTTCATCTGTGACAGAGGACCGGGGCTTTTGGGAGATACCACACGAGGAGAGAACAAGTGCCGTCTTATCTCCATGACGTTTGGTACTGTTGCCTATCTGTGCGGGAGAAACGGGGCAGATGTGGCGATAGCATACCCGGGAGAGCGCAGCGCCACCGTAAGTCTCTTTAAATCGGGATCGGATCATCTTGAGAGACTGATGTATGACTATGCGCAGCGCGGAGCAACAGAGTGCGGATACAGCCTTACGGATACTGTAAAAGAGGTACTCGACACCATACATAAGAGGATGATCATCTTTATAATGACCGATATGGAGGGGCTTTCAAAGCTTGACGAGGGTATTGTCAGCAGCATCACAAGAGAGCATGATCTCTTTGTCGTAAATATCGATGACGCGTATCTTACAGGTGACAATGTTTTTGACAGTGAGAGGAGCCGCTATGAGAGGTTCTTTTTATCACACAGCAGAAGGCTCTATCAGGAGGAAGTGAGGATCAGAAGCAGTATCCTTGAAAATACTAGTGAGATATTAAAGCGCAACAAGGCTGTGATGTGCACCATCTCCTGTGAGGAGGAGATCATCGACAGCACCATAGCGCTTTTTGAAAGGTACAGAAATGGTAACTTCGGTTAAATTACAGGATGTGTTTGAATACAGCTGGTGGGTTTATCTTGCCTTTGCCATCCTGCTTCTTTTCGCACTTGGGCTGATCATCTATGCCATCGCTAAGGCAGCGCCCTATCTCAAGAGACAGAAAAAGATACCATCGGTGGCTCGCAGAGTTGCCCTTACGCCCGGGATGCTCCTTGCCCTCAAGAACCAGTATGTATCAAGGGTTCAGGAGATCATAAACGGATATAAGGGCGGCGGTGTCAGCAAGAGAGAGGGCTATCAGCAGCTGAGCCTTGTGATAAGGAGCTTTGTCCATGAGGTCACAGGTATAAACGTTGAGAACTATACCATCAAGGAAGTCCGGGCAATGGGCATACGAAAGCTGGATCTTTTGATGGAAGAATATTATGTGCCGGAATTTGCGGAGGATGAAAAGGCCAGGGACAGGGATCTTGAGAAATCCTGCGTATCGGCAATGGGAGTGATAAGATCATGGAGTTGATGTACAAAGAGGTGGTCGTCGCCGGAGGATGTGTACTTGCGGCAGCTCTTTTGATACTGGTCATTGTATACAGGAAAAGCAAAAACGAGTTTGCGGGAGGAACCAAGGCCGCAAATACTATGAGGATCCGATCCACAGACCTTTACAGGAAGCTCACTGTAAGGTATTTTGCGCTCTCAGCCCTTATGATAACCTCGATAATAGGCGCGATAGGATCGGCAGTTGTCCTTGCAGCAAGGCCATTCAAGACTTCCGATGTTGTGAGCGGAGTAAGGAAAAGAGATATCATGCTCTGCCTCGATGTGTCATATTCGCTCTACGACCTCAACTCGGAGATCACTGACTATCTCAAGGGTGTTGTGTCAGGCCTTGAGGGCGACAGGTTCGGAGTGAGCATCTTCAACACTTCGTCCGTTACCTATGTTCCGCTTACTGACGACTATGACTATATTATTGATCGTCTGGATGAGCTCAACGAGTATTTCGCCATGCAGAAGGAATACTTTGAGAACTACTACACTGTCTACGACGATGAGAGGCTTATTCCTGACGATATGATTGACAGGTACAGAGAGCTTACCGACAGGCTTGACTACTTTGAGGCCGGGACCCTTTACGACAACTGGTACAGGGGATCTTCTCTTATCGGGGAGGGACTTGGAACCGCACTTTATTCTTTTCCCTATCTTAATGATTCTGAGAGGACAAGGGTCATCATCATGTCTACGGACAACGAGCTCAATGCCTTTGGAAAAGAGGTGCTGAACCTTCAGGAAGCATCGGATTACTGCAGGAAGAACAAAGTAACTGTTTTTGGCATCTTCCCTTCGGAGGAGAAGTTCTACGAGCCTGATATGTACGACTATTCATCCTGCCTTGCGGGATTTAAATCCGCTGTCGAGAATACCGGCGGCAAGTTTTACATAAGGACCAGATCCCAGTCGGTATCTGAGATTGTAAAAGACATTCAGAAGCAGGAAGCGATGCTGGTCAAGGTCGTAATGACCAGACAGACCCAGGATCTTCCGGAGATTCCGTTTATAATTCTGATAATATGCCTTGCGATTGGATGCACGGCAGGATTGGTACTGCAGAAATGACTTTTAAACCTATTTTTTCAATCGGAATAATGCTGGTGGCATTCGGCGCATTCTTTGTGCTGACAGCCTTTTTTGTCATTAGGAACAGATCCTCGCGCCCGGACAGATTTTTTACGCTGCTGCGGCTTACTGTCATCTATGTCCTTGCGCTCGTCATAGGTCTCAGGCCTGTGATGGTCGAGACCAAGTATGAGTTTGCCACCAAGAACCTCGATGTACTCTTTGTTGTGGACAACACCATAAGCATGTGGGCACAGGACTACAACGGCAGGAAGGAGAGGATGAAGGGGGTAGTGAGTGATGCGCGCATTATCATCGATGAGCTTGCGGGCAGCAACTTCGGACTCGTTACCTTTGATGATACCTCACATGTGCTGTCTCCGTTTACTCAGGATATGCAGTATATCAAGGATCTTTTTGATACCTTCAGGTCGCCTGACAGCTATTACGCGAGAGGGAGCGATCTGTCCAAGCCCTATCAGGATGTCGAGGCGCTTCTTTTGTCATCGAGCAGGAAGGAGAACCGCAAGACGATCGTATTTTTCATGAGTGACGGAGAGATCACCAACGGCAAGGAGCTTCGGGACTACTCTGAGCTTGCCCAGTACATCGATGCGGGAGCTGTGCTTGGATATGGCACGGCAACTGGCGGCAGGATGAGCGATGCCTACGGCTACGACTATGTCTACGATTACAACTCACACGAGGATGCCATATCAAAGATTGATGAGACCAATCTTCAGAAGATCGCTGATGATCTTGCGCTCACTTACATGAATATGAACAGCGGGAACACTGCGCTTCGCGGGGCCGTTGATGTCATTAAGGAGAGCAGCAAGACCGTCATAGAGACAGGCGACGGCGCAGAGATACATAACGATATCTACTATTTTTTTGCAATTCCGCTTGCCATTATGCTTTTGATCGAACTTGTTCTTATTGTTAGAAGAGGGAGGATTTGAGAATGAAGAAGATTCCTCTGAGACTGTATTTTATTGCGATAATGGGAGCTGTATTTCTTGCTCTTTCAGCCATGCTTCTGTACCGCCTTTTGATCAATCATGACTTTGTTTCGCGCTACAGGGAGGGAGAGATAGCGGTTGAAGGGGAGGAGAAGCTCCTTAAATTCAATTTTCCAGAGAGCTATGTCCCCTACTACAATCTTGGAAACGCTGCCTATAAAAACGGCGATTACAACTCGGCAATCTCTTACTATAACGAGGCGCTTGGCATGCACCCGGGTGAAGGTAAGGACTGCATGATAAGGATAAACCTCGCTCTTGCTCTCTGCAGGACTATCAATTTCTACAACCTTGATTCGCAGGAAAAGATAGATACAGCTCTTTTCATCCTGTACAAGGCAAGGGATGTACTGACTGAGAACGGCTGCGCGTCACCTGAGGGAAGTGATGGGCACAATGCCGATGCCCAACAGCTGAAGGAAGATATCGACAGGATGATCGAGATGCTGAGGAACCCTGAGCAGGGCAGCAGTACGTCTGACTCAGAGCAGCAGGACGACAGCGAGGATTCGGACGGCGGTTCATCAGGAAGTGACAGACAGCCTTCCGACAGGGAGAAGAAGATTCAGGGAGAACTTGAAGGCAATAAGAAGAATGCTCTTGAGGACAGGAAGGAAACTCAGGGCAATCTTGACAAGTGGTCAGATAACGTCGGCGGCAATGGGGATGAGGACGGATCTGGCGATGGGGAAGGCGCCGGAGGACAGGCAACAAGTCCCTGGTAAGATGAGGGTAATATTTTCTGCTTAGGGGAAGAAAAGGGGTATGAAAAAAGTTAAATGGACAATGCACCAGGCGATTCTGCTCCTGGTTACAGGGTGTACGCTTTTTGCGATCATAGCGCAGACTGTTGCCTTTGAGGTCATCTCGAGGCAGCAGATACGCAGGGAGAGTCTTCTTAGCAATGACGAGACTCTCCAGCGCATGGAAGCGGAGCTCAATTCTTATAAAGGTGACTGGCAGATTTCTTCAATTGAGATCAGTTCTTCGAATTACAGTTATGACTATTCTTCTAAGAATGGATGACTTATTGAATGAAATTCCAGAAACCCGCACTGGCTGCGGGTTTCGTGAGAACATGATAAGATAGGCAAACAAGCCCTGCGACGCAGTCGCTCTAGGATGGCTTGTTTGCGGGCATCTTGAATCTCTGATTCAAGATGTCATATTTATCTGATCGTGAGTCCTTTGGTAAGGAGCGCAATTATTCCAACCCTGTAACAAAAGGCTCACTTAAGATGACAAAATACAATCCTAAGGGAAATGGATATGTAAACATAAGAGTAAGGAATAAAAAAGATGGTGCCACACTTTACTTTAGCATCAATCTTGCGGCTCTGAATAATAAGTAGAGTTTCTCTACTATCCTGCATATTATCAAAATGAACATGGTTCTTTAGAAAATCCCCTTATACCTGAAAAGGTATAGGGGGATTAATTTTGGCTTGCATCATTAGGAAAAGAATTGTATAATCTTAATTTGCGTAATACGACAGTTCATTTGTACCTTCCTGTCGATAAACAAAACCGGGACTACATTGGATAACTATGTCCTTTATGTAGCTCTGCTTTGGCGCAGAGCTTTTTTTATTTCATAGGAAATTCCTCTGAATTTCCTATGAAATAAAAAATGCTCCGCTATTGATGCGCACTCGCGCGTAAGGTATATGTTGCATAAATGCAACCGCGCTCGGCGCGAGCATGTTGCGAGCAACATGCTATTTTATACGAGGAAATTCCTCCGAATTTCCTATGATTTTCTGGAGAAAGAAATATGGAAAGAGTAATAATAGACTGTGACCCCGGGATTGATGACAGTCTTGCGATAATGCTGGCACTAAAAAGCCCTGAGATCGAGGTCATTGGAATCACGATAGTTGCAGGCAATTCACCTGTGGAACTGGGGTTCATGAATGCCAAGAGAATACTTAAGTTCCTCGGAAGGCTGGACATTCCGGTATATGCGGGAGCTGATAAGCCAAGAATAAGAGATTATGTCAATGCTCTTGATACTCACGGAGAGGATGGACTGGGCGAGAGCTTTCTGCCGGAGGTTGAGGGGCAGAACGTCCCTGAGAAATCTGCTGTAGAGTTTATGAAGGAGACACTGCGGGAAGGCGATGTGTCCGTCATAGCGCTCGGACCGCTCACAAATCTGGCACGGCTCATCGATGAGGATACGGATGCATTTCTTTTGATAAAAAGACTTGTCTCCATGGGAGGCAACTTTAAGAGCCACGGCAACTGTTCGCCTGTTGCGGAGTACAACTACTGGGAGGATCCGGACAGCGCAAGGCTCGTCTTTAATACTTTATATGAGCATCACCGTAAGATTGAGATGGTCGGACTTGACGTGACAAGAAAGATTGTATTGACGCCGGAGATCCTTGATGAGATGAAAATGGTTAATCCGCAGGTGGGAGATTTTGTTGAGAAGATCACCGGATTCTACTTCAAATTTCACTGGGAGTGGGAGCATATAAGAGGCTGCGTCATAAATGATCCTCTCGCAGTTGCGCAGTTTATAAATCCTGAAATACTTAAGGGTTTTGAGGCATATACAGATGTAGAGACCAGTGGGATCAGCATGGGACAGACAGTGGTTGATTCCTGCGGATTCTATCGCAAAGAGAGTAACGCCATTGTCTTTACAGAAGTTGATAAGTCTGCGTTCTGGTCAATGTTTATTACCAGAGTTCTGAATATAGAAACATCGAAGTATGCAGAGAGATTTGGGCAGTATTGCAAGTTATGAAAACAGAAGAATATCCTAAGGGATAAATGACATCAGGACTCCTCCCATAAATGGGACCTCCTCATATCGAATTACCACAAGCTGTACCCCTTAGGGCCAAGAATGGAGAGTAAAAAATGATAAGTACAAAGAAAATAACCTTTATAGCACTGGCTGTGGCCATAAACATTGTGGGGAGCAAGATTGCATTGTTTGCGCACCTGCCGATCTTTCTTGACAGTATCGGTACAATGCTTGCAGGCATCGCTCTCGGACCTGTGGCAGGCGGACTTACGGCACTGATTGGCGGCCTGATAAACGGCGCACTCGGAGACATATATGCGATCTACTTCTCGCTGAGCGGCGTGCTCATGGGTGTCATTGCCGGACTTATAATGCATGGGAAGAAAAACACAATTCCTTCAATACTGTGGAAGACACTTGTGATAACACTTCCGGCATCAGCGCTTTCTGCATGTATAGAGACATTCCTCTTCGGAGGGATCACATCAGCTGCAGTGACTACATTTATCATACAGGCGCTTTCGACTACTGCACTCAAGCTCTTTGGCGGAGCATTTGTGACACAGGCTGTAACTGACTACATAGACAAGCTGGTAGCAATCCTGCTTGTAGTTGTGAGCATAAAACACCTTCCGTATGAATTTACTCATTTTGATGAGAAGTCATCACAGCACAGTGACAGATTACCAGATAAAGTTTGACTTTAACTGTTCACCATTGTCGATGAGCAGGTCCTGACCGGTCATGCTCCTGTTGATATTGGTGAGATAATAGGAAAGATCAGCAATCTCGTCTGCGTCAGCCCACCTGCCAAGAAGGGTCTCGTCAAGACACTGCTTCATGAGAGATGGATCGTCCATAATGTGGGCGTTAAGAGGTGTGTATACTCCACCCGCTGAGATGCTGTTAGATGTTGCACCGTATTTCGCAAGGCGAAGTGCGGTGTTTTTCATATATGTAACTACGCCGCCCTTACTAGCGGCATACTCTGGAAACTCAGCGCCGTTTGATGCGCTGGAAGAAGCCATAAAGAGAACTGAATGAATCTTTTCCTGAAAAGCAAATTTCTCGGTAACGGCAATCGTTGCCTTTAAGTTGGTATCTATGACATCAGGCCCGTCCTGAATTCCGGCATTGTTGATAAGAACTTCAACGCCTTCGATATCAGGGAGCTTTTTTGTTATATCTACGAGCATATGAGTATAGGAGGGCGCCGAAAAGGCGCTCTCCATAATATCAAAACCGATGACGCTGTGCCCCATCGCTATGTACTTTTTGGCGCAGGCAAGACCTATCCCGCGACTTGTTCCAGTTATCAGAATTTTCATGGAATTATATCATCAGGCTCCAGTAATCAGATTTATCAGGGAATCTCAGGTTCGTTATCAGCGCAGTACATCTGCTCTGCAACTGCCTGAATATCAAATCCGTCAAGATCTTCGGCTCCAACTGTAAGGGAGTAGGAGATACCTATCTCCACATCATACCAGGTGATCATATCAAGGTATCCTGAATCGTCAAGACGGCGATATGTTTCTCCGGCCATGTTGCCCTCGCCCCAATTTGCGAGAGTTGCTTCTTCAGGACCTACTGTCCATTCAAC
This sequence comes from uncultured Butyrivibrio sp., assembly GCA_946536145.1. Taxonomy (GTDB): domain Bacteria; phylum Bacillota; class Clostridia; order Lachnospirales; family Lachnospiraceae; genus Butyrivibrio. The sequence continues at coordinate 13,450 of CAMNEA010000055.1, forward strand.
ATAGTTTCCTGCTATGTCGGCATCAGGAGATGCCCCCTGCTGCGCCCTGGCGGTGTAATTAAGATCATCAAGAGTAAAGCTGAGCTGGATAAGTGGACCTACGCCCTTATCGGGATCACCGAGCTCCTCGCACATGCTCCATTCCTGATTGATTGCGCCTTCAGGAGCCTTGAACAGCCTTATGCAGTTCTTGTTCGCTTCTTCCTCGGTGATAGTCACCCAGGGATTGGCAATGCCAACAGCTGTTTCCTCATCGGATTCTTTGGCTTCACCCTCTGGAGCCTGTGCCTGCTCTGAAGCCTCTGCCTCTTCTGCGGCTGGTGTCTCCTGAGTAGAAGCCGTCTGCTCCTGCTTGGGAGCTTGTTGTGTGCTGCCGCAGCCGCTCAACATTGTGCATGTCATAGCAGATGCGATAAGCATAGCGATTAGTTTCTTTTTCATAATTTTTTCCTCCTCTGAAAAATTGCTATTTCCAAATAGCGGTAATATTTTACCACACTTAATAAATGCGAGTCCATTTATCATAATAATTATTACGAACAGAAAAACAAAATGGCAATCAGTTCATTTGGATTAATAAAAAGTTTAGATAATGATAAGATATCGTGATTTGCTTATGTGATATCATCATATTATCCGAATGTTTGACAATCATGCATTTATCTGTAGAGCTTTCGGTGAGAATAATTGTTGATCGGTAGGGAAAGTGCATGACGCATAGAATTGACAGGAAATACATATTTTTGACAGCGCTTTTTGCTGTTTATATGTTTGAATACATGGTGACTTCTACGCTTCTGAACAGGGGAGCGACTGGTGTTTTGGCGGTGGACCTTCAGGTGAAGCTTTACTATGTTGATATGGCGGTCTGTGTGCTCGGCTTTTGGGTATTTGCAGCAGGCAAGCGTCTTGTGCATGGCAGGAAACTTAGGACTGCCCTTATGGGGCTGGTCACAGTAATATATACAGCCTGCATTTTGCAGTTGTTTATGGTTCACACGGCGGATGTATATCTTTTGATTGCACCGTTCACCATGCTGTGCCTGGGAATCATGGGCGGGATGGTGTACTATTGCATGTCATCAGCCCTTGCGGGAGATCCGTGTATAGGACGTGTAATAGGAATAGGCGGTGCGTCAGCGGTGCTGATACAGTATTTTTTGCAGCTGAAGGCAGATATTTCACTGGGAATGCCCTTCATCCTTGCAATGGGGCTTATGATGATGGCGTGGCTTTTGTATAAACCTCAGTGGGAGTGGCTGTTGGTTGATAACTTAGGGCAGTGGACTGATGAAACGGGACATGAGAGGTCTTTTAAATTATCCTGTATCTGTTCTGTTGTAATCACGTCTTTACTCATACTTTTATGCCAGTATTATGACAGCAGGATTGAGATGCAGGCCGTGGCATCGGAATTTGAATCCTTCAATTTCTATACATGGCCAAGGCTGTTTCTTGTCGCTGCCTATCTGATAATGGGTTGTCTTGGTGATATAAAAAATGGAAAATATGTGCCGCTCTTTACTATTTGCGTGATGCTGCTGTCTGCACTAAATCCGCTTCTTTTGGCTGATAAAGGGGGCGTTGCTCTGAGTCTGTGCCTGTTTTACCTGAATGTCGGGGTGACTATTTCCTACTATAATCTTACGTTCCTGAGGCTTGCTTCTAAGTCACAGCACCCCGAGCTCTGGGCAGGAATGGGGCGAATACTTGATGGAACTATCGGAACTCTTGCATTTCTGTTACAGATAGAGGGTTTCTCGTTGCCTCTTATCCTCGGGATAGACCTTGTCTTGCTTGCAGGTATCATTGTTCTTATGGTAGTACGGGGCGACTTTGCTTTCGTAAAAGAAACGGCTGATTCTCCAAAAGCTTCAGAAGAGATTGAAAAGGTGCAGCCCTCTGACGTTATTGACATAATGAGTAAGCTATATGAGCTCACTCCAAGGGAGACGGAGGTGCTGCAAAAGCTGCTTCAGACTGAGGATGAGCTGCAGACTATTGCAGACAGTATGTATATTTCAAGGCGTGTACTCAGCCGCCATATCTCTGCCATTTACCAGAAAACAGGGACAAAGAGCCGGGTAGGACTATATCGACTGTTTCACATGACAGCAATGAAGTGATGATCATGACATCTACATGACGCTCCGGTCAATTAACATTTAAGAGAAAATTCACTACTTTCCGAAATGGATGCTCGCAAATATTATTTATACTTGAAAATTTCTGTGAGTTGAGATATTATTTGATCCGCGAAGAAATTCTCTGAGGGATTAGAATGTTCTTATGAGTGATAGGATAAAGTGATGTCCTTTAGGGATCAACTTGAAGAATATTCGCAAAATATTACGGTTAATATTCATATTTTTTCTAAATAACAGTAGCCCATATCTGAAGCTACTGTCGAAATCCAGGAAATTGAATATCGTTAGTAGTTGAGGCATATGGTAGCTTCTTGTCTTTTTGCTATATTACATTGCCAACAGTAATTATTGTGGATTGCTACTGTTACTGTAAGGAAAAATGGATCACAACAGTAACTATCTGCATCTTTATATGGGGTTGCTATAAGGAAACATCAAATTGCTACTATCGGAATGCATTTTTTTTAATTGCAACAGTAGTGAATTTTGATGGCTACTGTTACATTTGTAAACCATAAAATGCAACAGTAATAAAATATGGAGAAATAGAGAGGAATAAACTAAATAATGACAAATGTAAAATTTGAACTGATGAAGCAGCTTTCTGAAGTTGAAAAGCTCATTTCAGAGGTGGAAAAAAGTCTGAAGTCGTATAAGAATCTGGAAAATGGAAAACTGAGAATGTCCAAAAGTAACGGATGCACGCAATATCTCATGATCAAACCCGGAACCGATAAGAAGGAGTACATCCATTCATATGAAAAAGAGAAGATACATCTTCTTGCACAGCGGGAGTATGAAGAAAAGTTTCATAAAACTCTTATGAGCACAAAGAAGAGGCTGAACAGGTTTATTGAAGGATATGATCCTCATGAATTAGAACATGTCTATGATGCTATGTGTGATTCCAGAAAGAGATTGGTTGCTCCGATTGTACCCAGTGAATCCATTTATATAGCGAATTGGATGGAAGAGCACAAAGGTGGTGTTAATACCTATGGCGAGGCGATGACCATCAGGTCACTAAGAGGAGAATATGTCAGATCCAAGTCGGAAAAGATCATCGCGGATTACTTATATAATAACAACATCCCATATCAATATGAACCAAAGTTTGAGATGAGTAATTACAGGAACGTATTTCCTGATTTTGTCGTTTTGAATGTCAGGGAAAGAAGAACAATATACTGGGAGCACCTGGGACGTTGCGGAGAACCAGGGTATGCCATAAAGAATTTCAATAAGATCATGGATTATGAAAAGTTTGGATTGATTTTGGGGGATAATCTCATTATAACTGTTGAAACGGCTGAGAGACCTTTGAATGTTGATATAGTTGAGGAGAAGGTTAAGCTGTTCCTGACATAAATGTAGAAATGAGTCAATAAGTAGCCAGGCATTTGCAATTCAAACGGACAGTTCCTTATAACCCTTTAGTTCTTCTGATTATACCTGCCATTGACTTTGGCGTTATAAGTTCATAGTCAGTTCTGAATCCTGCGTTTTCATGAAGAGAGTCGGTCAGCTGTGTCCTTGTATAGCTTGGGATATATCCGTGTTTGCCAACTTTTCTCATATCCATTTCCCTGAGAGTTTTTATTATCTCCTCGCAGGTGTATCTGTCGCCCAGTTTCTTTTCGAGTATCCTGTAGATCATAAGTGCTATGAAACATGTGAGGAAGTGGGCTTCAATCCTGTCATCCCGTTGCAGATATACAGGTCCTGCTTCAAACTCAGATTTCATTATCCTGAGCGATTCTTCGATTTCCCACCGGTTATGATTTATCATTGCTATGTCGGCGGGATCATCATCAAGGTTGGTGCATACTGCATAGAATCCATCGTACTTTGATTCTTCTGTAATGGCTGCTTCATCAAGCTCGTACATAGCCCTGCTCGCAATTTCTCCATCGTTTGTAAATGAAGTTTTCTTTATGAATCTCTTTGCATCATTCTGTGAGCGCTTGTCAGCGGATGAAGGTCTTTCAATAAGCTTTCTTGCTCTTTCTATCTGACGGTTTCTTACAGTCTGCTGATACTCCTTATATTTAAGAGAATAGGTCACAATGATTGTCTGATCGAAAGTTATGTCTCGTTCTTCATCATATCCTTCGATCAGCTTTTGTTTATAGAAGATCTTTTTTCTGTTCTCGGGAGTGTTTTCAAGCTCTGATATATCGTGCTTTTTATTGCTGCCTTCAAGCATCCATTCCGTGGGATCAAGGCACCAGTCTTTCAGTTCTGATTTGAGTTTTTTTATCGACTGGGTGGTTATGAAGCTTCTTTCACCATAGTTGTTGAATTTTCTGTTTGCATCAGAAGAAAGCCCCGCATCGGTACATACGATGAACTTTGAGAGTTCAAAGTCCCGCATTATCTGCTGCTCCAAAGGCTGTAGAGATAACTGCTCATTCTGGTTGCCGGGATTGATGCAGAATGCAAGTGGTATCCCTGACTTATCCATAAAAAGGCCCATCTGTACTATGGGATTGGGGCGGTGTTCTTTGCTGGGACCGTACTGCTTCAATCCAACTTCATGCTCCATTTCAAAGAAGTAGTTCGTGCAGTCATAGAAGAGGACACCGGTATTTCTTTTCACAAGTTTCTT
>CAMNEA010000056.1 GCA_946536145.1 uncultured Butyrivibrio sp.
AGTTTGACTCGCTTCAAAGAAGTGAGTCAAACTGTAACGTCCCCATTGACTCAAACTGTAACGTCCCCACTGACTCATAACTTAACAGACCAATTGACTTCACTGACAAAAATTACAATAATAATACTGTCAAAATCTTTAGTTGGAGAGCACTCTTATGAAGCGAAGCATATTACCATATTTTCTTATATTATCGCTGATCACCGCAACCGGATGCGGCAAGGCAAAGGTAAATATTGACGATACGCAGATCATCGATGACAAATACCGAACCACCTATGAAGTATTTGTCTACTCTTTCTACGACAGCGACAGCGATGGCATAGGTGATCTTAAGGGGCTTTTGCAGAAGCTTGATTATATAAATGACGGGGATGCAGTGACAGATTCAGACCTTGGCTGCAACGAGATATGGCTGATGCCGGTATCACCGTCTCCCACATATCACAAATATGATGTCACAGATTACATGAACATTGATGAGCAGTATGGCACAATGGACGATTTTGATGCCTTGGTAAAAGAATGCCACGACAGGGGAGTTGATCTGATCATCGATCTGGTGCTCAACCACACATCTTCGCAGCATCCATGGTTTACTTCGGCGAGGGACTATCTTTCAAAGAATCCCAAGGCCATTGAAAATGGCGATATCGCTGACGAGTGCCCATACCTTGAGTACTACAATTTCTCTGCTGAGAAGAAGGATGGCTACGAGCCTTTGGAGGGAACGGATCTCTTTTACGAAGCCCGCTTCTGGTCGGGGATGCCGGACTTAAATCTCGATAGTGATGCGGTGAGAGGAGAGATATCGGACATAACCAAGTTCTGGATAGACCACGGAGTTGACGGCTTTCGGCTTGACGCCGTGACAAGCTACTACACGGGCGACGACCAAAAGAATATTGCCTTTATGACATGGCTGAATGACATGATAAAGGGCCAAAAGAGCGATGCCTATATTGTCGGAGAAGCCTGGACAAATTCAGCGACCTATCACAAGTACTACGCTTCGGGAATAGACAGCTTTTTTGATTTTGACTACGCGGGAAGTGAGGGGATAATTGCGGCTACCGTTAAGGGATCATCTCCTGCCAGGAGGTTTGGAAGTGCCCTCGCTAACACGGAGAATGCCCTGCTGGAAGTAGCTTCAAAAATAGCCGGCGATGATACAGAGCATACTCAAGGCTCAGATTTATTACCGATAGATGCACCGTTTTATACCAATCACGACATGGCAAGATCCTGCGGCTATTATGTTGGAAAGAACTCGCAGGACCGCATTAAAATGGCAGGTGCCCTCAACCTTCTCATGGGAGGAAACGCATTCATATACTACGGCGAGGAGCTGGGAATGAAGGGCTCAGGTAAGGATGAGAATAAGCGGGCCCCCATGTACTGGTCAGAGGATAAGAATGCAGAAGGAATGTGCCAGGGACCAAAGAACATGGACAGCTTCAACATGAAGTACCCGTCCCTTGAAGAGCAGGAAAAAGACCCGTACTCAATTTACAATTATTACAAAGCAGCCATTAAGATGAGGAACACCTTCCCTGTTATAGCAAGGGGGAGAAGTGAGTTGTGCGAGGAACTGTCCAATGAGAGTATCTGCGCCATTTTTAAGAGCAGTATGCAGAAAACAGACCTTTCTTCTGAAGTGCAGATGAAAGATGTTCTCATAGTGTTTAATAGTTCGAGGAAGCCGCAGACAATAGCTCTTTCAGACAGCAGCCGCGCTTCTTCATACAAAAGAGTAATGTATCAGCTATGTACCGGAGAGATGGCGGTGTCAATAGAAAATGACAATCTGACGATCCCGGCATACGGCATTGCTGTACTTGCACAGTAGTACGTGCAACAATCCGGAAATATGATATTATAAATAACAATGAGCCGTGCGATAAAAGCACATCCGATGACTCACAATATTTTTGTATTATGGAGAGTTGATTACAGATGAAATATTTTTGGCTATATATCAAGCAGACACTGAGGTTTGTACTAAAACCGATGTCGTTTGTACCTGCGATATTCATGATGATACTGATATTCTCATTGTCAGCCCAGGATGCTGAAGAGAGCAGTCAGTTAAGCTACAAGGTCGGTGTTAAGGTGCTGACGGTTGCCAACGAGAAGCTTGAGAGAGGCTGGACCAGCCAGCAGATAGACCACCTCTCAAGGATCGGGCAGCATCTTATCAGAAAGACAGCTCATTTTACAGAGTACTTCTGCCTTGCCGTATCCGTGGCATTTCCGCTCTATGTGTATGGAGTAAGGGGGCTGTGGCTTGTCTTTTCCGCGGGGATATTCTGCGTGAGTTTTGCCTGTCTCGATGAATATCACCAGTCATTTGTTGCGGGGAGATCCCCTCAGAAGAGGGATGTGATCATAGACAGCTGCGGAATCTTTCTGGGGATAATAATTACAAGAATTGTCGGCTGGACAGGCAGGATGACAATTTTCAGACCTCTTTCAAACCGCAGGAGGGCAAAGAGAGAAAGCTGTTAAGATAGGGGAGGAATATGTTAAAAGTATTTTTGGCGGAGGATGAGTTCGTGGTCCGCGAGGGGATCAAGAACAACATCGACTGGGCAGGACACGGCTATGAATTCTGCGGAGAGGCCGGCGACGGGGAGCTGGCTTACTCAATGATACAAAAGCTAAAGCCGGACATTGTCATCACTGACATCAAAATGCCTTTCATGGACGGGCTTGCGCTGAGTCGCATGATCAAGGCGGAATTCCCTTCAATTGAAATAATCCTTCTCACAGGCTATGAGGATTTTGAGTATGCCAAGGAAGCTATCAGGATCGGCGTATCATCATATCTCTCAAAGCCTATTAGTGGTGAGAATCTGATAAAAGAAATTGATGGTGTGGCGGACAAGATCATTGAGAAAAACCGCGAGCGCGAGATAAGAAACAGATACCTCGAGGACATGAAGGAGCGCAACGAGATAGACAAGCGCGAGTTCTTTGAGGATCTTATAACAGGCAGGCGAGAGCTGCCATATATCCTCAAGAGGGCAAAAGACTTAAAGATTGAAATAACAGCTCTCAAGTATAACATCATTCTTTTCAAGATATGGTCAAACGGAAGAGGATCTGATGAGTATTCGAAGAGCGTGGTCAAGGCGGGAGAAGCTCTGCCGGGTATCGCTGACAGATACAGCGCGATCTTCTTCGATCTTGATATGGCGGGAGCAGCTCTTTTGTTCAAGGCTGATACCAACGAGGTGATAGAGACAAATATAAAGATATGTATCAGCGAGATGAAGGAGTTCTTCTCGGGATTTCCACATGTGCGCTACTTCGGCGGTGTGGGGCAGATTGTCGAGAGGATAAGCGATCTTCCTATATCCTTCAGATGGGCGGGAAGAGCTTTTGCCCACACATACATTTCCGCGGATGACGATTTCCTTGAGGGCACAGAGGAAGGGCTGCGCGTGGACAAAGAGGATGTGATCCTTTCAGAGATCGATCCCAGACACATAGACAGAAGGCTCATAAGAGAGTTCCTGCGAAGGGGCGAGGAGAGTGAGACCGAACTGTTCCTCGACGAGTTCATAAAGGGAATGGGCAAAAATGCGATCAAGTCAACAATGCTGAGACAGTATATAGCCATGGATGTCTATTTCTGCGTATCTGAGTTTGTCGAAAGCGAACTGGGGCTTTCACGGGATGATATTTCGGGCAAGCTGCCCGCGGCAGAGCTTCTTGCCGATGAAGAGAGGACCTACGGCTATCTTGTTGACATATTAAGAAGCGCTGTCATGCTCCGCAAGGAGAACACACAGGGAAGATACGCTGATGTTGTAAACGAAGTGATCTCGTACATCGATGAGCACTACAGCGACGAGGAGCTGTCGCTCAACACGCTTGCAGCCCACGTCAATTTTTCACCCAATCACCTCAGTGCGGTATTCAGGCAGCAGACAGGCAATACATTTATCAAATATCTGACGGATTACCGTCTGGATAAGGCAAAAGAGCTGCTGCTTGCAACTTCAAAAAAGAGCAACGAGATCGGAGCGATGGTGGGATACAAGGATCCGCACTATTTCTCCTATCTGTTTAAAAAGACGCTTGGGATGACAACCACGCAGTACAGACAGGGCGGCATTGCCACGGAGGATGCTGAATGAGATATTCCGCTGACAGGGACAGAAAGCAGAATAAATCACGTCTGGCAACGCAGATACGAATATCCTATCTGATACTTCTTTTGCCGATCCTTGTGTTCATGATCTATGCCCTGTACAACCTCTGGCAGATCAACGACAGATATAACGGGATGCTTAACTCAGTGGTTGTGGCATCTGAGTTCAGTCTTGACTTTAAGGAGGACTTTGACTATGAGACCTATCTTCTGATAGTCGGAAATGTCAGTTCAGAGGAGTCGAGGCTGCCGCTTCTCCTATCGGACGCGAGGTCGGTTGTCGAGGGACTTAAAGGCGTCACGGATACAGTTGACAACAAAAAGAGACTGGCAAGCGCGGAAAAGTATCTCAACAACCTTGCGGGATACATTTCCAAGATCACTGACAATCTTGGGTATGATGACCGCTATGACGACAACATTCTGATCTGGGAGAACGACGTTCAGATAGTGACAGCTCTTTTGCAGGAGACTATTAATGAGTATATCTATTACGAGAACAGACAGATCCAGAGTGCACAGGTAAGGGCAAGGGAGTTCTACCTGAACATCGTCAAGATATCCATGGCAATCCTGGGTTTCATCTTACTGGCTATAGGTATTGTGTCAGTCCTGGGACCCATTTGGATTACAAGGCCTATCGAGGAACAGGTAACAAGGGAACAGAAGCAGCTTCGGAAAGCTGAATTTGAGCTTTTGCAGGCGCAGATAAATCCCCACTTTTTGTACAACACCCTTGATGCCATCGTCTGGTCGGCGGAGGCAGGCAACCAGAAGCAGGTTGTTAAGATGGTCGGGAGCCTGTCAGACTTTTTCCGGTCATCACTCAACAAGGGAAAAGAAGTGGTGACTGTGTGCGAGGAGCTGCAGCACGTAAGGAGCTACCTTGAGATCCAGCAGATAAGATACCAGGATATCCTTAAGTATGAGATCGATGTTCCGGAGAGCCTGTTTGGATATGAGATCCCCAAGATAACCATCCAGCCCGTGGTTGAGAATGCTCTTTACCACGGGATCAAGGAAAAGAGGGGCGGCGGAACCATACGTGTTGAGGGCTCTGAAGGCGAAGAGGATTTCATTATCCGTGTTATTGATGACGGGTCAGGTATGGATCCTGAGAGGCTCCTTGAGGTTCAGAAGGGACTTACAGACAAGGACCCCGAAGCTAAAAAGATCTACGGACTATACAATGTAAATGAGAGAATAAGGCTTGGATACGGCGAAGAATACGGCATAAGCATCACGTCGGAAAGCGGCGTGGGAACCACTGTAACGATACGACTGCCGAAAAAATTAACCGAAATCGTAAAAAAATGAAACAAAATAAAAATACGATAAAAAATCTAAATCTTTTGCTTTGATTATTTAATGGAACTTTTATATTTTTTCTCTAGAATAGTGCTTGTAAGGAATGGTCCTTACAAGCACATCTATTTTAGGAGGAAAGATATGATGAAGAAAGTATTGGCAATTCTTATGGCATCTGCAATGACACTTGGACTTGTAGCATGCGGCTCGGCAGCACCGGCACAGTCAGGCTCGGCACCTGCAGCATCAGGCGGCAAGATCAAGGTTGGTATCATCAACAACGATCCCAACGAGTCAGGTTATCGTACAGCAAATGACGCAGACCTTAAGGCAAAGTTCACAGATGCAAACGGCTATGAGGCATCTTTTGCTTACAGCCTTAAGAACGATGAGCAGATCCAGTACGCTCAGAACTTTATCCAGGACGAAGTTGATTACCTTCTCCTTTCGGCAGCAGATACAGCAGGCTGGGATTCAGTTCTCAAAGATGCTCAGGACGCAGGCGTAAAGGTTATTCTCTTTGACCGTACGATCGACGCTGATCCTTCACTCTATGAGGCTTCTATCGTTTCAGATATGGCTAAAGAGGGACAGACAGCAGTTGACTGGCTCGCAGGACAGAACCTTTCAGAGTACAACGTAATCCACATCCAGGGCGTTATGGGATCAGCAGCTCAGCAGGGCAGAAGCGGCGCTCTTGACACCAAGGTAGCAGCAGAGTCCAACTGGAATATCGTTAAGCAGCAGACAGCTGAGTGGAACGCAGAGAAGGCTCAGCAGATCGTTCAGTCAGTTATAGACGCAGGAACACCTTTCAACGTAATCTACGCAGAGAACGACGACATGGCAAAGGGTGCTGTTGCAGCTCTTGACGCAGCAGGTATCTCACACGGCGTTGGCAAAGACGTAATAGTTATGGGATTTGACTGCAACAAGTGGGCTCTTGAAGAGCTCCTTGCACAGAACTGGAACTACGACGGACAGTGCAATCCTTTCCAGGCAAGCTACATCGACGACATCATCAAGAAGCTTGAGAGCGGCGAAAAGCTCGATCAGAAGACAATCATCATGGATGAGAAGGGCTTCGACGCATCAACAATTACTCAGGATGATGTAGATAATTATGGGATATAAGTGATATAGGGATGCAAAGTCACAATGAGTTGTGCTTGCACAAAACTCATTGTGACCTTGCAGACCGAACATACATGAGGAAGTAGCACGATAGTGCGGATTCCGAATGTATGTAGCATGACGAGAGCGCAGCGAAGTCATGCGTATATCACTCTTACGAAAATTCATCAAAAGAGGACCGAACATACATGAGGAAGTAGCACGATAGTGCGGATTCCAACAATTTTTACATCTCAAGGCGCGGCGTGCACTTAACCCCGCGCCTTTTTTAAAAGGAAGGAGCGCATGGTGGGTGAAAATGCAATACTGAAAATGCGTGGCATCGAAAAGTCTTTTCCCGGCGTCAGAGCTCTTCAACATGTGGATTTCACTCTCGGAAAAGGTGAGATCCATGCACTGATGGGAGAGAACGGAGCCGGTAAGTCAACGCTTATAAAAGTTTTAACCGGTGTTTATGCCAAAGACGGCGGAACTATCGAGCTTGAGGGAAAGGGAGAAGTACAGATCCATTCTCCGCAGGATGCCCAGAAACTTGGTATAAGCACCGTATATCAGGAGATTACTCTATGTCCCAACCTGACAGTTGCTGAGAATATGTTCATAGGAAGAGGAGAGGGCTTTTTCAACAACTGGAAGACAATGAACGTAGAAGCAGACAAACTCCTGAAGCAGCTCGATATACCTGCGAGGGCAACCCAGCAGCTTGGAAGCTGCTCTATAGCTGTCCAGCAGATGGTGGCGATCGCCAGGGCTGTGGATATGGACTGCAAGGTACTTATTCTTGATGAGCCGACATCATCACTTGATGAGCAGGAGGTCGAGAAGCTCTTTGGTCTTATGAGAGACCTTAGGAAAATGGGAGTTGGCATTATCTTTGTAACACATTTCCTCGACCAGGTTTATGAGGTGTGCGACAAGATAACAGTTCTTCGTGACGGTCAGCTCGTTGGTGAATATGAAATAAAGGATCTTCCAAGAGTCCAGCTCGTTGCCAAGATGCTTGGTAAAGAGATGGATGATCTGTCAGATATAAAGGGTGAACATGAAGGCTATAAGGGAGCCGATGCCGGAGAAACCGTATTTGAGGCAGAGCACCTTGAGTCCGATGCCGGGATAAAGCCATTTGATTTCTATATAAAAAAGGGCGAGGTCAACGGCTTTACAGGGCTTCTCGGATCCGGCAGAAGTGAGTGCGTAAGGGCAATCTTTGGCGCGGACAGGATCCTTGGGGGCAAGGTAAAAGTCCACGGAAAAGAGGTTAAGATAAACAAACCGATAGATGCCATGAAAAACAAGATAGCTTATCTTCCGGAGGACCGCAAGATAGACGGCATCATCGGAGATCTCTCAGTGAGGGATAACATCATACTTGCACTACAGGTTCTTACAGGATTCTTCAAGCCCTTCTCCAGGGCAAAAGCAAATGCGTTTGCTGATGAGTACATCAGGAAACTCAACATCAAGACCGCATCTGCTGATACACCGATCAAGTCTCTCTCGGGCGGCAACCAGCAGAAGGTGATCCTGGCAAGGTGGCTTTTAATGCATCCCGAGTATCTGATCCTTGATGAACCTACAAGGGGAATCGATGTGGGCACCAAGGTGGATATCCAGAAACTGGTTTTGGATCTTGCATCGGAGGGCATGAGCGTGACATTCATCTCCTCTGAGACGGATGAGATGCTAAGAACATGCTCCAGACTTGTAGTTATGCGTGACAGAAAGGTTGTTGGTGAGCTTTCGGGGGATGACCTTTCGCAGAACAAGATAATGAGCACTATCGCAGGAGGAGAGTAAGGTATGTTTAACAAAATAAGAAAAAGTCAGTTGTTTATTCCGCTGCTTGCCCTGATTCTTCTTGCGGTGATAAACCTGATAAGTGATCCGGGATTTTTTAAGATAACAGTTCAGACCAACAACGCAGGAAACACGGTTCTTGCAGGGTACCTCATAACCATTTTGGACTACGGCTCAGAGCTGGGCATACTGGCAATCGGTATGACACTTGTGACAGCAGCTTCAGGCGGACAGGACATCTCGGTCGGAGCAACGATAGCTATCGCGGGTTCTGCTATGCTGAGAGTACTGTGCGGAGGTAACTCCAGACCTGAGACAATACAGGCACCAATTATCGTGGCTTTCCTTGTTGCCTGCATCGTGGGAATGCTCTGCGGAGCCTTTAACGGAATGCTGGTTTCGGTTTTCAAGATCCAGCCGATGATCGCGACCCTTATCCTCTTTACGGCAGGAAGATCTATCGCGGCCTGGATCAACAACAATGAACTTCCCATTGTTCCTGATCCGAAGTTCTCATATTTCGGAGGATTCATCCCGGGAATCCCGATCCCGACAACAGTATTTATTGTGGCGATCTGCATCGTGATCATAGCGCTGGTACTTAAGTTTACAAACCTTGGACTCTACACACAGGCAGTTGGTATCAACGAGAGCTCATCAAGGCTCAACGGCATCAACCCGACTTTTATAAAGTTCCTTTCATTTGTCATTTTAGGACTCTGTGTCGCAGTTGCGGCGCTCATAAAGGTCAGCCGCCTTTCAACGATCAACTACTCCGTAATAGCAAAAGACATTGAGATGGACGCGATACTTGCAGTTGCCCTTGGAGGCAATGCCCTGTCAGGCGGTAAGTTCAATATGTGGGCTTCGATCCTCGGAGCCTATGTCATCCAGTTCCTGACGACTACGCTGTACAAGTTCAATGTTCAGTCAGATGCGCTTGCGGCATACAAGGCAGTTGTAGTTATACTCCTTGTTGTATTCTCTGCCCCGAAGGTCAGAGAGTACATGACGGGTCTTTTAAAGAAGGTCACTCCGGCGAGAAAGGAGGCGGCTTAAATGAAAGAGAAAGGAAAAGAAAGTATCTTCAGCAAGATGAATGATACAAATCTGCTGCTTACCATCACAATCGTGATCTTTTTCCTGATGTACCTTGGAGCCATAATTTTCCAGGGAGGCGGCTTTTTAAAACCACAGATGTTCTTTAACATCTTAAATGCCAATGCGGCTCTTATCATAACAGCCATTGGCATGAGCATAGTAATGATCTCCGGCGGAATAGATATCTCCGTTGGCGGCGTTGTGGCACTGGTTTCAATGAGCTGTGCCGTTTACCTTGATTATCACGACGGAAGCATTATCGGGTCAATACTTCTGGCAATCGGCATAGGCGTCGCTTTTGGTCTTGTACAGGGATTTCTGGTTGCTTATCTGGACATCCAGCCGTTTATCGTATCTTTAGCCGGGATGTTTTTTGCAAGGGGCATGACGACAATAGTAAACACAGCGCCCTTTAACGTGGCAGATGAGGAATTCAATGCCCTGAAGCTGACGCGCATAAATGTGCCCTTCATGGGATCAGTCAACAAAAAAGGAATCTATGTTCCGGCGTATATCGAGATTGGGGTTGTAGTGGCATTGATCCTGCTTGTGCTGTTGTTTGTGGTACTTCGATGGACGAAGCTCGGAAGAAGCTTCTACGCAGTCGGAGGAAACAGACAGAGCGCTCTGATGATGGGAATAAATGTCACGAGAACGAGATTTCTATCTCACCTTATCTGCAGTACACTTGCAGGAATCGGCGGCTATGTGTACTTTTTGCATGTTGGATCCGGATCGGCAAGCCATGCGATGGGTATGGAGATGAATGCGATCGCATCCTCGATCATAGGAGGAACGATGCTGACGGGAGGTGTCGGCAACATAATCGGAACACTTTTCGGAGTGCTATCGCTCAGTACCATTCAGAACATCGTTGCCTCTGCGGGACTTGACGATGCCTGGTGGACAGGAATTACGATAGCAGCAATGCTGTGCATCTTCCTTCTCATCCAGTCTGTGGTAATGGCTCAGAAAAAGAAAGCACTTAAGGCATAAGTAATAACCGTCCCCACTGGCTCACTTGCATATTTCTGTGCTGTTGATATATTCTGTTAAGAAAGCAGGAGTAGTTTCTGTGAAGCAGATGGAAGAGATGGGAAGTTTGCAGATGAAAAGGTTAAGGATCAGCAAAAAAATTATTACAGCTGTTTGCGGGCTGTTTGCCATGGGGATTATCGCGCTTGGTGGATGCGCCAGGACGGATCCCGACATGGATATTGAATATACTGAGCAGGAGGAGCTGGACAAATCTGCCGATCTTATCACTGTCGGGTTTTCGCAGCTTGGTGCTGAGTCCGACTGGAGGAGCGCGAACACTGACTCGATGCTTGAAGCGTTCACAGAGGCAAACGGCTATTCCCTGGTATACAAGAACGGCCAGCAGAAGCAGGCCAACCAGATTACAGCCATAAGAACTTTCATCCAGCAGGAGGTTGACTATATCGTCCTGGCACCTGCAACAGAGAGCGGATGGGAGACGGTTCTCGGAGAGGCCAGAGAGGCAGGGATTCCTGTCATACTGGTCGACAGAAGAGTAAATGCTTCAGACAAGAATCTGTATTCCTGCTGGGTTGGATCGGACTTTGAGCTTGAAGGTAAAAAAATGGCTGCCTGGATAAAGGCGTATACTGAGAAAAAAGGTATTGAGCCTGATGAAGTCAATATAGTAAACATTCAGGGAAATATAGGTTCAACCGCTCAGATCGGAAGGAGCAGGGGACTTGCAAACGCAGCCAGGGACAACGGATGGAACCTGCGGGCGGAGGTGAGCGGCGACTTCACCGAGACCAAGGGCCGGGAAGTGATGGCAGCTCTTTTAAAGAGATTTGATGACGTCAACGTGGTTTACTGCGAGAATGACAACATGGCGATAGGCGCGATCGATGCCATTGAGGCAGCGGGCAAGAAGGCCGGCCCGGATATATCAGCAGGTGAGATCATGGTAGTTTCTTTTGACGGAGTAAATAAGGAGGCGCTCTCTTTTGCCAGGGAAGGAAGAATATCATGCATAGCGGAGTGCAACCCCATGCACGGACCGAGGGTACGGGCTCTCATAGAATCACTGATAAGCGGCGAGGAACCTGACAAGTTCAACTACGTCGAGGAAAAACTCTTCAGTTCACTGCCGGAAGTTGAATCAGTCACAGTGGACGGTGAAGTTTATGAAGTTGAGAGTGATTTTTAATATGCAGTAAGATTTAAGCAGATCAGAGGTTTCTGGTCTGCTTTATTTTTTTTTAATTTGTCTTTTGACGAGGAAAGTAGTATTATTCTGAAAGTGCTTACAGGAAATGAAAAATTATTATTACGAGGAGAAAAGTTATGAAATTATATTTGATTAAAAAAGTGATGCCGGTTATAGTGGCTTCTGCCATGATGACTGCGGCAGTAGCAGGATGTGGCAGCAGCGACGTTCAGGCTCCTGCTGAGCAGCAGACACAGGAGGCAATCGAGGCGCCTGCAGCAGAGGATGCAGGGAAGGAAGAAGGTACTGATGCCTCGGCTGCAGAGGCTTCTTCAAAGGAGGCAGAGCAGAGCGCTTATTTTACAAAGGGCGTATATGTTAATTATGCCAAAGAGGCTGAGAACCCGGACAAGAATTACTTCTATATATTTAGTGGTGACGATTATGGCTACACCGAAGATGCTACTAACGGAATGGGACTTCCTTTTGATTCCAGTCAGGAGGGCGATGTTGTAAAGTTTACCTTTGGTGGTGCCGGTGAGACTGAGGAGGTTCTTACAGTTACATCCTTTGAAAATGGCGTTGTGACAGGGCATTTTGATGACGGCCTTGAGCTTGTGTTCGAGCCGGTTGCAGATGCTGATCCCGATAACTTCAGCGCAGAGAATTATGTAAACGGTCCCGAAGACAGCACCTATCATGATGCGAACGGATGGAGCGTGAAATATGATGCCACTAAATTTGAGGTAACACAGGAAAACGGCAAGGTGTTTTTTGTCTATCAGGGAGAGTCTGCCGGAACCAACATGATCACAGTGACGTATACTGTTGATGATAAGGGTGAGGCTGCAATCAAGGCGCTTGGCGAGTCATGGGGAAGTGACAAGACAACCTATAATGAAGGATCTTTTCCGGGAGCAGAGGGTGTAACAGGCTACTGGGCAACGCTTCCGCCTGCAGAAGATGGAACAGGGCTTTATGAGACAGCTGTGGGCAGAGATTATATGGACGGCGCACTGATATTTGAGCTTACAGGACACAACAGCGGTGATGACGCTCTTGATATGGAAGTTTCAGATTATATGGCAGCGGTCATCGATTCTCTCACATTTGCAGATTATGGAAAAGAGCAGGAAGCGCAGGATCAGAGCGCGGATGTATCTGAAGCTGAAAACGCTGAACCAATGGATATTTCGGGATGCAACACTTTTACCGAGATTGTTGACAAGAAGCTTGAAAAGGGCATGGGATATGCCAATGCCACGATTGATGGAACAGATGTACTTCTTGTAAGCAGCGGAACGTATGACAACCTTGATGGCAACAACGCAGCTATCGATGCAAGGATATTTGTCTATAAGGATGCAATGCCCTATGAGATTGGCTCTGTGGCAAGTAACGGAACCGCCTATCCCATAGCAGTCAAGGATGGCAAGCTCTATACCGGTGGCAATCATATCATGAACAGGTACTCTGTAAAAGACGGGCAGACCCTGGTGATGGAGAGTGCCAATGAGATATATGATAATGACGGCAATGCTACATATTCCTACAGCTCAGATAACGGCAGCTTAGACGGTGAAGAGGCACATAAGATCTACGATGAGATATTAGATGAGATGATGTCAGGTGAGATCGTGAACTTCGCGGTAGTAGGATAAATAAAATGATGTCATTTAGGAAGAAAAAGTGGTTTAGTGACTTATGATAGAACTGTTTACAAGCGGCAAGCTCAGTGAGAACGGCACGGCGAGAGCAATCATTATGAACATGATCCTGGCTGCGGACCGAGGGATACTCTGCTGGTTGCCCTTGCCAAGAGGGTTAAGAAGATTCCGATAGGAGCTGTGAGCATTGCGCTTCTGGGAATGGCAACACTTATCGGATGGCTCCTCGGGGGTCCTGTCGGAGTCGGCACCATTATCTGTGCATTTGGCACCGGACCGATCATGCAGATGGCTTTTAAGTCGGTAAGGTTTGATGCAACCCGTGTTCATCATCAGCACCTGGCCGGATCGTTTAAAGTCTTTTTAGAGAAAAAAGCTGCCTGATAATGACCGGAAATGTTTTAGTAGTGAGCGCATTCCTTCTGAGGATTCAAATTTAAATGAATGTGCAAACCTGTTATCGGAGCGGGCTGCATGTGAGTGAACAAGCAACGAGTGTATGGAATAGAGAAATGGATTATATTGGCGATTTAAGAAAGCATATCGGTCATGGACTTATCATGGTTGTGGGCTGCGGAGTTCTCATTGAGAATGATAAGGGACAGGTTCTTTTGCAAAAGAGAAGTGACACGGGTGAGTGGTGCGTCCCGGGAGGCGCGCTTGAACCCGGTGAGACTTATAAAGAGGCAGCTGTGAGAGAACTCAGGGAGGAAGTTGGCATTACTGTATCTGGCCTTAGGCTCTTTGGTCTTTATTCGGGCGATGACAGAGAGATACATTACCCGAACGGCGATGTTGTATATTCTCTTTCTGTGATCTTTACCACAAAGAGCTATACAGGTATAATCTCTGACGAAGACTCTGAAGTCCTTGAACACAGATTTTTTGACAGGGATGAGATCCCGGAAAATCTCTTTTCCCCCGATGCAAGGCCTATCCTGGACTGGAAGAAGGGCATACAGGACATATCCGTTGAGTGAGGTCACTGATTGATGTGCGCGCCGCACTCCCACAGTCTTTACATCATTATATGGATGCTGTCTTCCCTGTGAAGGCTCTTTTCCTGACGATAAAATATACCGTCAGGGTTATGGTACCTGTGAGAAGCCATGACAGAGGATATACATGGAAGAGCGATTCAAAGGTGTGATGCGACGGGATATAGACAAAGACATATATCAGTCTGAACACGCATGTACCAAGAATTGATATGATAGTCGGGAACAGCGAGTAATTCATGCCCCTCAGGCACCCGCCGCTTACCTCATAGGAGGCGATAAGGTAGTGGAAGAGGAATGCGCTGTGTATCCTGATCATAGCGTATTCGATGACTGAGGGATCGGTGGTGAAAAGAGATATAACCTGATACCTGAAGGTCACAAGAAGGAGCACCACAACAGCTGAGGCACCCATTCCGCAGGCCATGCAGATCCTGAATACCTTTTTGCAGCGGTCGTACTTTCCTGCTCCGAAGTTCTGGCTGGTGAAGGTCACTGCTGACTGAGCAAAGGCACTCATGGCACAGTAGGAGATGAAATCAAAATTGGCAGCAGCGGTACCGCCTGCAATCGCATCGGAACCGAAGCTGTTTACTGCTGACTGGATAACTACATTGGAAAGAGAGAATACAGCGCCCTGTATTCCCGCAGGAAGACCTATCTGCATCATTCTGATCAGATAGTCTTTTTTTATTGTAAGTTTCCTGAGGTTTAGCCTGAAGGTCTCTTCTTCGTTAAAGAGAATGTAGAGCACAAGACCTGCTCCGACCATATTTGAGAGAACTGTGGCAAGAGCGACTCCTATGACATGGAGTTTGAAGACCACAACAAACAGAAGGTTTAGCAGGATATTGAGGACACCTGACAGGACCATTGCAAACAGAGGGCGCCTGGAATCACCCTTGCTCCTTAGGATGGCAGAGCCGTAGTTGTATATCATTATCGAGGGCATGGCAAAAAAGTATATCCTCAGATACAGGATAGCAAGATTCATGACCTCCTTTGGAGCTCCCATGAGGCGGAGAATAGGACCCGAGAGTATGAACCCGATCACAATAAGTGAAAAGCCGGCAATCAGAGAAACGGTGATAACGGTGTGGACTGTTTCATTTATCTTTTCCCTGTGTCCGCTCCCTATCTCCATGGCAATCACTGCGTTGGCACCGACAGAGAGTCCCACGAAGGTGCTGACGATCAGGTTTATCACAGATGCATTGCTTCCAACAGCAGCCATGGCCTGAGGAGATGAAAACCTTCCTACTACAGCGAGATCGGCAGCATTAAAGAGCTGCTGCAAAACACTGCTGATTGCCAGCGGTAGCGCAAAAAGGACAATCTTATCTAAGAGGCTGCCGTTTATCATATCAAAACTGTTTCGGGATTTCGAATTATTCATTGCTATTTAAACCTGTTGTCTTACGACTGTTTCTGAGATGTTTAAAAGTTCCTTTCTCATTATATCACTTAAGCCGTACACCAACGAAAACCCGTATTACTTTTAATTGTGAGCTTCTAAAAAAGAATGTTACTGCTTACTCGTGCATCAGGTTTTTTATGAAATGCGTAGCCTCATACTGAAGCAATAAAGTTACTTAGCATCTGTCGACCGCCAGGGGTCATGATGGACTCGGGATGGAACTGAACTCCGTATATCGGGTATTGTCTGTGCCGGATAGCCATGACTTCACCGTCATCTGTAAGAGCGGTAATTTGGAGACAGTCAGGGATTGTTTCGCGCTTTGCCGCGAGGGAATGATATCTTGCCACAGGTGCTTCTTTGGGAAGACCCTTAAACAAAGGGCAGTCAGTATCAAATTTGACTAAAGACTGCTTGCCGTGCATAAGCTTTTTTGCATATGAGACAGTAGCTCCAAAAGCCATACAGATCGCCTGATGTCCGAGACACACTCCGAGAGTCGGAATCTCTTTTCCCAAAGTTCCGGCAACCTCTACAATGATGCCTGCATCTTCCGGTCTGCCGGGACCCGGTGAGAGGATGATCCTGTCGGGAGACAGGTCTCTTATCTCGTCTATTGTCATCTCGTCGTTCCGGATGACCCTGATATCCGGGTCAATCTCGCCTATAAGCTGATAAAGATTGTATGAAAAGCTGTCGTAGTTGTCTATTAGTAATATCACCTCTCTACCTCCATGGCCAGATCAAGTGCCCGTAGTGAAGCCCTTGCTTTATTAAGGCACTCTGTGTATTCTTTTTCGGGGTTTGAGTCGGCCACAATCCCTGCTCCGCTTCGCACAAAGACAGTGTCGTTCTTTTTGTATATCAGTCTTATCGCAATACATGTATCCATATTGCCGGAAAAGTCAATGTATCCTATCGCTCCTCCGTAGATGCCGCGTTTATTGTTCTCAAGCTCACCGATCAGCTGGCAGGCTTTTATCTTGGGCGCACCGGAGAGAGTACCCGCCGGAAGAACAGCATTTATGGCATCAAGCGCGTCGCATTCGGGTCTGATCTCGCCCCTCACGGTGGAGCCGATGTGCATGACATGGGAATACCTTTCTATGGAATGGAGCTTTTCTACCGCGACTGTGCCGAATTTACTTATCTTGCCAAGGTCATTTCTGCCAAGATCAACGAGCATGTTGTGCTCTGCCAGTTCTTTTTCGTCAGCTAAAAGCTCTTTTTCCAGAGCCTTGTCCTCTTCGTCTGTTATCCCTCTGGGGCGTGTTCCTGCAAGAGGAAAGGTGTGGAGAATTCCCTTGTCAAGTTTGACCAGAGTCTCAGGGGAGGCACCTGCAACTTCAACATCAATGCCTGAGAAATAGAACATGTAGGGCGACGGATTTATGGTGCGCAGAACTCTGTAGGTGTTAAACAGGCTTCCCTTGAAAGGAGCAGAGAGGCGGTTGGAGAGTACTATCTGGAAAATATCCCCTTCCCTTATATGCTGCTTGGCACTCTCGACCATCCTGCAGTACTCGTCCCTGCTGAAAAGAGGTGTTACCTTGCCCATGAGTCTGCCGCTTTCATCGGCGTGTTCCGAATCGGAGCAGATGATTTCTTTTAATTCATTGAGTTCGTCTATGGCCCTTCGATAGCCCTCGTCAATGTCATCTGTGCTTGCGTTGGCAATGAGCACTATCTTCTGCCTGACATTGTCAAAGGCAATCACCTTGTCGAAAAGCATGAGATCAAGATCCCGGAATGCATCATTATCCACGCCGTTCCACCTCGCACTGGGCTCGCAGTATCCAAAATAATCAAAAGAAAAATAACCTACAAGGCCTCCGGTAAAAGGCGGAAGATCATCAAAAGAAGGACTCTTGTAATCTGAGAGTATCTCCCTTAGTACCTTCCATGGCTCTGTAGTCCTGATGGTCGTGTCACCAAAGGTCATCTCGCCGTCCTTAAGTGTGATGGCCAGTTTGGGGTCATATCCTATAAAGGTGTATCTTCCCCAGTATTCGTTGGCCTGTGCGGATTCAAGCATATAGCAGTGCCTGGATGCTGATTTAAGCTTCCGCACAAGTTCAATGGGAGTAATGAAGTCCGATAGAATCTCGCAGCCGACGGGAATGACGTTATACTCGCCGCTGCCGGCTATTTCTCTTGCCTTGTCCAAACTGATAGTTGTGTTCATTTAAACCTCTCAAATTCGGCATCTTCGTATCATGCCTGGGGACTTAATATGATAGTTGCATAAATATACAAAGCTATTATATAACATTAGCCGAAAAAAGAGTTGAACATATTTAACGATATTTTTATTAAA
>CAMNEA010000057.1 GCA_946536145.1 uncultured Butyrivibrio sp.
TGCAAAATCTGCTCTTTTTATCTGCTCTGAATATGATACTTCACTTAAGAATTATGATACAAAAATCAAAAGAGATGTTAGAAATTGTTAATCAAATTTTCAATTTTAACCCACAAAAATAAGTTTTTATGTAAATTCTTTGTCAAAATATACCCTTGTTAAATGACGCATAAATGATAAAATCAACCCTATGCGTACAAATAAGAAAAAACTAAATCTCGATCCCGTGCTGATGGCAGCATGGACGCTTGCAATAATTTCAGCTTTCTTTGTAAAGCCCTCAAAAGACTACATTGAATACATTGATTTCAGATCTCTGGGAATTTTATGGAGTCTGATGGTTATAATCCAGGGTTTTAAAGAAAATACCGTATTTGAAAAGATTGCAGCGGCTCTTCTAAAAAGGGTGAAGAAATCATGGCAGCTGGCCGCTGTACTTATTTTTCTTTGCTTTTTCAGCAGCATGCTTATAACAAATGATGTTGCTCTGATAACATTTGTTCCGTTTGCGATCATGCTTCTGAGCAGCTGCAAAAAAGATCAGCTGCTGATCCCGGTCATAGTCCTTCAGACTATAGCCGCCAATCTGGGCAGTATGCTGACTCCCATAGGCAATCCGCAAAACCTTTATATATACGGCTCAACAGGGATGAATATACTGCAGTTTTTTGGTACCATGCTGCCGTATTCAGCTCTTTCAGCGGCGCTTTTGCTCATAACTCTTTTTTTACTTCCGGATAAGAACAGCGCAATAAACGCATCAAAAGACAGCCTTCTGACCAGCAGATTCGGAAGCCGGATTCAGATAATCATATATCTGTGCTTATTTGTTGTCGCACTACTTTCTGTTGTAAGGCTTATTCCCTGGTACATTCTTTTGCTGATCGTTCTTGTCGTTGTCGGAGGAATGGACTACAAAATTCTTTTCAGGGCTGACTATATTCTTCTTCTGACCTTTATCGGTTTCTTTATTTTTACAGGAAACATGGGAAAAATAGATGAGATAAGGAATTTCCTCAGCGCTGTGGTTAAAGGACGGGAATTCTACATATCAATAATCGCAAGCCAGGCGCTGAGTAACGTTCCCGCAACACTGATGCTCTTTGGTTTTACCGATAATTATAAAGAACTTCTTGCGGGTGTAAATGTTGGAGGCCTTGGGACTCTAATTGCATCAATGGCGAGCCTCATTTCCTTCAAGGCCTTCTCTAAAGAGTTCAGGGAAAAAAGCGGCAAATATCTTCTTGCGTTCACTTTTGCAAATATCGTTTTCCTTGCATTCATGCTATTAATGCATGACTTCGTGAGAACATGATTCGAGAGGCAAACAAGCCCTGCGACGCAGTCGCTTTAGGATGGCTTGTTTGCAGCATTTTTGAATCCTTGATTCAAAAATGCATATGATATTGTGAGCCTAAGACATAAGATACTTATTTCCTGCCGCTCTTTTTATCCCAGACATCTGCCTTCGTTCCAATGACGGATGATGTAAATGGGGTCCCGTCATTTTTCTCAAAATGCTCCTGCGCTTTCTTTACATACTTAAAGCCGATATACAGAAGAGGAATATTACAGTAGGCGATAAGAATATTTGCGAAATCCGACAGATCCCACAGCGCTCCAAGATCCATTCCAACTATTGATGTAAGCATTCCAAAGCAGATTACAGCAATATCGATAATGCGGATTATGTTTATAAATACAGCGCTCTGACTTATTCTGTTGGCACATATCTCGGAAAAAGACATAAATCCAAGAAGACAGGTAAATGCAAAAAGACCGAAGCACAGAGATACCAGTAAAGTTACCAGGCTGTTAAAAGCTGTTCCCGGAGTCAGCTCTGCCACAGATGCAAGGAACTTTGGAAGCTTGCCAAGCTCAAACCATGCATCTGCTTCGTCGGTAAGCCATACTCTTCCCATGATGACAACAAATCCGGTGAGAGTGCAGATAACTATGGTATCAAGGAAAACTCCGATCGCCTGAACACAGCCCTGGTCACATGGGTGAGCTGCATCTGAAGCCGCTGCGGGCATTGTAATTGTACCCTGGCCTGCTTCGTTGGACATGAGACCTCTTTTAACCCCCTGCATCAGTGATACGCCAAATACTCCTCCAAATACGGCTTCGGGCTTGAATGCCTCAGTAAATACCGCATAGAAGAACCACGGGATACGGGAGAAATTTATCAGTATAAGAACAAGAACTGTAGCGACATAGACAACTGCCATGATGGGAACAAGCACATCTGTGACCTTCGATATCTTCTTGGTTCCTCCGAAGGAAACAGCTACAGTGGCAATGATAACTACCGCAAAACCGATCCAGTACACAAGGTGGGTAGTCGCAAGCTCTGTTCCGCTTACAATACTGCAGATCTGTCCCATTGCGGAGACAGTATTAAAGCCCTGTGCCGGGAAACAGAGTATGGCATAAATTATATACATAAGTGAGAGAACAACGCCGACTGCTGCGGAATTCTTAAGAAGCCTCCTGCCGTAGAAAGCCATGCCTCCTATGTATTCGCCGTTCTTCTCCTCCTTGAATATCTGTGAGAGAGTCGACTCAACAAAGGCCGTCGCCATCCCGAAAAATGCAGAAATCCACATCCACAGAAGTGCTCCTGGGCCTCCCACTGAAACTGCCCCCGTAACCCCAAGGATATTACCCGGTCCTACTCGCATCGCTGTCGACAAAAAGAATGAAGCCAACGGAGAAATTCCCGTTTTGGCTTTGCTGTTCCTTAAGACCTCTATACCGTGTCTGAACTTGCGGATCTGAATAAACCTAAGTCTTATTGAAAAATATATTCCTGAACCGATCAGCAGAATAATTGCCAAAGAAAAATTCCCAAGAACAGGTATACCGGAATACCACTTAAGATTCGTCGGAAAATCCCAGAAAAGGTCAGATACGACCTGAATCTTCCCACACACTGCTGTAATGAACGCAAGTAACCCCTCCATAGCTTCCCCTCCTAAAGTATCTCACCCAGTTCATTACGGATACCGAATTATTGAAGAAATTCGGTGTCCTAAAAAATGGAGCATAGGGGGATCGAACCCCTGGCCTTCAGATTGCGAACCTGACGCTCTCCCGGCTGAGCTAATGCCCCAAGACTTCTTTGTTCATTATATAACATGTTCTCTGCTTTGCCTACTTGATATTCAATAAAAAATTCCATGTGAGCCATACATATAAACGTAACAATGCACATCATAATTATGATAAAATATATTCTGTTAATGCAGTGTTTAGAAAGAGGTTATATATGCTAAAGAAAATCAGAATGCTAAAGGTGAAATTTCCCATACTCACTTTTTTAACATATCTTATTCTTATCACTGTGACTCTGTTCGCCTGTTATCTGAGGTTTTCATACAATATGAAGGCGTCCTACGATCAGCATGGCAAAGAGATTTTGAATCTTGCTGCCGAAGATATTGTTATTGATAACATTCCAAAGTACCTCTCCGGTGACTATGATAGGAACGAATATGAAAGGAGTGTCAGAAAGCTAAACCTCTATCCGCAGTATTTCGATGAGGTGTTCTATCTCTATGCCTATCACCTCAACGACGACGGCGTTAATGCCACATATCTTTTTGATGCGCATGTTGACCACGACAAAGCATACAGTCTTGGTGACAATTATGAACTTGAGGCAGACATCCTGGAGCAGATTGCCAGGCACGGTGCAGGAGAGCAACTCGATACGGTAATGGATAACACAGAATGGGGCTATCTGATGACATGCTCCAAGCCGCTCATCGATTCAAACGGCAACTTTCAGGGATATCTGCTTGTAGACTTTGATCTCACAAGAGCAAGGAATGATAATATCTGGTTTATTTTAAAGCTTTTTATTCTGATATTTGCGCTGATGCTTGTCGTATTTGCTCTTGGTATGCAAGCGGTAACTGTCAGGATCACTGATCCGATTGAGAATATTTACCTGTGCCTGTCCCGCTTCAAATATGCTACTACAAAAGACAGAGAGAAAAATCTCCAAAGTCTTAAGGATCTCAATATTCACACCAACCAGGAAATACAGTCACTGTACGAAGCCCTCATCTCAAGTACCGAGAGCAGTCTTCGCTATATAAACGAATACCGGAAGGTCACCGAGAAGCTCGGAGAAGTTAATGAAAAAGCGCATACAGACATTCTGACAGGTGTCAGGAACATGACCGCCTTTGAAGAGCGCATCACTGAGCTTCTTGGGCAGATCGAGCATGAGGAATCCCCTGAAATAGCCGTCATAATGGCAGATGTCAATAATCTCAAATATATAAACGATCAGTTTGGCCACAGGGCAGGTGACGAATACATAAAAGGCTGCTGCAGGATGATGTCCGATCTCTTTACGGATTCACAGATATACAGAATAGGCGGCGATGAGTTTGTGATCATCCTTGCCGGCGATAACTATAAAAACAGAACACAGTTATGTGAAATGATGAGATCCTTATTTATCAGCTCTTATAATGATACTTCAAAAGAGCCTACGGAACGTTACTCTGTATCGCTGGGACTTGCAGAGTACAAAAGCACTGACATCGGCCTGTCCGAGATGATACAGCGAGCTGACAGCGCCATGTACAGGGAAAAAGAGCTCTTTAAGAAAAGCTACGGAAGTTACAGATGATGCTGCTCTTTATCGTAGTCATCAAGAAAATGATGTCTTACACCATCTTTCTTATAACAGATAACAGTCTCCAGATTAACATTTTCAACACTCTTGAAAATGTTTGACTCAACATAGGGATTGTTTTCCTTGAGCCTGGCTATGAGCTTCTTGGTCTCAAGGCGTTTGGAGGATGTAGTTCCGTCCTCATGGCAGGTTGAGCAGGTCTCAGTGAAATGACAGGCGCACTGAAGAAAATGCAGATCGTTGTAGTCCCTCCATGCGCATATGTCATCCTCCCTCACAAAGTAGAGGGGTCTTATAAGCTCCATCCCCTCAAAATTCGTGCTGTGAAGTTTGGGCATCATAGTCTGTATCTGTGCCCCATGAAGCATTCCCATTAGAATTGTCTCTATAACATCGTCGTAGTGATGGCCCAGAGCAATCTTGTTACAGCCAAGCGCCTTTGCTCTGCTGTAGAGGTATCCTCTTCTCATTCTGGCGCAAAGATAGCACGGACTCTTATCTATAGTATCCACAGCATCAAATATATCGCTCTCAAATACAGTGATGGGGATCCCCAGCGCCCTGGCATTGCTCTCTATAAGCGCTCTGTTCTCCTTATTGTATCCCGGATCCATCACAAGAAAAGTCAGCTCAAAATTGCACTTTCTGTGCTTTTGTATCTCCTGAAAAAGCTTTGCCATAAGCATGGAGTCTTTTCCACCGGATATACATACTGCGATGTGATCGCCCTCCTCAATTAGGCGATACGTCTTGCAGGCTTTGGCAAAGGGTGAAAAGAGCTGCTTGTGAAATTTCTTGCGTATGCTGAGTTCTGCCTTCTTTCTCCTTTCCTCTATATCCTCATATTCCGAAATCCCGGCACAGACATATCCGGTATAGCCGCCCTTAAGGCTGTAACACACTCTCCCCTCAAGGAAGTCTATATCTCCAAAATCCCTTGTCTTTCTGCCAAAGTCGCAGTAGAAAATAAGCTTCTTATCCGCAGGGAGCCCTTCTATAGCCCTTTCAACATCTTCGTATGCCGCGTCAAAAGAAACTGCAACAGCTCCGGGGATCATCCCGTATGACCTTGCCCCTTCATCTCTTATATCTACAAAAAGATAAGAATCCTTTTGCAACTTTTTAAGCTCTTCCAGTGTTATTTCCTGCATTTTTCTCTCCGTACCTGTCCGCAATGAATCAATTATATATATCACTTCTCTTTTATCGATGATTGACATCATAACCCGCAACCCTTCTGCTGTCAAACACTAAAGAGTCAGTGTGTTATTGAGTGAGTCACTGGGGACGTTACAGTTTGACTCATTTTGCGAAGCAAAACGAGTCAAACTGTAACGTCCCCAGTGACTCACCAATGACTCTTTTTTATCTATAACACTAATTGATAACACAAAGCGTTAGTGCTATAATTTTGCAGTAAAAATAACAGCGATATACGATAACCATTAGGGAGATGGGAGTATTTCGAAACACAGGAAGGGAGCGAGTTTATGATTAAATTTTTAAAACGGGGAATGGCAGCAGTTCTGTCAGCTATGATGCTTATGGCAGTTGTTCCTGCCAACACTGCGGCAACCTCTGAGGCAGCAGTTTCAATTCCAAGCAGTGCCAAGGAGTACAAGGGACATTATTACAAAGTGTATAACAGAGATAACACGGCCTGGAATAAAGCAAAGCAGCTATGCGAATCCAAGGGTGGTCATCTGGTAACCATTACTACTTTGGGCGAATCACTTTTTGTTGAAAACCTTGCCGCTAAATACGGCACAAATTATTATTGGATTGGTGCTTACACCAAGAGTAATAAATGGAGATGGGTTACCGGCGAGAGCGCCAGTTACAGGCCATACAATGGATGGCCTATAGCGTACAATGGTGATGCCTGTACCCTTAATGTATCAGATAACAGCTATTTAGATTATTGGGGGGTATCGAGTTCCAAGAATTATTACATTTGTGAGTGGGACACAACCACTGCCTACGTTCTTCCCGATCAGGTTAAGATCTCAAGCGTAAGCCAGTCAGGTCCCAAGGCGGTTACCATAGCCTGGAAGAAAGTATCCGGAGCTAAGGGATATTCCGTTTACATGAAGACAGGCAAAAACGGTTCCTACAAAAAGATCGGCGAATCCAGCAAGAATTATAATTCACTGTACAAGGACAAGCTCAAGAAGGGACAAACTTATTACTTCCGCGTAAGAGCATACAAAAACATCTTTGGTGAAAGATCATATGGTGAGCTTTCCGCCGAAAAGAAGATCAAGATTAAATAATCCATAATAAATAATGCATTTAAAAGAGCCCTGCGGCATTGCCGAGGGCTCTTTTTATGCAACCTAGATGAATCATCCGGGTTCAATTATCTCATTTTGTTTTTACTGACTTGGCACTGCTCCATTTTGAATAGACCTTCGTGCTTGCGCTTGTCTTGTATGCTCTTATCCTGACGTAATAAGTCCTCTTTGATTTAAGACTCTTAACTGTCGTCTTAAGTGTTGAGGCCTTGGATATTGTCTTTGTCTTAGTTGTGCTCTTGGTAAACTTTTTACTTGTTGAATACTGGATCTGATACCCCTTTGCTCCGGAGACCTTTTTCCAGGCTGCAACAAAGCTCTTCTTGCCTTTCTTTACAGATGACAGCTTGGGAACTGCGGGAGCCTTGACTGTGGCTTTCTTATTAACAGTTATATACACACTGTGAGATGATTCTCCGGCCTTTGCCTTGACCCACGCCGATCCGGCCTTTTTAGCTGTAAGCGTCGCCGTGTTGTTTTTACCCTTTTTGACAGTTATCACGGAAGTGTCTGAAGAAGTGAAGGTGACTGTTTTATTGGTAGCATTGGAAGGAGTTACTGTAGCTGAGATTTTTTCGGTATCGCCAACATACAGTTTGGTTTTTGGTACAGAGAGCTTTACACTTTTAACACTTATGGTTTTTTGAGGCGTACTGCTATTTCCACTGCCACTTCCTGTATTGCCTCCGCTTGAAGGGCGAGGTGACACATACACATTCACAAAGGCAATATCAAATAAACTAACTCCTCCTGATGAAAACGAGCTTATACCGGGATGTGTCGATTCACAAATAATGAATGCTGTTCCGGTGCCAACAGCCGTACATTTACCACCTGCATCTACTTTGATAACCTTTTCATCTGAGCTTCTCCAATCCCTTGAAGCCACAGGCACTCCTGCCGGCGAATAATATGCCGCGAGCTGGAATGTGTCACCTACATACCTGTACTCAGATTTATTATCCTGGAATCCGATTGAAAAGCTCTGAGCAACCGTCAGGTTCCAAAATCTGCAGAATTCAGTAGTATACTCCCCTGCTGATGACCATACCAGATTCCTTCCCTTATCAAGTACAAAGACATCCGGGAGTCCTTCATTCCCCGAAGTATTGGTTCCCTCAATGCTGCTAAGTCTTGATCTGAGGTAGTTATTGCTATATCCCGGAGCTGCAATAGTTATCGTACCGGGATGCCACTGACTATATACCGACAGTTTGTCATCCGCGTTATCAATTGTTACAAAGACTTTATTGATCGATAAGCCCTTTGCCTGCGCACAGTCAAGCGTATCCATCATGGCACCTGTTCTTGTACACGATGTCCTTCCAAAGACAAACGCAATATAGTCCTCATGCAAATCCGAGACACGAAGAATCCTTCCGTCTGTAGTCTTAATCTCGAAGTCCATAAGACTCTGCCTTGCCTCTGCAGAATGTATGCCGGAAACAGATGCATCTGCACTTATTGGCCTTAACACTGTCACAAGCGCGGCAACAGCTGCAAGCAGAAGAACTCTGAATGTATTTCTTATTATTCTTTTCATATCTGCCTTATTCCCTCCCCTGAATATCATCTAAAACAATTTCCAGAGTCATTATAACATGTAGTCCCGAAGCTTTAATCATTCTTTTTAAGTCAAAAGATTTTTGGGATATATGTTACTGTTCACTCGCATACAGCTCGCTCCAGTAAGGTATTCGCACATCCATGCATTTTTGAATCTTTGATTCAAAAATGCATAGGTCACATATGGCTATATGATAATGCCTCATATCAATAAAAGTGACCCAACTTATGAATTTTGTATACGCAGGTCATACTTGGCCTTAGAATGCTGTTCTATATCAAGGCAAAAGTTACCCTAGATGACGATTTCTGTTTGACTGGGTCATATATGGGGATGAAATTATCAAAGAAAAATTACCCTAAAAGCTGATTTCTGCTTGTCTAGGTCATATAAGGGGTTTGAAAGCCCCTGATAATACCAAAATTATTTACCCTAAGTGACGAGTTATATTGTTATAGGTCATATTCGTATGGATTTCTTTTTTATCCTCACTCTGATAAGCCGCAGAGGATACTCTCAGCTCAAAAAGATTATCTTATCATGATCACACGAAAACCGAACTGGTTGCGAGTTTCTGTAATTTCATCCAGAAATCTATCAACCAAGCCCATCGACGAAGGTGATTGAATTGGCATATTTGCTACTATTTACTCTAATGCATCTGCCTCCAGTAACATATTTTTACAATTTCTGGTTCATGCTATAATCATCCTATGGAAAACATAAACAGACTTTACTTATTAAATACAGACAGATTCAATGATCCAATAGTTTTTGATGATGCTTACGCACAGATGGATCCGGAGAGACAAAAGAAAATAGATGCATTTAAATTTCCCAAAGACAAAAAGCTCTCTCTCGGTGCAGGTTTTCTATTAAAAAACGCTCTATCCGAAATAGGGATAAATGATTTCAGTATAGAAAAAAGAGAACGGGAAAAGCCCTATCTTACCGGCCATGAGGACATTTTTTTCAACCTGTCTCACTCCGGCAATATGGTCCTCTTAGGGCTTTCGGACAAAGAGATAGGTGTTGATATCGAGGCAGAAAAAGAGTTCAAAGACTCTCTGATAAACTATGTCTTCTGCGATGATGAGAAATCTCTGGCAAAAGAGCTTACGAAATCCCTTAACCTTTCTCCCGACCAGGTATATACCCGCCTGTGGACTGCCAAGGAGAGCGTCATGAAATACTGCGGAATGGGTATAGCACTTGAGCCAAAAAAGATACATCTCTTTATCAGAGAAGATTCTCAGAACATGGACTCCATATTGGGTGCAGCCTCTGAAATATTTGACTGCAGCTTTCTCACCCTTATCTGCGAATCAATTGCTGGGTATCAGTTCACAACATGCTCCGGGTATCACTCTTTCAACCTTTCAGAAATATGAACAGTTGCCTTAAAAAACGCATCTTCCTCAGTCCGAGCCGGGGAAGATGCGCTTCTTTGCGTCATATTATATACATTTTTGAATCCTTGATTCAAAAATACATAATTTACAGACTCTTGATACTGTCAGTCTTGATGATGAACTTAACACTGCTGTCGATATCGTCTGATGAGCCGCCGAAAGTTGTGTAGTTCTCTCCCGCTTCTCTGATTGCAGTCATTCTGTCAGCGAAATCTGAAAGATCTTCATCAAATGCTTCATAAATCTTTTTGATTCCCTCTTCATCAAGTTTGATCACGCCGTCAAGAAGTTCCTTGACGCCGTCGTCAAGTTTGCCTGCACCCTCATCGAGTTCTTTTGCTCCATCATTGAGCTCTCCTGCTCCATCATCGAGCTTGCCTGCACCGTCGTCCAGCTCTGCTGCTCCATCACTCAGCTCTTTGGCACCGCTGTTTAATTCTCCTGCGCCACCATCAAGCTTTTCAGCGCCGTCCTTAAGCTCGCCGATTCCATCCCTGAGTGCGCCTGCACCGTCATCAAGTTTGGCTGTTCCATCACCAAGCTCTTTGGCACCGCTCTTTAGCTGGCCTGCACCATTCTTAATTTCGGCTGCTCCGGCCATAAGTTCCTTGTTCTTGTCTGTGAGTGCCTTGGTACCTGCAGAGAGCTGCCCCGCACCTGTAGCAAGAGTTCCAAGTCCTTTGTCGAGCTTTACAGTGCCCTTGTAGATGCTTGCAATTCCGTTTGACATAGCCTTATTGCCGTTCTCGAGATCCTTGGTTCCCTGTACGAACTTCTCTATCATCTTGGTCTCATCCTCACCAAAGCTGATACTGCCTGCCTGAGCAAGGATCTTGTCTATCGTTGCTATTGATGCAGCTGTAGCTCCGACAAGTTTTTCATACTTTTCTACCGCAAGGATGCCCTGTTTCAGCTTGTCTGTACCTTCCTGATACTGCTTGATGCCGGCCTTTAATTTTGCAGTTCCTTCCTCATACTGCTTAAGTCCTGCCTGGAGTTTTGCAGTTCCTTCCTCATACTGCTTAAGTCCTGCGGCATACTGATCTATAGCCTTCTGGGCTTCTACAAGTTTTCCTTCATATATATCGATTTTGCCGTTTAGTTTTTCAATCTTTTTCTCATACTCGGCAATCTTTTTCTCGTATGCCTCCTTTTCTGAAGAAGAAAGCTCGTCGTCGCCTTCATCGTAGTCGTCTTCTTCCTCCGGAATCTCTAATGAAAGCTTTGTCTTGATAGCTTCTTCGGAGAGTTTGCCTTTTCCATCAGTCTGCGCAGCATCCGTAGTAAACTTTTTGGTAATCTTTGAACTATCATCGCCGGTCTTATCAGCATTTACATTCTTATCATCAGCGTCAGCTTCCTTGCCATCCCTGCTTAGATCATCACTGTCTTTTTGATCCTCGATATCGTTTTGATCATCATCGCCGTCTTTCTGAGCATCATCACTGCTATCCTTCTGATCATCGTCACCGCTTTGATCGTCATCACCATCCTGATCAGCATCACTGTTCTGATCAGCATCACCGTCCTGATCGTCATCACCGTCCTGATCAGCATCTTCGTTCTGATCAGCATCTACGTTCTGATCAGCATCTTCATTCTGATCAGCATCGCCGTCTTGATCGTCATCACTGTTCTGATCAGCATCGCCGTTCTGATCAGCATCTTCATTCTGATCAGCATCGCCGTCTTGATCGTCATCACTGTTCTGATCAGCATCTACGTTCTGATCAGCGTCTGCATTCTGATCATCGCCTTTTTCTTCGTCATCGCCGTCCTGATCACCATTTACATTCTGATCAGCATCTTTGTTCTGATCAGCTTCACCGTCCTTATCGTCATCTCCGTTCTGATCATCGCCATTTTCTTCATTGCCGCCGTCCTGATCATCATTTACATTCTGATCATCGCCGCTTACTTCTTCATCACCGCTCTGGTCATCACCGCCTGAGTTCTCTTCGTTGTTTTCTTCATCTTCAACGATCTGCTCATCATCTGCATCATCGTTATCAACGTTTCCGGATTCACCGTCTCTTTCCGCTGTCCCATAGTTTTCTTCAGACTGAACACTTACTGTAGCAGCGGTTTCCTGTGCTGCTTCAAGGGCAGCCTTAGCTCCTGCAACCAGTGCTTTAGCATCGGCTTCACTTACCGAAGTTCCGGCAAGCTGGGCGATCATCTCCTCTACATCTGCATCCCAGCCTTCCCCTGTTGCAAGGAAACTCTGTGTCTTTTCGAGCTTAGCTCTTGTATTGCCAAGTTCTGTGATACCGCTCATTGCAGCAGGTATTGCCGAAAGCTTCTCCTGCAGCGTCTCAGCGCCCTCACGAACCTGTGTGGCACCTGATGCAAGCTTGCCTGCATTCGCTACAATCTTCTGGTCTTCCATTCCTTTTCTGAGTGCAGCGGATCCGGTCTTGGCAGTAGCTGCGCCCTTTGCCACCTCCAAGGCTCCAGAGTTTATCTGTGATGCCCCATTTGTGTAAGCAGAAAGACCATTGTAGAATGTCTTGGTTCCATCAGCCAGTGAACCTGCACCCGTAATAAGCGCTCCTGTTCCCTTGCGAAGCTGGCTCGTTCCGTTCTTAAGTTCTGAAGAACCGTCCTTCAGCTTGCCGGCACCGTCAACAAGTTTACCTGTTCCATCCTTAAGTTCTCCTGTGCCGTCATAGAGCTTGCCTGCACCATCCGCAAGTTTGCCTGTACCCTCTTTTAAATCTTTGGTGCCATCCTTGAGTTCCTGTGTACCATCGTAGAGTTTGCCGGTTCCTTCCTTGAGATCCTTGGTACCATCCTTGAGCTCTTTGCTTCCGTCAACAAGTTTATCTGAACCATCGTTGAGTTCTTCCATGTCGTCCTTAATGTCATCAATCTTATCTGAGTTGGACATCTCAGACATTCCAAAGTCAGACAGCAGGTCAGAGCTGGCCATTGTGACTGTCATTCCGAGTTCAAAATCAGTAGTGTCTGCTGTTATTTCAAAAGAACTGGCAAGCTTTTCCCTGATCTCGTTGTCATCATCAAGTTCCTCCCACTTATCATCTGGAATGTCAAGGCTCTCTTTAAGTCCCGGCACCGCAATACCCATGACAGCAATATTGCCTCCGTCAGAGATTATCTTGCCGTTTGAGATCTCAACATTTGAGAATTTTTCAGAATCAAGCATAGTTCCGGAAACAACTGCAAAAGGAGTGTAGACCTCCATTTTTTTGCCCTTGACATCTACAGTCTGTTTTGAATTGTTCTCATATTCAAAACGGATAGTGACCCTTCCGCTCTTGCCTGCAAGCTCCTCGGGAGATATCTCTTTTCCATCCAGGGTATATGTGATCTTCATAGAGATCGGAAGCTCCTTGTCAGTAGTTCCCTGATAGTAGATATCGTTTCCCTCTGCATTCCATGTAAGTGTTCCGTCAGCGTTCTCCTTGAAGGTCTCGTCTCCCTTGACATTCACGATGTCCTGAAGCTGTGTTGTATCCGACAGCTGTGATGAAGCCGTGGCATTCTTGAGCCACTCGCTTACAATAACATCCCTGACAGCTCCGTTGGCGTTGGCTGTAACATACACTGTCTCCACCTTGCCTGCATCGGACTCTGTGCCCGAGATCGGAGTATTCTTAACTATGCTGTCTTCAATAGCTGCCTCTGTCTGCGTCTGTGTCTGAACTTCTGCAGTTGATACAGCCTTATTGCTGCCGCAGGCTACTGTCATGACTGCCATCATTGTAGCCATTATTACTGATAATGATCTGAGTAAATTTTTCCTAATCATGATTAACTCCTCTCTATATATGAATCGCCTTTATTCAGGCTGTCTTATGCCTTTTAAAAATCAATCCTGCCGAATGTTCATCCTTTTTAACATTCATTCCGAAGGTTGTCCTGATGATCAATCCATCGAAGATCATGTACATCGCAGGAAGTACCAGAAGTACGGTAACCATGCTTATGATAGCGCCTCTTGCCATGAGCATGCACAAAGAGCCTATCATGTCGATGCTGGAAATAAGGCCAACGCCGAAGGTCGCGGCAAAAAAGCTCAGCGCACTTACTATTACCGATTTCATACTTGTTGTAAGGGCTATCAGTGTAGCTTCCTTTTTGTTATGACCTGCATTTCTCTCTGAGAGGTATCTCGTTGTCATCAGGATCGCGTAGTCAACCGTAGCTCCCAGCTGGATGGTTCCGATTACCACTGAAGAAATGAAAGGAATGACTGTACCTGTGTAATAAGGAAGCCCCATGTTCATAAAGATGGCAAACTCAATGACCGCCACGAGTATAAACGGCAGTGTAAACGACTTAAGAACAAAAGCAATGATCAGGAACACCAGCCCAATTGAAACGGTATTAACCACCTGGAAGTCATGGGCTGTGATGTTGATGAGGTCCTTGGTACATGGTGCCTCTCCTACAACCATAGCGCCCGGATCATAGCTCTTGACTATCCTGTCAACCTCCTCGATCTGATTGTTGATCTCATCAGAAGCTATCTTGTAATCCGTGGTAAGGAGGATCATCTTCCATTCATCGCTCTCGAGGTCTGATAAAAGATCCTCCGGGATAAAGCTCCTTGGAAATGCGGGTCCAAGTATCGAATCGCTTCCAAGTACCGTTATCATGCCGTCGGTATTCTTAAGCTCGGTAACCATCTTATTCATCGTGGCTGTGTCGAGGTTCTTGTGAACAAGAAGCATATACGCAGAGTTCATATCGAACTTCTCATCAACCTTGTTGGCGCCCTGTACGCTCTGGAGCTTGTCAGGCAGCGTCTGTGTCAGATCGTAGTAAACAGAAGTATGGTTGTTGCCATAAACTGCAGGAGTGATAAGTATCAGGAATATTGCGAAGAATACCATATAATGCCTTGCAACAAACTTAGGAAGCTTATCAAACTCTTTAAGCAGTGGCTTGTGCCTTGTCTTCTCTATAAGATTGTCAAATATAAGGATCATGCTCGGAAGGATCGTAACACATGCTACTACACCGAATACCACGCCCTTGGCCATTACAACGCCGAGGTCTAAACCAAGTGTAAAACTCATGAAACAAAGAGCGACAAAACCGGCAACTGTCGTGATGGAACTTCCTATTACAGACTGGAATGTCGCAGTTATTGCATTTGCCATGGCCTCTTTCTTGTCATCCATCTTTGCAAGCTCTTCCTGGTAGCTGTGCCAGAGGAAAATGGAGTAATCAAGTGTAACTCCAAGCTGAAGTACCGCGCTCAGGGACTGTGTGATAAAAGAAATCTCTCCCTTAAATACATTGGTACCCATATTGTAGACAATAGCCATTCCTATACTGAGAAGGAAGAACAGCGGAATCAGGTAAGAGTCCATTGTAAGAGAAAGAACTATAACCGCCAGAAGCACTGCTATTCCGACGTAAATTGGTGTCTCTGCCATTGCCAGGTTCTTGGTATCGGTAACTATCGCGCTCATTCCGCTCATGAAGCACTGTTTGTTGGATACCTTCCTGATATCCTCTATAGCCTGCATGGTTCCGTCAGAAGATGTTCCTTCATCAAAGATAATGAACATCATCGTGGCATCCCCACTGTTAAAGACCTCATAGATATCCTTGGGCAGCATCGACATCGGAACGCTAATATCCATAATGCTGTCGTACCAAAGGACATCTGATACATGATCGATCTCCTCGATATCTGCCTTGAGGGCTGCCACATCTTTCTCTTCCATGCCCTCCACTACATATAGAACAAATGCTCCCGTTCCAAATTGATCAAGAAGGATGTCCTGTCCCTTCATGGTCTCAATATCTCCGGGAAGATATGTAAGAATGTCGTAATTGACTCTTGTGTTAAGGTATCCGATCCCCGCTGGAATCAGAAGTACCAGGGACACAATAAGGATTACATATCTAAGCTTAACTATCAGCTTTGAAAGCTTATTCATAACCTGCCTCCCTAATTCTTAATTAAGAAAAATTATTGTTGACCAACGGTCATTTTCATAGTATGGTATATCACATAAATGACCGACGGTCAATATTTTCATTGAAAATTTTTCTCAAATTGTTTTTAGCTTCATGCTATACTGAAAAAAGGTGGAATACTATGGGAAAAGCAGATCTTAACAAGAAACTGAAGATGGAAACGCTGTTGAATACCTCTTTTGAACTTTTTACCTCAAAAGGGCTGAATAAGACTTCTATCTCTGACATCGTAGAGAAGGCGGGAGTCGCCAAGGGAACGTTTTATCTTTATTTTAAGGACAAATATGATATCAGGAACAAACTCATCGCCCACAAGTCAAGCCAGCTTTTCATGCAGGCCTATGACGCGATGGAAAAAGCGGGAATTGTAGTCTTTGAGGACCGGATAGTTTTTATCATCAATTATGTGCTCGATGAACTTTCCAAGAACAAGGGACTTCTTGCTTTCATCTACAAGGATCTGAGCTGGGCAGTTTTCAAGAGAGCTCTTACAAATCCCATGAGCGAAGGTGATCTTAATTTCGGAGAAGTATATCAGAATATGATAGACGAGTCAGGGGTCAATATATCAGACCCGGAAGTCATGCTCTTTCTCATAATAGAGCTTGTCGGCGCAACCGGCTACAGTTCCATCATGTACAGTGACCCGGTGTCGCTTCAGGATCTTAAGCCCCATCTCGAGGAAGTCGTAAGAGGCATCATTGCCAGATATAAAGTGCAGTAAGGAATTTTCCTATGAAATAAAAAAAGCAGTGGCGTTTTCTCCACTGCTTTTTATGTGCCTTACGGCACGTGATTATGATATTTACTGAAGAACAAATCCTCCGTTAGGTGAGATAACCTGACCTGTCACATAAGGAGCTGTAAGAATATACTCAAGCGCACCTGCAATATCTGAAACATCCCCGATAAATCCCTGAGGAATTGTTGCTGCCAGTGCATTGAGCTCATCCTGATTGACGCCGCGAAGCATATCTGTCATGATCATGCCGGGAGCGATAGCATTTGCCCTGATTCCTCTTGCTGCAAACTCAAGGGCGATTGCTCTTGTAAATCCTATGATACCTGACTTGGATGCGCAGTAATCTGCCTGATTGATAACTCCGGTAAGTCCCCCGACTGAAGAAGTGTTCACGATACAGCACTGATTGTCCTTGCTTGAATGATTTATCATATAAGGCAGTACAAGGTGAGTCATATGAAGGAAACTCATAAGGTTGGTGTTGATAACATTCATGTACTGTTCCTTTGTAATATCAACAAAGTTACAGTTATTGGTAATACCAGCGTTATTGACAAGTACATCAATATTCTCACCGAATTTATCGACTGTAGCCTTTACAAGAGCTTCGCAGTCCTCATACTTGCTGACATCTGCTCTTACTACAAGAGTCTGTACCCCATACTCCTTCTCGATTCTGGCTGCAAGATCATCTGAAAGAGCCTTGGATGACTCACTTCTGAAATTGATGACTACGTTGTAGCCAAGTTCGCCAAGCTTAAGTGCCATGGCCTCACCGATACCTCTTGAGCCACCGGTGATAATAGCTGTTTTTGCCATTGTTCATACCCTCCTGGAAAGAAATTTATTTACCCCTGTGCCGATTCAGGATATGGCGATCCAAGAATGACACTTATTATATTTTAAC
>CAMNEA010000058.1 GCA_946536145.1 uncultured Butyrivibrio sp.
GCCAAAAGCCTTAAAAATCAGGCACATTTGTATAGTCTAAAAGCAGAAGAGACTGTGTGAGCGAGACTGCTGCTGATGAAATGCGTTCCGTATACAAGGTCGGTTTCAAGGACGGTGCAACTATGATGCAGGAGGTTCAGGACTGATACAATCACAGCATAATCGACCTTATTGATGGTTTGATTTAATGGTATGGCTAAAGAATATACGAATATGTGAAGAAAAATATGAAAGCAACACTCCGCTTTATCAATAAGTATGCAGCAGTACTGCTTGTAGCAGTTCTTTTTTTATGTATGGTGAGCTTTGTATATACCGGATGGAACATATTCAGGTCAGCAGCTATTGGTTTTACATACACATTACTGATAATAATTCTCACGGAACCGTGTTATGCATAATAGCAAGCATTTATCAAAACCCACATATAAACAGCGCCCGTAACAGGGTGCATTTTATTGGCGTTATCAGCTTAAATATTAGTCCAGATATAATATATTTAGTTTAATCTCCGATAATATTAAGTGGTAAACAACTGCTTTTGTGGAGGATAAAAATAAAAAATGAAAAATTAAGGAAAGGAGTGCAGAGATCATCTTGGAAACAAATACCCGACAATTTCAAAGATGTGTGAAAGCTACAATATTCCCATCGACACATATGAAAGCAGGATAGGGAACTCCTGGAGTCTCGAAAAAGCCCTCATTACCCCATTAAGGAGAACGGGAATAAGGGCGCAAAAACTAGCAAAGAAAATCTAAAACGCTTTTCGTCAAATGACCAGCGCAATATAAACCCATGAGGAGGAAAAGAAAAATGCAAAAGAAAAGGTTTTCAGTAAAAGCAAGGATCGTAGCAATGGCAGTCATACCTGCAGTGATATTATCCGCAGTTATCCTGGTACTCGGAATATTGTTTATGAAAGCAGGCATGGAGGAAGAAATTGAAAAAGGACTCATGGCATCTGCCTATGCCTATAAGGATATAGCAGTACATGTAACTGACAGAGAGGCGGGCGATAATGAGAATGAGACCATGCTAAAAGATCTTACCGGATATGATTATACTTGGTTCGATGGAGATACCAGAAAGAACTCGTCTCTTGGATCTTCTGTTATCGGCACAAAAGCAGCAGACGGGGTTATCAAGGAAGTAATCAATAACGGTCATACGTATTTATCAACGAATACTCAGGTTGCGGGAAAACCTTACTTTGTAGCTTACGTGCCAGTTAAAGATGATGCAGGTAATGTTTACGCAATGGCTTTTACCGGAGTATCAAGAGAGTCGGTATCAGCACAGATAAACAAGTCCATTATGATCATGGCAATCATAAGTGTAGCACTCCTAATAGTAGCTGTTCTTGTAGCCTTTAGGTCAGCTACGGCGATGGCTGGAGCAGTAGGAGAGATAAGTAAGAGCATAAAGGCTCTTGCCGATGGAAGATTTGTAAAAGCCAAAAAGTACCTGAACAGAAATGACGAGATTGGGTCTGCACTAAATGATACCAATACTCTTATTGATGGGCTTAAAGAAATTGTTGGTAATATCAGAGAGTCAGCTTCGGCAGTAGGAACATCCTCAGGCCAGCTTTCAGATATGGCTAATCAGATATCACAGACAGCAGAGGACGTATCAAATGCAGTTCAGGAGATTGCATCTGGAGCTACCCAGCAGGCAGATGAAATTCAGAACGCATCAACAAACGTAGGATATATCGGTGATGCGGTAGGTGATGTGCAGACTTCGACAAGTAACCTCGAAAATCTTGCGGGCAAGATGAAAGAGGCTTCGGAAGTATCAAGTGCATCACTATCAAGCTTACAGGAATCTTCCGGTGAAATGACGGCTAAGATAGATGAAATATCAGAGACAATCCATAGGACACAGGATGCAGTAGATACCATCTCAGAAAAGGTAGAGGGTATTACAAATATAGCAACACAGACAAACCTCTTATCACTTAATGCTTCAATCGAAGCTGCAAGAGCTGGCGATGCAGGAAAAGGCTTTGCAGTAGTAGCTCAGGAAATCGGAAAACTCGCAGAAGATTCTAAGGTCATGGCTGATGATATCAAAAAGCAGATGGCAGAACTTCTTGAACAGGCAGGAGCAGCAGTTGTGGCAGCCAAGGATGTCAAAGACGCCAACCTTGAACAACAGGCATCTCTTGGAGAGACCATACAGAGCATAAATGGCATGATCAATGACATAAACGATACTGTTGGTGGTGTACAGACAATCAGTAGCGGTGCTGAGAGATGTGATACATCAAAGAACGCAGTCGTTGATGTTATGAGCGCACTTTCTGCAATTTCAGAAGAAAATGCAGCATCATCCGAGGAAACAGGAGCATCCATGCAGGAGCTTTCGGCTACAGTTACAACTCTTGCTGGTTCTGCAAATGGTCTTAAGGATATTGCTGATAAACTGAACAGAGATATGGAGTTCTTCAAAGAATAATTGGGGTTTTATGAAGATCGATGGTAATGCCTGGATCGGAACTAACGCGCACTTTGATGAAGAGCGAGGAGTGCTTATTGTTGGTTACCAACAAGGTACATATGCATTGAGTGTTAGAGGAACAACACTTATAGTAAAGCATGAAGGTGGTAAAGATAGTTCCATGGCTGCAAGTTACAGGCGTATTGGTGACAAGTAATAATCCAAATGTGGTAAGTGCACATGTCTAAGATTTCCCTCTGCTTGTAACATCTGCAGAGGGAAATAATTTTGGAGAAACAGTATCAGATTTAACGTCCTCCGATTTTATACCAGAACCAAGCATTTAGTCATCATGTCCTGTC
The DNA here is from genome assembly GCA_946536145.1 of uncultured Butyrivibrio sp. Taxonomy (GTDB): domain Bacteria; phylum Bacillota; class Clostridia; order Lachnospirales; family Lachnospiraceae; genus Butyrivibrio. The sequence continues at coordinate 2,808 of CAMNEA010000058.1, forward strand.
TTCCCAAATAGTACCATATCTAACGAACCTCAGATAGAACGCTGATATTTACAAAACCGTCTTAAAATGGTATATTTTATCTGTTATTTGTAGTATTTATTTAATCAGTATTATTGTTTGTAGAGCCTTGGATTATTTCCAGGGCTTTTATTATTTGCAAAGAGTCAAAGTTCTTAAAAACAAGAAGAGCCTTGGCTCTTTTTATATATATTTATCTATGAAACAGGCAGAGCCTGATCATATACAGCACTTAACTTAAACAAGTATAAGAAAAGGAGAATAAGAAAATGGCAAAGAAATTAGTATCATTCAACTTTAATGGAGATTTTGTACCGGAGCTTGAGACGCTTTCTAAGAGCTATCCTCTTTCAGAAGTGAGCACCACTTACTGTACAACAGCACCTGCAAGGATGAAGGAATACAGCACTGATACATATTTGGCGGAGGGTATCGCAAACTATCTTGGCAGTATTGATACAATGCATCTGTTTGTTGGTAAAACAGATAAGAATGAGTATGTTGCAGAGTATCGTAAGCCTGATAAAGAGGAAACTCAGGTATGTATTGGAAAAATTAAGGATGGCAAATTCGAGTTTAAGGCTGGCTTTGTCTCTGAGACAGGTTTACTTAGATCTTATGACGATGGTCATAAAGGAACAATGTTCGTTATGGCTATGCTGCCGGAGATCGCCAAAGACTCAGAGGCTATGGGGCTTATAGATATTCTTAAGAACTACACGGTTGATGATGAGAATTACTCTAAAGCAATGTGTGGTCTGTCAAATAATATCTATTACAGACTTAAGGATGATAAGTCCACAGCCCCTGTTAGGTACGAGCAGGAACCTAAGAAGCTTTCTCAGGCTGATATAGATGCAGCCAAAATTACCAGGACCTTCTGCGGGGAACCCAAAGTGTTTAATAGGCCTGTACCGACAGATGATGAGGATTTTGATGAGGAAATAACCACTATCCCAACGTCCACACTCAGGGATATGTATCCTCTTGATGAGGATCGAGTTCTTTCATCAGAAGAAGAGGCAAGAGTTCCCGATCTTGGAGATTGGTACGTTGTACCGGAATGGAGTATGAAGACCGCAAAACGGATAGCTGCTTCAAAGCGATTCCGTAAAAGCATTTCCAATATACTTCTTTATGGCCCATCTGGAACCGGTAAGACTGAAGGCTCTCAGGCTATAGCAGAGATGCTTGGACTTCCATACTACACTCAGACCTGTAGCCCGGATGATGACAAGTTTGACATCCTGGGACAGCTTATGCCGAATACAGGAAAGGGAAAAACAGGAGACACCGACGAAGCTTGTAAGGCACTTGACATCCCTACATTTAGCGATGTAGAAAATGATTTCAAGTCATCTTTTATGAAGCTTTTTGGTAAAGAACCCGGAAAACTTGATTCTGAAGCAGACTGCTATCAGGAGATCACAAAAAGGCTTCTTGAAAAGAGTGCTAACGATGAAAATGACTTTGTATATGTCGAGTCTGAGCTCATCCAGGCAATAAAGCATGGTGGCTTTTGCGAGATCCAGGAGGCAAACATTATAAAGAGGTCTTCTGTCTTAGAGGCGCTAAACCCGCTTCTTGCAAATGGCGGAAAAGACAGCTTTATAAAGCTTCCAAATGGTGAAGTGATCACAAGACATCCGGATTGCGTGATTGCATTCACAGTAAACAGAGAGTACGAAGGATGTAATGATCTTCAGGAAGCTGTTTACAGTAGGATCAATCTGATCAAGCAGATACCGGAGCCAACGGAGGATGAACTATTTTCACGTACTCAGGCACAGACGGGATTTAACAACGCGACTCTTCTCAGAAAAATGGCTAAATGCGTTGTTGATATGCATCAATATTGTCGTGAAAAGGACATTACCGGAGGTGTGTGTGGTCCCAGAGAATTGATCGATTGGGCGCAGGATGCGATCTTAGAGTCGGAAGAGCGGAGCGAAGACAAGGTCACAGAGAAATCTGTCATTGCAGCAGCTCTTGAAACAGTTCTTGAAAAGGTTGCACAGAACGAAGATGATATCGAAGATGTCATCGCCGGAGTCTTTAATAAGCACTTCTCGCCATCAGCAGTGAATGCGATGAGAGGGAAGAAAAAAGAATAACAATATTCTCAGGGGACTTTCCCTTGAGATGGATGAAAGAATTACGCGAAAAGCTCTGGCTGAGGATGGCTGGAGCTTTTTTGCTATTTGCAAACGCAAAGAAACAATGCTTCTTTTGACAAACACACTCAATGGGTGTATATTATATACGCAAATTGAGTGTGATAGAAAAGGACAAGAAAATGACGCACGATGAATTATATAAATTCCTTGATAAAGAAGAAATCAAGAAACTAAATGGCAAATTTAAGGATCTGGTTATTGAGGATTGCATCCCACATGTATATGGAGAAGAAGGTCACTGTATGGAGGAACTATGCGGTGATGACATGGAAATCGCTGAAATCCTCATATGTGGGATTATAAGAGGGCTTAATGATAATTCGTATGAAAAACCCATTGAGCAATTTATTTTTGGCGGAGGTATGAAGAATCTGGCTATTAGGAAATACTTCTCTGCAAAAATGGTGAAAGAAATAAGAAGCAAAACAGATCTTTCACAGGAAAAGTTTGCGAAAAAAGTAGGTCTTAAACCCAGAACATACCAAAATTATGAGGAAGGGCAGCGTATTCCGTCGAGGCTAATTGTTAAGGCGATGAGATCAGCGGTTTATGAGTATGCGGGGTATGTCAGAAGCCATAGAAGACTCTCGCTTAATCTAAACCTTCTTTCTGAAACTTCACAACAATTTTTGGAGATTACTCTTAAGAGGTTATATCACTTCTACTGGTATGTTCCTGAGGTACGCAGAGTATCGGCCGGAGATCATACAATCAGAATGTATTGGATGAAAGCAGCTGATAAATGGGAAGAAGGCTTTGGTGAGTCATATATGACAACGGACTATTTCCCTGAAGATATTGCAGCATGTATCAAATGTGCACTTGAGTATGATTGTGACGAGATTTTGTTTGAGGATTGGGATAAATCAATACATGCTAGCAGCTATACTCCAAATGGGGAATATTTAAAAATAGAGGCTAGAGTTAAAGAAATTCAGGCTGAATTGGAAAAGGAAACGAACGAACATCGTGAACATACATATAAGCTGATTAAGGAATTCCAGGCTGATGAGGCAACTGGTGATACGTTCAAAATGCTTAAGTGGACTGAAGGTCTTAAGGATTATGAAATAGCTGAAAGAAGGCAAAAGGCAATGAAAGAAGCAAAGGAAGAAAAAGAGGAACAGAAGAAAAACATTAACAGGATTAAGTAGCGTTTAGAGTTTAAGTCTTTCCATACAAAAGCGCATTTTGAGGATTCTTTCTTTATGCGGGAATCTTGAAAAAAGTGCTTTGGAAGTATTACGGACTAAGACGTGAGAAGTTAATGTGCGCAGAGTGCAATATGTTTTACAAAGACCATAAAAATAGTTATAATATACATGTTCAGTAGTTGTTTTTAATTTATGTATTATTGTTTGTAGAGCCTTGGATTATATCCGGGGCTTTTATTATTTCTTAGCAGAGTCAAGGCTCATATCATCAGCCCTGGCTCTTTTTATATATAGCAACCTAAATCATAGGAAAACGAGAGGAGAAACAAATCATGGCAAAAGTATTAAGACGACTTCTAAATGAAGCAAAGGACAAAATGACGGACGAAGAGTTTTTTACTACCAAAGTAATGAAGCTGCACTTTGAAAGCATTATTGAGGGAGTCTGTAAGACCTTTAAACGTCACATTGAGGTTCAGATCATTAACTATGGTAGTTCTGTCGCATGTACCAATGGCGATATGATCACTGTAAATCTAAATAATGACTGGATAAAAAGTCAGCCTACAAGGCTGGACAAATACTACATAATAGTAGGAATCATCCTGCATGAGTGCGGGCATATTCTTTATACGGATTTTAAACTTATGGAGAAATGCTTTGATGCACTTGTGCACAACAGACTTTTCCCGATCATCGACTACTCAGAAACATTAGCAGAGTGTTTTGATGAAAATATGGGAAGAAGATTTCTGAAGGTCTATCAGACTCTGGATAACTGCGTTGAAGATGGCCATATCGAAAAGCGCGTTATCCGCCATGTTCCCGGATATGGAGAGTGTCTTCTTAAAGCAAGAAAGCTACATCTTGCTGACGAAGGGATCCAGACATATGAAAGTCTGCTACAAGAGGCTAAAGAAACTGGAAGCGACATAGACAGGATTGGATGTGTTATAAAGCTGGTCCTAATATACGCCAAGTTTGGTGTTGATAATGTCGGGGATGTATCTGATGACCTTACAAAGCTCTTTTATAGGATGACATCTCATATTGATGCCGCTGTAAACACCAATAATTCAGCAGCTAGGAAGAAGGAAGTTAATATCATATTTGATATGCTTATCGACTTCATTTCAGATGAGATTGAGCGCCTGAAGGAGAAAGAAAAAGAAGAGGAAAAGCCCAAAGAAGAGGAAGAACCTGAAAAATCCTCAGAAGATGAGGACGAAGAGAAAGATGATGAGGAGGAATCTGAAGAAAGCCCATCTGAGGAAGATGATACGTCAGAAACAGATGATGATTCATCTGAGGAAGGCGAAGAATCCGGTACAGATGAGAAAATGGACGATTCTGATAGTCCTTCAATCTCTGAAGAGGGAACGGACTCTGAAGAAGATGATGATTTTGAAGATGAAAGCACAACTTCTGAAGCAGAAGAATCCGAATCCGGAATGTCAAAAGAAGAAAAGGAAAAAGCGCTTGAAGAAGTGCTTAGTAGTCTTGGAGAGATCTGTGATGATATGTCTGATAAGACTGAACATTCAGATCCTATGACAAGCCCTGTTTCTGATGAGGATGAGGATTTTGAAGCCGAAGGAACAACTCCTGAAGAGGGAGCAGACTTTAATCCTACAAATGAAGAAGGTCCAGAAGAATGGGACCTTTCTTACCTGGAGGATTGCGCTGCCGAAGAAGAAATTGCTATAGCAACCAAAAAGAATATTGTAAAGGCAATGACACGAAATGCTGATGACACCAGAAAAGGAAGAACTGACAAGTTTCCGTCCATTCAGAAGTATGTAGAGCCGGATGATGAGGCTATCGAAATGTTTGACAGAGAACATGAAGAGTTAGATCGAATTGCCAGAAGGGTAAAGAAAAACCTGGACAAAGTCATCAAAGAGCGCCAGAAAGGTGATCGCTTAAACGGCCTGTATACTGGGAAGCAGCTTGACTCAGCACATACTTATCGCAAGGACAAGAGAATCTTTACAAATAAGGTTCTTCCGGAGGATATACCGGACATGGAGGTTTGTGTTCTTGTGGACTGTTCCGGCTCAATGTGCTGTGGTAGTCATATGGATCAGAGTAGGAAATGTGCTTATATAACCTGGAAATTCTGTCAGTTCATGGAAATTCCTTGTTCTGTATATGGACATACAACCGATGCTTATCCGGAAAAGCATGTTGTAATGACATGCGTAGCGCATCCCGACAACCTGGACAAGGATGATGAAAAGAGGATCTTCATGCTCAGACCTGAGTATGACAACAGAGATGGATGGGCAGTAAATTTCTGCGCTGAAGCACTCTCTAAGAGCAGTGCAACATCTAAGATGCTTCTGATAATATCCGATGGACTTCCCGCAGCTGTGGGATATGGTGAGGCACTCGGTAAACGTGATTGCCAGGAAGTTGTTAAGCGCTATAAGAAAAAGGGAATATCAGTTATAACTGCTGGTATTGATGACTGCGCAAAAGATATTAAAAGTCTCTATGTTGATGGGATTGCACCCAAAGACGCTGCAAAGTTCCTTGATTATAGCGACATGACGCAGCTTCCAAAAGCCTTTGCAACAATTATAAAAAAAGAGCTGCTGTAAAGCAGCTCAGGAGGAAAAAATGTTTGACGTATTATTAGCTTTAACAGCAATTGCCAGCTCGGCAATAGAAGTAGGCGGAATAGTCAGTGCAAATAAACAGATGGAAAAACATGAACCAAATAACGCCTATGATGCTTCCAAAGCATATTATGATTCAATGGAAGCTCAGAACAGGATTTTGGTCATGGATAATTGTCCTACAGTAAAGGATGAAACACCATCACAGAGAATGCACAGAGAGCACATTGAAAGGGAAGCTGCAAAAAGAGTAGCTGAACGGCATGCTAATGATCAAAATAAGCCACAGGAAAACCCTATGGCCAACTGGGTCATGAAGAATGACAGATTGCTTCTTGATGTGCTTAAACCCGGTGTGCATCTTATCCCCAATAAAGTTCTGGAGGGTATGGATGCTGACGAGGTGGCAATGTGGCTATTTGCAAAAATTGATGCGGTTGAGTCCGTGGATCATATCGCGGCTGGACTGGAAGTAACAGTACGATAATAATTACTGTAAGAAGGAGATTGCGATGAAAATCAAATATGTTGACTACGAACTCCCAAATGGCAATAAGGAGTTTGCTCCCTGGAATACTATGACATTCTATGGGTGCAAAGTATTGAATATTACTACTGTTGAGTATAAGGCTGGAAGAAGAATGACTATAGAGATCGAAGCCCCAAAGCTTAGAAAAAAATACTATCTCTATGCCTGGTCTGATGCCGGTGCTTGCGAAGCTATTGAAAAGTCAGGACTTAAGGTGGGAGATTATATCTCCTGCCACACAGAGCTTTCTTATTATCAGAATAAGGATGGAAGGCACTGTGAAGCCTACAAAATAATAGGAAATGCAGCATACGACAGTAGAATTCCGGAAAATGAACATTTCTTTAAGTTCATGGTAATTAAGCGGGAGGCTAAGACAAATGTTCAAGTTCAGAAGGCTGCTTATATGAGCAAAAACGATATTCTAAAGAAAATGCTTGGTTGACAGCCAATTTTACCCCTGCAATTTGCGGGGGTATTTTATATAAAAATAATTGACAAGCGCGATTAATAAGAGTACATTGAATATAAGCAATGCAAACGTTTGCATTGCTAAATTTTGAAGGTTTTATGCAAACGTTTGCATAGGAGAAGAATATGTCAGCTACTATTAAAGATATTGCAAAAGCAGTTGGAGTCAATCCTTCGACAGTATCACGTGTAATAAATGGTACTGCTAGTATTTCTGAAGAGACAAGAGAGAAGATAAACCAGGCTATGAAGGAGCTTGATTATCATCCAAACAGTCTGGCAAGGAGCCTAGTAAATGGAAGTACATTTACGATTGGTCTTGTTATTGATGCCGGTAATAAGGATGCTTTTTCAAATGCTTTTTTTATCCAGAGTGTCATAGCAATTGAAACTGCTGCACAGACAAAAGGGTATAGTGTGCTGATCACTAACCATTCATTGTCTGACAGCAATAATATAAAGACCCTTGTACAGGAAAGAAAAGTGGATGGAATCATTCTCCCGGTTCAGTGTATGACTGATGAACTGATCTGTCTTATGACTGCAAACAAATTCCCGTTTGTTGTAATGGGTGAACCTCAGCTCAAAAAGGAAGAAATCTTCTGGGTTGATGTGGATAATGAGCAGGGCAGTCGTCAGGCAGTTGATTGTCTCATAAGATCAGCTTACCGAAGACCTATGCTGCTTGTAGAAGACAAAAAAACAATATTTGAGAGCAAACGAATCAAAGGATTTGAGCGGGAGTGCGAAGCTAAGGGGATCCAAAGCCCCAGTGTACATGCTTTCAGTGAAGAAAGAATAGATGAATTTCTGAATGAGATTCTTGAAGGAAAGCGGGATACAGACAGTTTTATCTGTTCAAATAATATCATCGCATATAAAGTTCTAAAGGCATTAAAAGCAAAAAAGCTTGATGTTCCCAGGCAGATCGGAGTCATCACATTTGATAATTATCCACTGGCTGAGTACATGGAACCAGCGCTTAGCGTCGTTGACGTTGATACATATAAGATGGGAGAAACAGCTGCAGAACTCCTGTTAAAGGCAATAAGCGGCAAAGAAAAGAAAGCAAAGAGCCAGCTTATTGAAGCAAAGATCATTGAGCGAGACTCGACGAGGCTAAAGCAAAAATAGGAAAGGAGACATGGTGAAAAAAGAAGCGGTTTTGCATATTAACACCGAGGACTTTATCTACCCGGTAGAAAGGAACAAACTGATTGTAAGGCTAAGGGCAGCAAAAGATGATTTAGCTGCGAGTCAGATTGTATATTTCAGCCGGACAACGCTTGATTCCAAAAAGGTCTGTCGGTTGGTTAAGCTTTATAGTGATGATCTGTTTGATTACTATGAAGCTGGGATAGAGTTTTCTAAGGTGGCAAGGTATCAGAAGTATTTCTTTATTCTTTCAGATAACCATGGCGAAACCCTGTATTATTCAGCAACTGGATTTGGCAAAGACATTCCGGAAGATGGATTCTTTGAATTCCTTTACACAAATCCGGGAGATGTAGTTGAGTATCCTGAATGGTCAAAAGGAGCAGTTTATTATCAGATTTTCCCCGAAAGATTCTGCAACGGAGATACATCTAATGATCCAGAGGATACACAGAAATGGGGTGAGCCTCCAACCAGAGAAAACTTTATGGGTGGAGATCTTGAGGGAGTAAGAATTAAGATCCCTTATCTTAGAGAACTGGGCATAGAAGTGATTTATTTTAATCCCATCTTCAAGGCAGATTTCAACCACAAATATGCAACGACAGATTACTACAGCATTGATCCTTGCTTTGGAAGCAATGAAGAGTTTGGGAATCTGGTAAAGGAGTTGCATGAGAATGGTATAAAGGTTGTTCTGGATGGCGTGTTCAATCATACCGGGATTCATTTCATGCAGTTTGAAGATGTACGTAAGAATGGATCAGCTTCCCGGTACTATGACTGGTTTCTCCCTTGTAAGGAAAAAGAGATCACTGTGACACATAAGGATTATGAATGCGTTGGAGCATATAAGTACATGCCAAAACTCAATTCATCAAATCCTGAAGTTCGTAAGTTTATAGTAGATGTCATGGATTTTTGGATAAGACAGTATGGAATTGATGGCTGGAGACTTGATGTTGCAGACGAGGTTGACAGTACTGTATGGCAGGAGGCAAGAGCTGCATTAAAGGAACGATATCCGGACATAATCCTTATCGGAGAAACCTGGGGATATGGAGGGATGCTTACATCAGCAAAGCGCCTTGACAGTGTAATGAACTACATGTTCAGGGATGCTTTAAGAGACTACTTTGGGTATGAAAAGCTGAGTGCATCAGGATTTGATCACAGGATCAACAGGATGTTGGGGCTATATAAGACTGAGACGCACAATGTTCTATACAACCTTATCGATAGCCATGATACTGAAAGATTCCTGTTCTACTGCAATGGTGATGTTGAACGAATGAAACTTGCTGTGGCATTCCAAATGCTGTTTGTCGGTTCACCGGCGTTATATTACGGCGACGAAGTAGGGATAACAGGTGATAACGACCCGGACTGCAGAAAATGCATGGTGTGGGAAGAGGAAAAGCAAAACAAAGAACTGTTTAACTGGTATAAGACTCTTATTCGTCTTAGGAAAGAACACGCAGCTATAAGAAAAGGTTCTTACAGATCGATACTCAGCAGTGATGAAAATGATTTTCTTGCTTTTGAGCGGACCCTTGAAAACGAAAGAATAATAGTAATGCTTAACAAAGGTGATTCTGTATTTGAGATGGATACCAGAGGAATGGAAGGCGGAACGGATCTGATAACGAATGAAAAAGTTAAAAGTGCTACAGATGGCAATTTAGCCATTGAACCTTGTAGTGTCAAGGTAATAAAAGTCAAGAATTAAGGAGGAATATCAAATGAAAGAGAGAAAAAAAGTGCTGGCAATCTTACTCGCATCTGCAACATGCTTGGCGGCTATGACAGGATGTGGGCAGGCATCACCAGCAGAATCTGCATCTGGCTCAGAGAACCAGGAAACAGCAACTGAAACAAAAACTGAAACAGAATCTAATAGTGCTGAGACTGAATCAGCTGACGAAGTTACAATTAACTTCTGGCACCATTATAGCGCACAATCAGCAGAAAATGAAACATTAACTACAGTTCTGATTCCCAAATTTGAAGAGGAGAATCCCGGGATCAAGGTAAATGCTGTATCACATGAATGGGCGGATCTCCATGATAAGCTTCTTATCAGTGCTGAATCTGACACTTTGCCTGATGTTGCAAGACTCGATAGCGCATGGATACCTGAATTTCAGAAGATGGGGATCCTTGTTCCTCTTAATCAGGAGATGAGTGATTATAACGAAGTAGCCGGCGGTCTTTTGGACAGCGCCATGTCTACTGCTGAGATTGCAGGAGATAACTATGGTCTTGCACTTAATACAAACACTAAGATACTGTACTACAACGTAGAAGCACTTGAAGCAGCCGGAATTGAGGCACCAAAGACCATGACAGAGTTCGCAGATGCCTGCAAGGCGCTTTCCGGGACTAATGCAAATGGTCAGCAGGTATGGGGCTATGATGAGCCGGGACTTTCAGGTTGGAATCTATGTCCGTTTATCTGGAGTATGGGCGGAAGCCTCACAAATGAGGAACAGACGAAGGCTACTGGATACCTTAACAGTAAAGAGACTGTCGCAGCAATCGAAATGTTTGCTGATCTTTACAAAGCCGGGGCTATAACTGGATGGAACAGTGGTGATATTCCAATGACAGATGGTTTTGGAACAGGCAGATACGCAATGCTTCTCGAGGGACCATGGAAAGTTGCAGAGCTCGCAGGAGCTTATCCTGACTTTAAGTATGAGACAGCTCCAGTACCTGCTGGGGATGGAGGTTCTGTTTCAGTTCTTGGTGGTGAAGATATTTCTATGTTCAATTCAGCAAATAAAGATGCTGCCTGGAAATTCATGAAGTTCATGACAAGTGAGTATGCCCAGGAAGAAATGGCAAAGTGCGGACAGATTCCTGTAAACAAAGAAGCTCTTGAGTCTGATACTGTAAAGGCTGCAGACTTTGCACCATACATCGACCAGCTTCAGACAGCAAAATCCCGTCCAACAGTTGCATGCTGGTCAGAATTTGATTCGGAGCTTGCAGCTGCAGTTACAGATGTAGTAAACGGAGACAAATCTGCACAGGAAGCAATGGATGAGCTTGCTGCAAAGGTAGATACACTCCTTGCTGAATAATTTGGAAAGTGATTACGGAGTAAAAAGATGAAGTTTAATGCTAAAAGCAGACTGCAGATATTATTGCTTCTTCTGCCCGGACTGGTGGTTTTTGGGATCTTTACAGTATATCCGATAATCAGACTTTTTTGGATGAGCTTCTTCAAGTGGGATTTTGGCTCATTTTTGGACCAGGAATTCATCGGATTTGAGAACTATAGAACTGTGCTTTCTGATGAGAATTTCAGGATCGCATTTACCAATACAATAGTATATACGCTGATCACTGTTCCTGCACAGATGGCATTGGGATTACTGGTGGCAATGCTCATAAATTCCATAAGTCACGTAAAGATCGGGTTCAGAGTGGCGTATTATCTGCCTGTAATCACATCATGGGTTATTGCTTCACTTGTGTTTAAGTATGTATTCAATACAGAAGGACTGCTGAATTATTTCCTTACTAATGTTATCCATGTCACCTCACAAAATGTGAGGTGGCTGGATTCCAGGTGGGGTGGAATGACAGTTGCCATGCTCCTTGGAATATGGAAGGGTATAGGCTGGAATATGGTTGTTTTTCTCGCTGCATTACAGACTGTTCCTCTGGAATTATATGAGAGCGCGTCGCTTGATGGAGCCGGTTCTATGCAGAAGTTTTTGAATATAACCCTTCCAGGCATTAGAGGAACAATTCTTTTTGCACTTGTTATGCTTACGATAGGCGGATTCAACGTTTATACATCTACAAAACTTATCACTGGTGGTAAGCCGGGACACGATACTGAGGTAGTGCTTACCTGGATGTACTATAAGGCATTCAGTAATGGTAAATTTGGTTATTCTGCAGCTTTATCTTTTATCATTGCAATTGTGCTTGCGATTTTGGCGGTCTTGCAGTTCAGGTTGATGCAGAATAAGGATGAGGGGTGAAGCAGCAATGATCAAAAGAAAAGGTTCTCAGCTGGTAATATACCTGATCCTTATTGCCGGCCTTATAATAGTGATAATGCCTATGATATATATGGTGAGTACATCCATAAAACCTAACGGAGCACTTTATGAGTACCCACCAAAGTTTTTCCCTAAGTTAAAAGAGATAACTTTTGAAAATTATGCATATATACTTGGGCAGAAGAAGTTTTTGAACAATTTTGCAAACAGCATACTGGTTTCTGTACTGACGGTAGGACTTTCTGCAATTGTTTCATCTGCACTTGCATTTGTCATTGCAAGATTCAGGTTCCCCGGAAGAAGTCTTTTGTTTGGATTCATAATACTTACAATGATAATCCCGGGGACAACGATGATCGTACCACAGTATGAGCTTGCAGTTAGGTTAAAGACTATTAACAGTATATGGGGACTCATTCCTTTCTATGTTGCATGGGTTATTCCATACTCTACATTTATGATCAAAGGGTTTGTTGAGAATATCCCTAAAGAGCTTGATGAAGCGACATATATGGATGGTGGGAGTATACTGGTCGTATTCTTTAACGTGGCCATCCCACTAGCCAAACCGGGAATTGCCTCGGTGTCGATATTTAACTTTCTGACTGCATGGGAGGAGTTCCCTTGGGCGAATACTGTTATCAATGATGACATGAAAAGAACACTGCCTATAGCGATATCAGGCTTTTTTGGTCAACACCAATTTACGCAGTGGGGCTATGTGTTTGCACTGTCGGTTCTTAGTCTGATACCTATTCTTGTGGTATTTGTATCATGTCAAAGGTTCTTTGTTCAGGGGCTTACAGCCGGAAGCGTTAAAGGATGAATGAAAGATTAACAGATTGATGAAAAAGCCTGTATCGGTGTTGATGCAGGCTTTTTTGTGCACTTCCTTGAAAAATATGTTCATCGGGTTCTATAATCAAGATGTATTGGAGGAGGGATTTCATATGTTACATATCATTATTCTGAACAAAAACTATTTTCCATCTAAACTTAATCTGGTAAAGCCAAATGACAAGGTTATTGTTTTGGCATCACCTGATGGTGCTATACCTGTATCTGCATATCAGGATGAATCATTAAAGAATATGGAAGTAAAACTCCTTCCAGAGCTTAAAGATACAGCAGCCCAGGATGGGAAGAATATTCTCAGAATTACTCAGGCTATGCTTATCGGACAGCTCACAGCAACAGAAAAGGAATTTGAAATATATACAGATGATAGTTACCTTCTGAAAGCTCTGGCACCATTTCTTATGAAAAAATCAGCCGCAAAAAGAAAGAGCACATCAAAGCCTTCTGAGAAATCAGTTGAAACGTTGTCTGAGAATACTCCTGCCAATGTGGTGGCAGAATCGAAAAGGAATCCGAAGGAAAGGACAGCAAAAATGCCTTTGAAGAAAACATCAGAGCCTAAAACTGAGATTGTAAAGGCTGATGAGACCACTGAAGTGACAGTCGAAGAAGGAAGGACAAAGAAGAACAAGGCTGAAGCTGAGAAGAAGATTTCTAAGGTCGCAAAAGCAGATGTAAAGACTAAGCCGGCAAAGCTTCCTACACAGGCAGAAGTGAAGAGAGTACTTGGTGCGGCAAACAGCAGCTATGCAAAGCCGATAATGGAAGTAATAAAGAAATCCAATCAGATAACATTTGAGATGGATCTTCGTATGAAACTAGTTGAAGCTGGGATGGATGCCAACCAGTGTAAAGAGCTTGCAAAATCTATAAATGATGAGTTTGGGAAAATGCTTCCGGCTTCCATGTAATAGGATATTGCTGTGTAACAGCTAAGAGGTGACATATGGGGATATCTGATTTGTTCAGGAAAACAGACATCAATCAGGAAGTAAAAAACTTCCAAAACAGTCAAAATGCAGTCCTTCTGGATGTGAGGACAAAATCTGAGTACAAAGAGGGGCATATTCCGGGAAGCACCAACATTCCGCTGGACGAGATCCAAAATGTGGAAGATATCATAAAGGATCATGATGCGGAGATT
>CAMNEA010000059.1 GCA_946536145.1 uncultured Butyrivibrio sp.
AAAACAATACATCGGAGGATGATATGGAACTAAAACCAGAAAAAATATCCGAGGTTATTCGAAGCCAGATAAAGAATTATCAGAATGCTATTATTCAGAATGAGACCGGGACAGTCCTCACAGTCGGCGACGGTATCGCGCGTGTCAGCGGACTTTTGAACTGCATGTCCGGAGAACTTCTGGAATTTGAAAACGGCACATTCGGAATGGCTCAGAACCTCGAGGAAACAGTAGTATCGGCGGTTTTGTTCGGCGAGGATGTAGGAATCAGCGAAGGACAGACCGTTAAGCGCACAGGAAGGGTTGTATCTGTTCCTGTGGGCGAGCAGATGATCGGGCGTGTAGTAAACGCTATCGGTCAGCCAATTGATGGACAGGGACCGATCGAGTCCAACGAGTACAGACCTGTTGAGTCGCCTGCACCGGGTATCATCGCAAGACAGCCGGTTAAGGAGCCTCTTCAGACCGGTATCAAGGCTATCGATTCAATGATCCCTATCGGAAGAGGACAGCGTGAGCTTATCATCGGCGACAGACAGACCGGTAAGACCACGATCGCAATAGACACAATACTTAACCAGAAGGGCAAGGACGTTATCTGTATCTATGTCGCTATAGGACAGAAGAGATCTACAGTAACAGCCCTGGTTGATGACCTTAAAAAGGGCGGAGCCATGGACTACACCATCGTAGTTGCAGCTACCGCATCGGAGCCGTCACCTCTTCAGTACATCTCACCTTACACGGGATGCGCGATGGGCGAGTACTTTATGAACAAGGGAAAACACGTGCTTTGTATCTACGACGATCTTTCCAAGCATGCCGTAGCTTACCGTGCACTCTCCCTTCTTATAAGAAGACCGCCGGGACGTGAGGCTTATCCCGGAGACGTTTTCTACCTGCACTCAAGACTTCTTGAGAGAGCAGCCAAGCTCTCTGATGAGAACGGAGGAGGATCACTTACGGCACTTCCTATCATTGAGACTCAGGCCGGAGACGTTTCGGCATACATTCCGACAAACGTTATCTCCATCACAGATGGACAGATATTCCTTGAGACCGAGCTCTTCCACTCCGGAATCATGCCGGCTGTAAACCCGGGTATCTCGGTATCCAGAGTTGGTGGTAACGCTCAGATCAAGGCTATGAAGAAGGTTGCCGGTACACTGAAACTTGTTTATTCACAGTACAGAGAGCTGCAGAGCTTTGCGCAGTTTGGCTCAGACCTTGACGAAGACACCAAGGCTCGTCTTGCGCAGGGCGAGAGAATCGTTGAAGTCCTGAAGCAGGACAAGAACCAGCCTGTACCTGTAGAGAAGCAGGTAGCAATACTCTATGCTGTTGTCAATAACATACTTATAAGGATTGAAGCTTCTGATGTTGCTGAGTATGAGGCAGGACTTTATCAGTTCCTTGATTCCAATCCTTCCGGCATAGCAGCAATGAACGGCATCCGCGAGAGCGGCAAGCTTGAGGGCGAGACTGAAAGCAAGTTAAAAGAGGCACTGGACGCTTATACAGATAACTTCCTTAAACAGAAGGGATAAGCGGTCAGGTTTGCATAACAGATAGGAGGAAAAAATGGCTGGATCAATGAAAGCTGTTAAACTCCGGATCAAGAGCGTTCAGAGCACGATGCAGATCACAAAGGCCATGCAGCTGGTTGCTGCATCAAAGCTAAGAAAGGCCAAGGAGAGAGCAGATGCATCAAAGCCCTATCTTCAGACCATGCTTGATACACTTACGGATATAGCCAATTCAAACACGGATTACAGATCTCCATACACGAAGGTTTCAGACAATGACAAGTGGCTCTATGTTGTCATCGCCGGAGACAGGGGACTGGCCGGTGGCTATAACTCCAACCTGTTCAAGTTCATGGAAGCAGAGACAGAGGGCAGAAAGGACTACACAGTCCTTCCTATCGGAAAAAAGTCTGTAGAGCATTTCAAGCACAGAAATATTCCTCTCTACACTGAGGAATATGCCGAGGTTGCCAAGATAAATATCTCAGACTGCTTCCAGATCGCGAAAATTGTTTGCGATGCATACTCCTCCGGAGAGTTTGGGCATATCTTCCTTTGCTACACAAACTTTGTATCCATGCTCTCACAGGTGCCTACAGCGTCATCTCTTTTACCTCTGTCAGATTTAAGAACCGAAGAAAAAAACTCTGACGGAAAAGCAAGAGAACTGATCCTGTACGAGCCCGATTCGGAGACCGTGTTCAATGCTATTGTTCCGGAATACCTGGCAGGAATTCTTTATTCCAGTATCAACGTATCCTACGCAAGTGAGCTCGCTGCCCGCAGAACTGCGATGGAGGCAGCAACTGACAACGCTGAGGAGATGATAGATACCTTGAGCCTGTACTACAACAGGGCGCGTCAGGCAAGCATCACGCAGGAGATCACAGAGATCGTCGCCGGAGCTGAAAGCTGAACACTTAGCGAGGTATTGTCGAGCTTAGTGTGAAGCTTGTTCTGGCGAGCGATTTATCGCGAAAAGTAATCACCTGGCGAGGTTCTATCGAGCCTGGTGTACTACTTTGTTCTTGCGAGTGTACTATATGAGCAAGAACTTCATAGACATTAATTTAGTAAAATAAGGAGTTTACAATGAGTGAAAATCATGTTGGAAAGGTAATACAGGTTACAGGTCCTGTACTTGACATCCGCTTTAAAGAGGGTGAGCTTCCTGATCTTCACAATGCCATAGAGATAATGATAGAGGACCGCAGACTTGTGGCAGAAGTTGCCCAGCAGGTCGGCGATGACGTTGTCAGATGCGTGGCTATGAGTTCCACGGACGGACTTGTCCGCGGAGCTGAGGCAAAAGATACGGGAAGCCCTATCACTGTACCGGTTGGTGAAAAGTGTCTGGGCAGAATTTTCAACCTTCTCGGAGAGCCTGTAGACAATCAGCCTGCTCCTGAAGGGGTGGAGAGATGGGCAATCCATCGTCCCGCACCGTCCTATGAGGACCAGGTTCCCGCTACAGAGATCTTTGAGACGGGTATCAAAGTAGTTGACCTTATCTGCCCCTATGCAAAGGGCGGTAAGATCGGTCTATTCGGAGGTGCCGGAGTTGGCAAGACGGTTCTTATCATGGAGCTTATCAATAACGTAGCCAAGGCTCACGGCGGAATTTCCGTATTCACCGGCGTTGGTGAGCGTACCCGTGAAGGAAACGACCTTTACGGTGAGATGAAGGAGAGCGGAGTTATTGACAAGACAGCTCTGGTTTACGGTCAGATGAACGAGCCGCCGGGAGCCAGAATGAGAGTTGGTCTTTCCGGACTTACAATGGCTGAGTATTTCCGTGATGTCAAGAATCAGGACGTGCTTCTTTTCATCGATAATATCTTCCGTTTTACACAGGCAGGATCTGAGGTTTCGGCGCTTCTTGGACGTATGCCTTCAGCCGTAGGTTATCAGCCTACACTGGCAACGGAAATGGGTGCTCTTCAGGAGCGTATCACTTCTACCAAGAAGGGATCTATCACTTCTGTTCAGGCCGTATATGTGCCTGCGGATGACCTGACAGACCCCGCGCCTGCAACCACATTCACACACCTTGATGCCACTACGGTTCTTTCAAGAGATATTGCTTCAAAGGGTATTTACCCTGCTGTTGATCCTCTTGATTCCACAAGCCGTATCCTTTCACCGGATATAGTTGGAAAAGAGCACTACGAAGTAGCCAAGGGCGTTCAGCAGGTTCTTCAAAGATACCGTGAACTTCAGGATATCATCGCGATCATGGGTATGGACGAGCTGTCGGAAGAGGATAAGCTGACTGTTTACAGAGCGCGTAAGGTACAGAACTTCCTGTCCCAGAGCTTCTCAGTTGCTGAGCAGTTCACAGGACTTCCCGGAAAATATGTTCCGCTTAAAGAGACTATCAGAGGGTTCAAGATGATACTTGACGGCGAGTGCGACGATCTTCCCGAGTCGGCATTCCTACTCGTTGGAACTATTGATGAAGTATTTGAAAAGGCTAAAAAGTAAAAAGGAGCGGCTATGTCTACGTATCATTTAACGGTTGTTTCCATGGATGGCCAGGACTTTGAGGGTGAAGTTCAGAAGATACTTCTTCGTACCATAGATGGTGACATTGAGATTCTTGCCCGCCACACCGACTACTGTACGGCGATCGGCATGGGCACTGCCAAGGTTACCATGGAGGACGGAACAGAGAGGAAGGCTGCCTGTATCGGCGGAATGATCTCGGTCATGAATGGCGAGGTAAGAGTCCTCCCTACCACCTGGGAGTGGAGTGAAGACATCGATATAGAGCGTGCTAAGGCCGCCAAGGAAAGAGCGGAGGAAAGGCTCAAGGACCAGCAGCTTGACAAGGAAGCCCGCATCAGGGCAGAGGCCAAGTTATACAGAGCCCTTGTAAGACTTGGTTCCGCGCGTCACGATCATCAGAGTGATCAGTAAAGATTAGAGAGACATCTGTAATGGATGCCTCTCTTTTTTATTAAATCTAAATATAACCGTTGTTATTTGTGGACGCTTTATCGTATAATATAAATTGGAAAAGTGGCAGAGCGGGTTATTTAAGGTATAAAAATTGTTGGGGTGAACTGCTATATGAGGACAATCGTAAGAAAGACAGTAGATCTTATATTATGTCTGGCCCTGCTGACAGCTTCTTTGTCCGGCTGCGGACTGCCGGCCCTGAAAAGCAAAACTACCAATGAAAACGTTGATCTTAATAAAGTTCAGCGGATAACTTATGATGCTTCAAAGGAGTATCAGGAAGCTCTTGATAAGTACAATGAGGGATGTGAGAGCGTCAAGATCATAAGAGATGACAACACCATTCCTGAGAAACAGATTGCACTGATCCTTCAGGGAGCTGAGGACAATGTGCTTGTTGAGAGAGCCATTGAGCTTTTGGAGGATCACAAGATAAAGGCTTCTTTTGCGGTTACAGCGGTTGAAGCCGCAGAAGATGACAATACTGTAAAACTCATCAAACAAAAAGGGCATGAGCTCGTTGACAATGGACTTAACGGCGACGATGCCCTTGATACCATGTCTGATGAAGAAATCATCTATGACCTTGTCTCTTCAAGAAAGGTCTTTTCCACATTGACAGATTTTGCACCAAATAAGCTTCTTCTGAACAATCCCTACTACACAGGCAATATACGCACTGCAGCAAAGGCATGCGGATATGCCAAGCTTATTGCGCCCACTCCCGGAAAATATCTCAACGCAAAGAGCTTTGCAGATAAAGAGAAGGCCGGTGAGTATGCTGCAAGGCTTTCAAACGGATCGATCGTTGTCTTTAAACTAAACGGCATCATAGACGCACTTGAGCTGGCACCAAAGGTCGAGTGGAGAAAGCCGGCAATTGACAAGCAGCCGGGTGTTGATGCAGAGGAAGACAAGGAAGAAGAGACCGATGTTATTGAGGTTCTTTCATGGTTTCTTGATGCCCTTGATGAGCAGCAGTGCAAAATAGCCAGGCTTGATACATTAAAGGCTCTTACCGACGAGGAATATGTAGCTTCACTGATCGAGAGAAACAGCGGAATAAAAGCTGATGAATATACAAAGGTAGAGACAATGGAGAATGTTGCTGCTCTTGCATTTAAGGGGGTTTCAGATAATGCAGAGTACATGGATGAGCTTCTGGACATATTAAAAGAGTCAGAGTCAAAGGCAACTTTTTTCATTAACAGCAAAGATATTGAAGAGTATGAAGCGACGGTCAATAAAATTGCCGACGGTGAATTCTCAATCGCAAGCAGGGCCGTGGCTGATAATGATTTTGCCGGAAAAGAGGTAGCAGACATCTATGAGTCCGTAAACTCTGAAGTGCGTAAGATACAAAAGGACCTCAGGGTTAAGGTCAGATACTATATGCCTGAGGGCAAAACTTTTGACAACTTAAGCTATGCCTGCGCTGTTGCGGGACTTGATATTGTACCCTTTCAAAATGGCTTAAGTACCGGTATCGGAAGAATAAACTGCGTCGATCTTACAAAAGAGGAGGATCTTGACAAGCTAAAGAGCTTCATCTTAGAGAGCGGGAAAAAGAAGATCAGGATCGTTGATGTCACGGATCTTGTAAGAACAGCAAATACAATTCCAAAGATCGAAGAGAGCACTCTTATTGCCCTGAGAGAGACCAACGGCGGAAAACAGGCATATCAGAGAAACATGATATACACCTCTGAAAAGGCCATGAGTATGATCTTTTACGGAGTTACCAACAGAGCGGTAGTAAATGATGTCATCAGCATTCTTGCGTCAAGGGGATACAGGGGGACATTTTTTGTGACGGTCCCGGAGATGATGTCCTGTGATGACCAGATCAAACTTATTCTGGCAAACGGCAATGAGATAGGACTTGCATATGTTCCCGGAAGTGATGCTGAATCAGATTTTAACACGGTCGCAGAGTATATAATGGGTGCGCAGAAATTTGCCAAGTGGAAGTATGACATAGATCTAAACCTCGTATTCCAGCCCTACGGAGAGCTGACTGACGAGACAAAAGAGGCTGTTTCGGCTACAGGGTGCAGCCTTGTAGGACATGAGTACGCGCTGGTTCAGTCCAAGTATCAGGAAGCCCGGGATGCAGGCTTTTATAATGCGATGAGCGAAAAGATAGATGCCCATCGAGGAAGCATTGCCTATTTCCATATGAACTATTTCAGCGCGGATAAGGATCTTGCACCTGATTCGGGGAATACGCTCCTTGGAAGTCTTTTAAAGAGATTTATCACAGGAGAGATAGGGTCACTTACCTATACAGATGTATATGGACAGAGGATTGCGCAGACGTCTTACAGGGTGAAGACATTCAGTGATCTTTCACACACGGCATACTGCTATTCACCCGGAAGGGGCGGCGGCGCGGCAGTCTTTGAAAATAAAAATGTTCTTGGAAACATGGCAACTGCCCAGGAGCAGAACAGCTATATGGCATCGAGATACATAGGAAACCCTGACGTATCGGACATCCCCGGCTTTACAGACGAAGACAAAAAACTCTTTGATGTAAACGGGAAGGTGACAAATGACAGGGTGATTTTCCTGACCTTTGACGACTGGGGCTATGAAAAAGATATAAATGAACTTTTATATGTTCTTGGAAAATACGGAGCTAAAGGCAACTTCTTTGTAAGGACGAACAATGTGGCCAACAATCCGAATCTTTTGAGGGCGATAGCAATGGACGGACATCTTGTGGGATCCCATTCAAATACGCATATGGCTGCCTGGTACGTGGAGCCGGATGGAAAGGGCAATTACAAGTATAAGACACTCACCGAAGAGGATGCAGCAAAGCTAAGAAACGACATAGTGACCAGTTATAAGATCCTCAATAAATACTGCGGCGATGTTGTGGTTGGCGGAAAGCGTTCGCTTACAACAATTTACAGACCGCCGACACTTGCTGTCAGCCGCCAGGGAATGTACGAGATCTTTGATGTCGGGTACTCATACATTGTAAACGGCGACTTCAGTACCAAGGATTACAGTGCCGCTACGGTAGATGACCTTGTTCATGAACTTAGGCACGGACTTAATACCTGGTATGGCAAAGCAACGGTTGGCAACGGAAGCTGCCTTGTAATGCATATGTCTCCAAACGCGAAGTTTACAGCAGAAGCCCTGGACATAATGATACCTGAGTGGCAGAGCCAGGGATACACTATAGCAAGGCTTGATGATTATCTGCATTAATGTCTCACATAAGATTACTGAGGTGTTTATGGATTTTGTAGATAAGTTCAGGAAGAGAAAAGCAAATACACAGGATGTTCTTGTTGAAGAGAAGAAGGACAGGCGTCTTTTGGCGCATGTTCCTGATTCTACGCACAAGCGCAGCAATATTGACAGAAGAGCTCATGACCCCTCCAAAAAAATAGAAAAGTACGAAGACTATATTTTCGAGCAGGAATCCGGCATTAGATATATCACCGGTTTTAATGTCAGGCTAAAGACCTATGCTTCTGACGGTATAAGAAGGACCTGTGTCGGTAAAGTGATCGACATTTCAAACACAGGTATGCTCATGGAAGTCGACCCCGGTGACTATGAGGCTCTTGCGAAAGCTACAAGGCTGAAGGCGAAATTCAGAGTTGTTCCCGGAAGTATGCCGGAGGGCAATGAGATGAGCGTCAGTCAGAAGGTACTGGTTGTAAGGAGATTTACGACACCTGAAGGGCAGACAAGGATTGCTGTCACCTTCACCAAGCACCTTCACAACTATGCAGCCGCCAACAAGGACAGGTATATGTTTACCGCAGCGACCCTGCTCATTGCCTTCTGCGTTGCGTGCATTCTCCTTATGAGAGCGGAGAGTGTCATCTACTTCAAGTTCAATAAGCTGTTATATCTCTACAGTCTGATAACTGCGGTATTCCTTCTTAGCAGATATCTTTTTGGTGCCTTCTACAGACCCAAAAAGATAGATCCCGATTACACTCCGGGTGTCACGATACTGATACCGTGCTTTAATGAGCAGGAGTGGATACACAGGACCATAACCAGCTGCATGAACCAGGAATATCCCATTGATAAGCTGGAAGTAATAGTAATCGATGACCACTCCTCTGACAGATCCGTTGAAAAGATAGAGGAAATTGTCGAAAAGCTCAAACAGGAAGCTCCTGAGATCTATCATGTCGATGAAAGACTCTCCTACTATGTTCAGCCAAAGAACATGGGTAAGAGAGAAGCTCTTGTGCTGGGAGCGGAAAAAGCTAAGCACGAGCTTGTTGTTTTCGTTGATTCGGACTCTTTCCTTGATCCGTTTGCGATCCGAAATCTGGTACAGCCCTTTAAGGACCCCAAGATGGGCGGTGTTTCGGGAAGAACCGACGTTGCAAATACCTACACGAATGCGCTTACCAAGATGCAGGCCGTAAGATACTATGTGGCATTCAGAGTCATGAAGGCTGCAGAGGGTCTTTTTGATACTGTAACCTGCCTCTCGGGACCACTTGCCTGCTACAGAAAATCCATCATCCTTGAGAACAAGGATGCGTGGCTGAACCAGAAGTTCCTTGGCCAGAAGGCGACCTTCGGCGATGACAGGTCAATGACGAACTTTATTCTTCGCCATCACAGGACCAATTATCAGGACACGGCGGTCTGTCAGACCATCGTGCCAAATAAACACAAGGTCTTCCTCAAGCAGCAGATGAGGTGGAAGAGATCGTGGCTTCGCGAATCACTTATCGCGGCAACATTCATGTGGAAAAAGGAGCCTTTTGCGGCTGTAACTTTCTACATGGGAATTGTTGTGCCCATCGCAGCTCCCATTGTCGTCTTATACAACCTTGTATATGTTCCGTTTACAAGGCATATATTCCCTACCGCGTTCCTTCTTGGAATATTCCTGATGTCCATGCTGATGAGTATGGCACAGCTCCTGCTGCGAAAGAGCTCAACGTGGATGTACGGCATGCTCTTTTGCATATACTACGAGTGCGTCCTTTTGTGGCAGATGCCAATTGCATGGTTTACTTTCTGGAAGTCGACCTGGGGCACAAGAATGACACCTGAGGATGTCAAGGCCGCAGAGAGAAAGCTTAAAAGAAGACTTCTTCGAAACAAAAAATACATTACGGCTTCTGAATTTGCCGGCGTTATCGGTATAAGCGAAGAAGATGTGCTCAGCCAGATGGAGGGCGGCAGATTTGAAAAATATGTCTCTGAAGTAGACGGGAAGAGGATGATCAAAGCCGCTGCCCTAAAAGAATTCTATGATGATGTGCCTGTAAGCAAAACGAAAAAGAAGGGTGCCGAAGAAGCACCTGTTATGGAAGTGCCTGTTACAGAAGTGCCTGTTACAGAAGCACCCGGTACAGAAATGGTACCGGAAACTGCTGAGGGTGGAGCTTTTGAACCTGAAGCAGCAGAGAGCGAAGCTGCCTTAGCAAAAGCCGAAGAGGAAGCAGCTGAAAGTACAGCTTCTGTATCTGAAGCGGCAGAAGAAGCCTCCGAGAGTGAAACCGCAGTTGCTGAAATTGAAAGTGAAGCTGTCAAAAGTGAAGCCGCAGTTGCTGAAACTGAAAAAGCTTCCGAGAGCGAAGGCGCAGTTGCTGAAGCCGGAGAAACACAAGAGAGCACAGATACTGCTGATGAGAAAGAAATGGGCGCTTCTGCAGCCGCAGCTTCAGTAGCTGCTGCAGCCTTTGCAAGGAATGTATCGACGAGCATGAGGCCGAAAGAGATTCCGGCAGGCGATGACAAAGTGGCCTCTTCTTTGAAGCCCGGCCTTGATGAGAACTTTACCGATTACAGGATAAGAGCTCTCGAAGAAAAGATTGAAGAGCTTATGAGACAGCATAAGGAGGAGAAAGAATTCCTGGTTGAACAGGTCAGGATAAGAGACGAGATAATCACTAAGAGAGATGAGCAGATAGATGCTCTTATCAGAGAAATCGAGGTTGCCAACAGCAATACCTCCAGGATCATTGACCTTGCAATTGCAAAAGAGATAAAAAGGCAGGAGACCATGTAAATGTATAAGATAGAGACAAAGAAAGACGTTAAAAAACTGATAAGTTCTATCATCCAGCTTTTGATCTTGATCGCTGTTCTTGCATGGATCATAAGCCAGCTGTTTACATTTATAACGTATAAACCTTATAGCACGGCCGACACATCCGTAGTTTCGGGCGATGACCACGGATTTGTGGCACTGTCTTACTTTGGTGTGGACAGAGAGAGTACAACGTCAAGGATTTCCGAGAACAAGCTCTCCGAGCACCTCAAAGCGCTCCATGATATAGGGTATGTGACTATAACACAGGATGATATAAAAAAGTACTACGAGGAGGGGACTCCGCTTCCGGATAAGGCTCTTTTCCTGATGTTTGAAGACGGAAGGCATGATACGTCTGTGTACTCCCAGAAGGTCATGGAAAAGTACAATTATAAAGCCACAATGTTCACGTATGCCGATAAATTTACCATTAAGGACACCTACTTCCTTATGCCTGAGGATCTTTTGAAACTCGAGGACACGAGCTTTTGGGAGATAGGAAGTAACGGCTACAGGCTGAGCTACATAAATGTTTTTGACAGATATCACAGATATATAGGCGAGCTGGAGAGTACCGAGTACTCACTCATGGCAAAATACTTTGGCAGGGATTACAACCACTTTCTTATGGATTTCATAAGGGATGCCAATGATGTCCCGAAAGAGACGCTTTCGCAGATGAGGGAGAGGATATCGGGCGAGTATGAACTGATGAAGGAGGAGTACAATCAGGGACTTGGCAAGGTTCCGGGGGCCTATGTGCTTCTTCATTCCAATACCGGCAAATACGGTGAAAATGCCAAGGTCAGTGCTGTAAATGAGGAGTCGATAGCAGATACCTTTGAGATGAATTTCAACCGCGAGGGATTTTCATTAAATGAAAGGAACAGCAGCATATATGACCTGACCAGAATGCAGCCTCAGGCAAACTGGTATACCAATCATCTTCTGATGAGGATATGGGATGACCTGCCGGAAGATGACAAGCCGATCATAGTTTTTGTTGACGGGTATCTTCCGGAAAAAGAAAACTGGGAGAGCCTCAAGGGCGCCAGTGAGTTTAAGAAAAATGAGGAGCTCATCGCTGTCACATCACTTCCTCAGGACACAGGAGTAATAAAGCTCAAAAAGGATCTGCCGAGTGACTTTAATTTCTCAGCTGAGCTTAAAGGCAACAAGCTTGGGTGTCAGTCAGTCTTTCTGCGCTCTGACGATGAGCTTTCAAAGGGAGTGGAGATAAGGCTTATGAACAATATCCTCTATATGATCGAGGACGGAGAGATACTTGAAGAGGTCGATCTGTACGACTTTGATGAGATACCAAAGGTTTCTGTTGAAGAGGATAAGAGGGATTCACTTGCCGGGGAGTACTCCGTCTTTGCAAGATATGCCGTGAGCCACGCCCAGTCAGTTGAGTACACAAAACTGTCGAATGAGGCGGCAAGTGCCAAGGTCAGGTCGGTAGAAGAAGGGGCCGAAGAATACAGGCCCGAGATACAGATAAATGAACTGGGAAACAGGCTTCTTGATATTTCATTGAGCGGTGACCATATAACTGTTAAAATAGATAATAAGCCTGTCTGGGAGGATCATGAGATAAAGCCTTCTTCAGGCAGCGGTATATACCTTCAGAGTGCCTGGACTGAGTACGGGTACAGCCAGAGAAATATTGCGGACGACGTCTATGATGCGGTATTTGCCCGGATAGAGATAAAAGACCCTGCAACCGGAGATGTCCTGTACACCAACAAGCTGCAGGGGGTTGACAAGGCAGTTCAGGTTACCAAAAACTTTTTAAACGCCCTTATCAACTGGTTCATCACTAATATCTGATCTTTTATGGGTTTTCAGGAAAGGAAAGGAGCAGTATTTTGATGCTGCAATGTGACAATATGAAGAAAAGATTTATCGGACTGATCCTTGCGGCTCTTTTTGCGGTCGGGATTACCGGGTGCGGAAACACAGCTTATGAAGACGAAGCCGGAGAGGTTTTTATAATAGAAGACAAGGGAGCGCATATCGTTTCGGCACATGAGGAGGCGCAGGAAGAAGTCCTAAGTGCTTCGAAGGTGAGCATTCCTGATTTTGGAGTATGGTACCCCTACTGGGACTATGACACAGCTACAGCAGAACTTGATAACTACGGTGCAAGAGTCAATACGATATGCTTCTTTGCCGCATACTATGATGTGAATAATAAAGCCTTTATCCCGGAGGATACCATGAGTACGTTTGCGCAGCTTAATGGGTCGGGGAGACTTGGAGGAAAGAACACCTATCTGACTTTTGTAAATGACAAGCTCTTAAACCAGGGCTCCTCACTCAAGGATACAGCTCTTTTATATGAACTTATAGGCGACAGCGACAGGGCAGCAGCCCATGCGGATGAGATCATAAGTCTGACAAGAAGTCTTGGATGTCAGGGAATTGAAATTGACTATGAGGCAATAAAAAAGGACAAGGCGCTGTGGGGACTGTTTAACAGCTTTGTAAATATCCTCAGTGAGAAGGCGGCTGCACAGGGGATGCCCCTTAGGATTGTTTTTGAGCCGTCGGCGCCGATCTCTGAGTTTGGCTGGTCATCTTACCCTGAGTATGTGATGATGTGCTACAATCTGCACGGATATGGAACTGCTCCGGGACCCAAGGCCAATAATGAATGGCTGAAAGGCCTTTGTGACAAAATGAAGGCCCTTCCCGGAACGGTAAATATGGCTTTTGCCAATGGCGGATTTGATTTTTCAGCTAATGGTGATGTAAAACAGATAGACTACCGCGACGCTGCAGCGCTCATTGCAGCACATTCAGCTTCGGCGCAGCGTGATCCGGCGAGCGCTGCAATGTATTTCACCTATACTGATGAAAGCGGCACCGGCCATGAAGTCTGGTATGCTGATGAAGAGACGATCACAACCTGGACAGGTGTGGTAAACAGCTGCGGAATAAGCCGTGTCACTATATGGAGACTGGGCGGAAACATTTAAAGAGATTGCGGCAATAAATAAAAAGTAACCGCGTATTGGGCGGGGTAAAAAAGGACATGAAACGGATGGTTTTATGTCCTTTTTTTAATGCGAATACTTGTATGTAAAATTTTATTATTAAATACAAGTGGTGTAAATATGTATAAAAATCCCCGTAAAAATTCTATTAATTTGTCATGTTGTATTTTAATTTGTCCTAATATATGATTTCATTGTTACAGGAAAAAATATGAAATCAGAGGTATCGGAATGAAATATGTATTAGGTATAGACGTTGGTACGTCTGCTACAAAAACGGTTCTCTTTGATGAGAACGGAACAGTTATTTCTGAAAGTTCACATGAATATCCGATGTACACCCCGGAGAACGGATGGGCGGAGCAGGATCCACACGACTGGAGGGATGCCAGCCTTGAAACTGTGGCAGCAGTTGTCAAAGAGGCTGTAGATAGCGGCAAGGTGACAGATCCTGCAGACATCAAGGGAATCGGTATCTCAGGTCAGATGCACGGACTTGTTATGCTCGATGAGAATGGTGAGGTGATCAGACCTTCAATCATCTGGTGCGATCAGAGAACAGGTGCTGAAGTTGAAGAAATGCTTCAGATAATGCCGAGAGAGAAGTGGATTGAGATAACAGCCAATCCTCCGCTCACAGGATGGACGGCAGCCAAGATTCTCTGGGTAAGGAACCATGAGAAGGAAAACTATGACAGGTGCAGACACATTCTTTTGCCTAAGGATTACATCAGATATGTTCTGACAGGTGAATTTGCCACAGAGGTTTCGGATGCTTCCGGAATGCAGCTTATGAATGTGGCTGAGAGAGACTGGTCACAGGAGGTTCTCGACAAGCTTGGCATAGACAGAAGTCTTCTTGGCAAGATGTATGAGTCCTGCGAAGTCACAGGTACCCTTCTTCCCGATGTGGCTAAAAAGCTTGGCCTTAGCAGTGACACTGTAGTAGTCGGAGGCGCAGGCGACAATGCGGCAGCTGCTGTCGGAACAGGAGTTGTAAGAGAGGGAACGGCATTTACCACTATAGGTACCAGCGGTGTTGTATTTGCCCACACCGACAAGGTCAGCATCGATCCCAAGGGAAGGGTTCACACATGCTGCTGCGCAGTTCCCGGTGCATGGCACATCATGGGCGTTACACAGGCAGCCGGCTTCTCGCTCAAGTGGTTCAGGGATAATTTCTGCCAGAGCTATATTGACGAGGCAAAGGAAAAGGGAGTCGATCCTTACGATCTTATAAATGCTGATATCGAGACTGTTCCTGTCGGAAGTGACAGGCTTATATACCTTCCATATCTGAACGGAGAGAGAACGCCACACCTTGACGATAAGGCAAGAGGAGTGTTCTTCGGACTTTCATCCATGCACGGAAGAAAGCACCTGCTCAGAGCTGTCATGGAGGGAGTATCATATTCTCTTTGTGACTGCAATGATATCCTGAATGAGATGGGCATAAGTGTCAAAGAGATGATGGCCTGCGGCGGCGGCGGTAAGAGCAAGATCTGGAGACAGATGCTCTCAGACCTCTACGGATGCAAGGTTGCAACCATCAGCCAGGAACAGGGACCGGCACTTGGAGTAGCAATACTTGCAGGAGTTGGAAGCGGTATTTTCTCAAGTGTTCAAAAGGCTTGTGACAAGCTTATATCCAAGGACAAGGAAACTGATCCCGACAGCGAGAATGCAGCAAAATACGCTAAGTATCACGAGCTTTACAAGAAACTGTATCAGGATCTTAAAGAGGATTACCGCATACTTGATTCACTTGCGTAATCATTATATGGGGCGGGAGTGCCCCGGGAAAGGGGATTATTATGATTAACTTACCGGAAGTAAAAATCGGACTGGTTGCTGTGAGCAGAGACTGCTTCCCTGCATCACTTGCAG
>CAMNEA010000060.1 GCA_946536145.1 uncultured Butyrivibrio sp.
AAAAGCAGTTTGTAGCAATAAGAATAGCAAACAGAGGTTAAGGCGTCGTCCCGGAGAAGTAAAAAGCTTGTCAGGGACGCCGCAAAAAGCAGTTTGTAGCAATAAGAATAGCAAACAGAGGTTAAGGCGTCGTCCCGGAAAAGCAAAAAGCTTGTCAGGGACGCCGCAAAGAGCAGTTTACAATCATAAGACAAGCAAACAGAAAACCGGGCGTCGCCCCGGAAGTTATGACTTCTTGAATGATATTCCAGAAACCCGCACCTGCTGCGGGTTTCGTGAGAACATGATACGAGAGGCAAACAAGCCCTGCGACGCAGTCGCTTTAGGATGGCTTGTTTGCGGCATTTTTGAATCTTTGATTCAAAAATGCATGCTTTTCCAAATTAACCAAATTCGACGATAAATCATGGCATCATCTGCATTTTATGTCTATATCTACTTAAATATCTTTTTTCGTAGAAAACCTCTTTTAAAAGACATTAAATTTGATAAAATTGGGCTAGCGGACTGATTATGAATTACAGATTAAATGGAGGTTTATATGCAGAAATGGGCAAGGCTTAATTATCAACCGTCAATTCCCTTAAGAGGTGACAGGAGGGTGACAGCATCTGCAGAGCATGTAAGTGTTTCGAGGAGAGCTGCTCAGGAAGGAATGGTGCTTCTTAAGAATGACGGCACGCTTCCTCTCAAATCCGATCAGAAAATTGTACTTCTTGGAAAAGCGTCAGTTGATTATGTCAAGGGTGGCGGAGGATCAGGCGATGTTTACTGCCCGTATATCCACTCGCTTTATGACGGACTTAAGAATAGAGGAGTGTCTGTTTTTGAACCACTTATTTCTTTTTATAAAGAAGAGATGAATAAGCAGTATGAGATGGGAAGAGTTCCCGGCATGACAAGTGAGGTGGCACCTGCAGACTCAATGATCAGGGATGCGGCTGCTTTTTCAGACACCGCGCTTGTAATGATAAACCGCTTTTCAGGTGAGGGATGGGACCGCAGCAGTATAGAGTGCAACAACGAATTCAATCCATGGCCCCAGTCCCGCAGCATGCCGTCCATATCGGCTGAGATTTTCCCGGAGGGAGACTTCTACCTTACTTCCGAGGAAAAAGAGATGATAGAGATCGCCAAAGCTAACTTTAAAAAAGTCATAGCGCTTCTCAATGTTGGGGGCATCATTGACTGCAGCTTTATCGCTACAGATGCAGATATCAATGCAGCTCTTTACATGGGGCAGGGTGGAATGGAAGGCGGAGACGCTGCCGCAGATGTGCTCTTCGGAGATGTTAATCCGTCAGGAAGACTTGCTGATACCTTTGCGGGAAGCCTTGATGACTATCCGTCGACCGGGAACTACCATGAGTCCTTTGACTTTGTTGAGTACACCGATGACATCTATGTTGGATACCGCTACTTTGAGACTGTGCCAGGGGCAAAAGACAAGGTCATTTATCCCTTTGGATTTGGTCTTTCATACACTGATTTTGCTATAGAGGTTATTGATGCAAAAGAGGTAAATGATCTGGAAGAAAAGCCGGAATTTCTTGATCCTTCAGGTACAAGGTCAGGTTTTTCCTTTAAAGTAAGAGTTACAAACACAGGCAAGGTAAAGGGTAAAGAAGTTGTTCAGCTCTATTACCGCTCACCCGACGCTCTTCTTGGCAAGAGCGCAAGAGCTCTTGGAGATTTTGGCAAGACAAGAGCACTCGAGCCCGGTGAGAGCGAAGAGCTCACGCTTATCGTTACCAGATATCTCATGTCATCCTTTGACGATGCAGGGAAGGTTGCGGAAGCTGCCTACGTTCTTGAAAAGGGAAATTATGAATTCTTTATCGGAGAAAACGTAAGGGATGCGGTAAAGACTGACTTTACGTGGAACAACAGCGAAGATTTGATCATACAGCAGCTTAGCCACAAGCTTGCACCTGTAGAACTCAAAAAGAGACTGCGAAGCGATGGCTCCTATGAGGAGCTGGCATGCGGAGAACACAAGGACATCAATGCCTGCATCTTTGAGAAGATGGAGCCCGGCACCGAGGAGGCGCTGACGCCTTACGAGAGAGCCAAAGAGATGCACTATGTGACGCAGACCTGCAAGGAAGGTGCAATCACCTTCATAGAAGTCGCAGAGGGAAAGGCTACACTTAAGGACTTCATGGCACAGCTCTCAGATGATGATCTGATCCTTCTTGTCGGCGGCCAGCCCAATACAGGTGTAGGAAATGTATTCGGCTTTGGCAACATTCCTGAGTACGCCGTACCAAATGCCCAGACTGCTGACGGTCCTGCAGGGGTTAGGATACTGCCCGAGACAGGAGCTACGACAACAGCTTTTCCGTGCGCGACACTGATCGCATGCACCTGGAACAGAGACATCGCTCAGGAGATCGGATGCGCGGGAGGAGAGGAACTCAAGGAGAACAACCTCTGCGTATGGCTGACACCTGCCATAAATATTCACAGGAATCCCATGTGCGGAAGGAACTTTGAATACTACTCTGAAGATCCTTATCTTGCGGGAAGAATGGCTGCAGCCATGGTGCGCGGAATCCAGAAAAACAAAGTCGGAGCAAGCGTCAAGCACTTCGCCTGCAACAACAAGGAGACCAACAGAAAACACAGCGACTCAAGGGTATCCGAGAGAGCACTCAGAGAGATTTATCTCAAGGCCTTTGAGATAATAGTCCACGAGGAGGAACCCTATACGATAATGTCCTCCTACAATGCGATAAACGGGGAGAGAGCCTCTGAGTCCAAAGACCTTCTGACAGGAATTCTCAGAGATGAGTGGGGATACTCCGGAATGGTCACATCAGACTGGTGGACAAGAGGCGAGCACTACAAGGAAGTGCTTGCAGGCAATGACCTCAAGATGGCCTGCGGATTCCCCAAGAGACTAAAGAAAGCTATGGAGATGGGAGCGCTCACAAGAGCTGATCTCGAGCCATGCACTGAGCACATTCTTTCAACAATTCTAAAATTTGACTAATAAAATCAGGGAGATTAGCTATGAGCGGATACGAATACATCGACAGGCACGGGAGCTTCAGAATACATAGTCCCCAGCACACCAGCGGACTGTACATACCCGTCGCAGGGGGCAAGGGACTAAGGAGCGCTGTGTCACCGGATTTCGGAGGTGACAGCAAACTTGATCAGAACCACTTTCTGATCGCACCAAAGAGTATAACCAATCTTCATTCCGACAGGGACACAAGGAATTTTTTCTGTGTTTTTGATGACGGGCTTTGGTCGGCCTGCGGCGCGTCGGCTGTGCAGGAGGCAGACAGGTTCACGGACAGAGAGGATGAGGTTGAACTTACAGGCGGCAGGATGTGGCAGACTGTCGTAAGAAGGAACAAGGCAAAAGACATAACTGCGGAGGTTACGATCTTCTCACTTCTTGATACCTGCGCTGAGATAATGAGTGTCAAGATAACCAACGAGTCGGGGAAGGATATCTCTTTTACACCTGTTGCTGCAATTCCGATATATGCAAGGAGTGCAGACAATATAAGAGACCACAGGCATGTGACAAGCCTTTTAAACAGGGCGTTGGTAAATAAGGACGGAGTGATCGTGAAGCCTACCCTGTCATTTGACGAGAGAGGCCATCAGATCAATGACACCTCCTATTACTGCATCGGAGCAGATGATAAGGGAAACAGCCCTGTGGCATTTATAGCGGATGAGGATCTGTATCTTGGCGAAGGCGGAACCTTTACAAGGCCGAGGAGCCTTATTGACAAGAGCAGCGACGCCTTCAGAAAGGCACCTTTTTCCGTGCAGGGAAAAGAGATGATCGGAGCACTTAAATTTGCTGACGTGACACTTGGTGATATGGAGAGCGCGACGTTCCACATTGCTATCGGAACCTTTACAGACGGCGACGGCATTGCAGACGGTGATGTCCCGGAAGCAGTAAAAAGAGTTATCGAAAGCTCGGAGAGCGCAGACAAAGCATTCCTTGAGACAGCCAGATACTGGAATGATCTTACCAATATCCATGTACAGACCGGTGATCCCTCTTTTGACGGATTTATGGAGTGGATCGCATTTCAGCCACAGCTTCGAAGGATATACGGATGCTCATTCCTTCCACACCACGACTATGGCCGCGGCGGACGAGGATGGAGAGACCTTTGGCAGGACTGCCTGGCACTTCTGCTTACCGATCCCGATGGCGTCAGGCAGATGATCCTTGATAATTTCAAGGGAGTGAGGCTCGATGGCACAAACGCGACGATAATAGGGGATAAGCCCGGTGAATTCAAGGCTGACAGAAATGGCATCCCGAGGGTATGGATGGATCACGGCTTCTGGCCGTTTTTGACGCTTAAGCTCTATATGGACCAGACCGGCGACCTTGATATCCTATCCGAGGAGACGGGCTACTTTAAGGACAGACTTGTATGCAGAGCCAAAGAAAGGGATGAGTCATACTCAGATGATCAGGGTGTATGGCAGAGAGCTGCAGACGGTTCTGAGTATGAAGGAAGCGTACTTGAACACATACTAATACAGAATCTTACTGCGTTTTATGACGTTGGTGAAAACGGTGAGATAAGGCTTCGCGGAGCTGACTGGAACGATGCACTCGACATGGCGACCCACAAGGGAGAGAGCGTTGCGTTTACCTGCGGCTATGCGGGGAATCTTAGGGATATTGCGCAGTACTTAAGGATTTACCGTGACCGCAGAAATGTTTCTGCAGCGAAGATATTATCTGAGGTTAAAGAACTCATTTTTGCCGATGACGCTGAACTTATAGCATCGCCTGACAAAAAGAACAGTTTCCTTAATGATTATATGAAGGGCGTAGCTCATACGGTCAGCGGCAATAAGGAAGAGATGAACCTTTCTGACATCGCAGATGCACTCGACAAAAAAGCCGACTTCATGATGCAGCAGATAAGGGATAAAGAGTGGGTATCGGACAGCGAGGGCTTTTCATGGTTTAACGGCTATTATGATGACCTCGGCCGCAGAGTTGAGGGAGAGTTTGATACTCCTTCAGGCAAAAACATCAGAATGATGCTGACGGGACAGGTCTTTTCCATAATGTCAGGCACGGCAACTGAGGAAAACATCAAAGAGATAATTAAGAGCGCAGACAGACATCTATACAACGAGGGAATCGGCGGATACAGGCTTAATACCGACTTTGGAGAGCTTCGCACTGACCTTGGAAGAATGTTTGGCTTCTCCTACGGCGATAAGGAGAACGGGGCTGTCTTTTCCCATATGGCAGTTATGTACGGCAATGCGCTCTACAAGAGGGGCTTTGCCGCGGAAGGGTATAAGGCTCTGGCAACACTTTATAAGGCAGCGGGCAACTTTGAGGTCAGTAGGATATATCCAGGCATTCCGGAGTACTTTAACGGCGAGGGACGAGGACTGTACAATTACCTCACGGGTGCCGGAAGCTGGTATCTTCTGACCGCGGTTACGCAGCAGTTCGGCGTCAGGGGATGTGCCGGAGATCTTCTTATTGAGCCGGGACTCGTAGCTGAGCAGTTTGACAAAGACGACGAAGCCGTGATCACGCTGCCGTTCAGGAAGCACATGTTCAGAGTTGTATTCAGGAATCCTGAGAGGAAAGACTTTGGGGAGTACGACATAAAGAGCGTTGTAGTTGACGGAAATAATATTGAGGCTCAGGGCAGAAGTGCCATAATCCCTGCGTCCTTGATAGATGAGCTCTCTGATTCAGAGCATGTTATTGAAGTGAATATTTAATATTTTTATCATTTAACTTTGGAGATTATGAGATGAATAATACAAGCATGGTTTCAGATATCATTAAGGACTATGGCAGAAAGAGCCCGTTTGCGAGCTTTCTTCCCGGAATAGCAGGAGTAAAGGGAACCCCCATCTGGTGCTACTATGTGAACAGAGGGCAGGCAGTTGTGAGCTTTGGCGTTGCTGACAAGGATCACAGCATCATGGAGTTTTATCCGGCACATACTGCATATCAGACTGTCACAAGGACAGGCTTCAGAACCTTTGTAAGGGTTGACGGCAAGTATTTCGAACCCTTCAAAAACCCTCAGGATGAGAGCAGCATGGAGATCCATATGAACGCTCTTTTCCTTGAGAACAGGAATGAGGAGCACGCTCTTAAGACGAGCGTTAAATACACGACTCTTCCCGGAGAGGAGATTGGCGCGCTTGTCAGGATCGTTACCATTACCAATGAATCAGACTCGGCAAAAGAGCTTGAAGTAGCTGACGGAATGCCGGCGCTTGTTCCCTACGGCTTCGACATCGATGGACTTAAGAACATGGTTCAGACGAGAAAGGCATGGATGCAGGTCGAGGATATTGAGAGCAAAAAGCCCTATTACAGGGCAAGGGTCAGCACAGAGGATTCCGCTGTTGTCAAGATGGTGGATGCAGGGAATTTCGGCGCCGCAATAAATGACCGGAATGAGCAGCTTGGGGTTATCGTAGATCCCGGAGTGATATTTGACTACGATCTTTCGCTTGAGAGAGCTGTCACCTTTGAAAATGGCGGAATAGCAGCACTTTCTGATAAAAAGCAGAACACATCCAATGAATTCCCGTGCTGTTTCTTTATTGACAAAAGAACTCTCGGCGCAGGGGAGTCCATGACGCTTTATGAGCTCATCGGACAGGTCAGGAATAAGGACGTATTGGACAGCTTCATGAACAGGAAAATTGACTGCAGCTACTTCGAGAAAAAGCTCTCGGAAGCAGAGGCTCTTACTGACGAGCTCACAGATGCAGTCGATACAAAAACAGCCAATAAGACCTTTGATGACTACACCCGCTACAACTATATGGATAACGTTCTGAGGGGAGGAACACCGATTTCACTTCCCGGTGGACATACTTTCTATGTTTACTCCAGAAAGCACGGCGATCTAGAGAGAGACTACAACTATTTCTCAATGTCTCCCGAGTTCTTTTCACAGGGCAACGGCAACTTCAGGGATGTAAACCAGAACAGAAGGTGCGATACGTTCTTCAGCCCCATAGTCGGAGACGGCAATATCAGAAGATTCTACAGTCTTATTCAGCTCGACGGCTACAATCCGCTCAAGATAGAGCAGCTTCGCTTTACCACCGACAGGGAAAGCCTTGGGGAACTTGCGATAAAGCTTCCGTTTACACCGGGAGAACTTGTCAGCGCTATCAAGGACAGCAGGAAAGGCATCTCTGACGAAGAGCTCTGGAAAAACTTTGATGAGATCATGACCGGCGCCAAAGAAGTCATGAATGACGATTTCGGAGAGGGATACTGGTCTGATCACTGGACATACAACTTAGATCTTATAGAGGACTTCCTTGAGGTCTATCCGGACAGGGAAAAAGAACTTCTTGATACAAAGATCAGTTCTTTTGAAGCCAAGGTTAAGCTCCTTCCGAGAAACAGGCGCTACGAGGTGACTGAGAACGGAGTGAGACAGTACTATTACCTCGAAGCAAGAGACAACGCAGATAAGAAGAGCTCATTCGAACTTGATAAGAGCGGCAAAGAGATATCGATGACACTTCTTTCAAAGCTCTATCTCATGTCCCTTGTGAAGTTCGCGGCAATAGATGCTGAGGGAATGGGCGTTGAGATGGAAGGCGGCAAGCCCGGCTGGTACGACGCACTCAACGGAATGCCTGGAATGATGGGCTCATCAATGAATGAGAGCTATGAACTTCTTCGCATGGTCAGATTTGTCATCAAAGAGATCGAGAAGTATGGCTGCAGTGTGACACTTCCACTTGAAACAGCAGACCTTGCCTTTAGTCTTAAGGATATCGAAGAGAACTTCGTGTCTGACTTTGACGCCTGGATGCGCAGAAATGACGCGAAAGAGAACTACAGGGCAAAGATCTATGACAGGCTGTGCGGAGATATGAAGGAGCTTACGAAGGACCCGGCACTTGATATCATAAGGCTCATCGAAAAGAGACTTGAGAAGGGCATCTCCAAGGCATTTGACCTCGGGGAGGGAATTGCTCCTTCATACTTTACCTATGAGATCGATGAGTATGAAAAAGACGGCGATGCGATAATACCAAAGCATTTTGCAGTCTCAAAGGTTCCGTATTTCCTTGAAGGACCGGTGAGGTTCCTCAAGCTTGAGAACACCTATGAAGAGAAGAGAAAGCTCTACGACGCAGTTAAGAGCAGCGATCTTTATGATGGCAAACTCTCCATGTACAAGGTTAATGCATCTCTTCTTAACGAAAGCTTTGAGCTTGGAAGATGCAGGGCCTTCACACCCGGATGGCTCGAGAATGAGTCGATCTGGCTCCACATGGAGTACAAGTACCTGCTTGAGCTTATCAGGAGCGGGCTTTACGCTGAGTTCTTTGAAGACCTGAAGAAAGCAGCAATCCCATTCCTTGACAAAGAGACGTACGGCAGAAGTACACTTGAGAACTCGTCGTTCATAGCCAGCAGCAAAAATCCCAATGAGTCTATACACGGCAAGGGATTTGTGGCAAGGCTCAGCGGATCGACCATAGAATTTATCAGTATGTGGAAGCTGATGTTCTTTGGAAGGGATGTCTTTACCCTTGAAGATGGTGAACTTACATTCCGTCCACAGCCTGCGATCCCGGAGTATCTGATATCTGAAGAGGGTGGAAAATACGAGGTTTCAAGTACTCTGCTCGGACATGTCAGGGTGACCTATGATTTTGCGGCTAAGAAGGATTACTTCCCGGGCAAATATGAGATCACTTCCATAGAGGTAAATTACGCTGACGGAAGTGAAGAGACCTTTGAAGGAGCAGCCTTAAAGGGAGATGCTGCAAAAAGGCTTAGAGATGGATATATTAAAGCCCTTACGATAAAAGTCAGATAAAGGTCTCAGAAAAGGATGTGCGACATGAAGCGCAATTACAAGTTTATCATAAGCTATGACGGCACAAGATATCACGGCTGGGAGAGACAGCCGGGCAAAGATATGACAATACAGGGCAAGCTTGAGGGGGTTCTGACCAGAATGGTCGGAGCCCCGGAGGGCACTGTCAATCTCATCGGGGCAGGCAGAACCGACGCTGGTGTACATGCCAGGGCGATGACAGCCAATGCAGTGCTTGAGACAGACATGACCGAGGAAGAGATACAGGAGTATATGAATGAGTATCTTCCGGAGGATATAAGCGTAAATGAAGTCAGGATATGCTCTGACAGGTTTCATGCAAGATACAATGCCCTCTCCAAGACCTACAGATACACCTGCTGGTACGGAGCAGCCAAACCTGTCTTTGACAGAAAGTATGTGACAGTGCTTGACAGGGAGCCCGATATTGATAAAATGCGGGACGCGGCGCAGTATCTTATAGGAACGCATGACTATAAGAGCTTTTGCGGCAATACGCACATGAAGAAATCAACGGTGCGCTGTGTCGACACCATTAATATTGAAAAGAGCGGCAACTATATAAGATTATATTTTCACGGCAACGGATTCTTGCAGAACATGGTCAGGATCCTGACCGGAACACTCCTTGAAGTCGGATATGGCAATATCAGGCCCGAGGAGGTAAAAGATATTTTAGAGGCCTGCGACAGACAGAAAGCGGGACCAACAGCAAGACCCGAGGGTCTTTGCATGATGAAGGTGGACTACTGATTGAGAATAATTGACTATTACAACAGCATAGCATCAGGTGTCATGGCAGCGATCGTGGCAGTGTCCGTAGCGCTATCCGTAAGGGGAAAGAGAGCCCCGAAGGGGATAATCAAGGATGGCCCGGCGATATGTCTTTTTGCGGTTATACTTCTTATCGCATCGTTTTTAAGACTCTATAAACTTGGTGAGATACCCCTTGGACTTCAGCAGGATGAGGCATCGATCGGCTATGATGCATACTGCCTTGCAACTTTTGGAATTGACAGGAACGGATATCACTTCCCCATATATCCCATCACCTGGGGGTGCGGAGGCGGAAGCCCGCTTTTGATATATCTGAATGTGCTCTCTGTAAAGTTTTTTGGAACGGGCATCGTCAAGCTAAGGCTCATACCGGCGGTGCTGGGAATATGCACGGTATGGCTCTTTTATCACATCCTGCGGATCATTTATTCTGGGAATACATTTAAAAATGAACTGTCGCTTCTCGGCACGTTTTTCCTGGCGGTATGCCCGTGGCATGTGATCCTCTCAAGGTGGAGCCTCGACTGCAACATCATGCCGTTTAATCTTTTATTTGCCATATACTTTTTCCTGCTGGCAGCAAGGTCTGGAAAGACATCGCAGTACTGTGTAAGCGCGGCAGCTTTTTCGATATGTATGTACAGCTACGGCGCGGCAACAATAGTGGTTCCCGTGACGATCCTTCTGATATGCGGCTACTCGCTTAAAAAACGGACACTGACCTGGGGACAGCTCATAGCTTCAGCGGTCTCGTTTCTGGTACTGTTTGCACCGCTCCTTTGGTTCTATGCGGTTAATTATCTGGGACTTCCGGAGTTTGTTTCTGAGAGCTTTAGCGTCAACAAATTTACTGCAGCAAGGACAGGAGAGGCATTTATTTCATTTGACGAAGATCTTCCCGGGAAGATCCTTAATAACCTCAGATCAATGGCTCTGGCGGTATCGGTAGGGGATGACTCCTATACCATGGCGCACTATCTGAAGGGCTACGCAACGCTCTACGCATTTACGTTTCCGGTAACTGCTTACGGGCTGATCCTGAGTATAAAGGATCTCTTTTCCGGGAAAAGAGCTGACGGCGGAAGCCTTGCAGGAAGTGTCGGAAATGCAATGATGCTGTCTGTTACAGCAGCTTCCATAGTACTTAATCTTATGATCGTACCTGATATAAACAGGATGGTAATGATGTTCGTGCCGTTTATCTATTTCTTTACAAAGGGAGCGGGATTTGTACTGCAGCAGTCTGACAGGCTGTTTGCGGCAGTGCTTGGGATTTTGCTGATCGGCAGTCTTTCTTTCGGAAAGGATTATTTTACCAGGTTTAATGAGTGGTCCGTGAGCATCTATATGCCCGGCTACGGAGATGCCATAAAGAGAGCCTATGAGATAGCGGGAGATGATACACCAATCCATTCGACTTATGACGGACTTTCGGCACCTTTCATGCTGGCACTTTATTACAACGAGTATGATCCATACAAGTTCTATGAGAGTGTAGAGTACAAGGATGACAAGGCCGAGTTCAGAATAGCCAGGAAATTCGGAAACTTTTCTTTTGAACTTCCGGATAATGTAAATGCTCCGGAGTATTCAGAAGATGTGTTTGTGGTATCAAGCGCTGACCTGGATCTCTTTGAAAACCTGGACGCTCATCAGGTCGAAGACTTTGGCGGATATTTTGTTGTATATTAAGAATTTTACGATTTTTGTAACCCTGATTAAATGTTTATAAACTGATTTGGAGGTTTATAAAAAGAGAATTAAAAGTGCCTACAGCTATGGCGATATGGCGCATTTTTGACGATAATTAATTATGTAATGCAGAGGCGTTACATAGTAATTATCGTCTTTTTTGTTTCATAGGAAATTCCTCTGAATTTCCTATAGAAGCAGTAATTTCAGGGAGGAAGCGGTATGAAGAAAGGGATTTTTTCATCGGTTATCATTTTGGGGGCTCTTTTAGGGATTATTCTCGGCATATTCTTTGATGATTCTCAGGCGAAAGTTTCATACGCGGCAGCAGCTCCGGAAGGTGATATCTCAATTGATGAGGAATACCTTATCCCTGATCAGCTTGGCTGGTGCACTTATTATGTTGTGCTTGCGACCAACACGACAGGTTCTGATATCTCCATAAGCGCAGACTTCGTTGCCAGGGATAAGTCAGGAAAACTGCTAAGGAAAGTCAATGACTACTCGGATGCGGTAAAGGACGGACAGCAGTTTATCCTCTATGGGCAGTTCCTTAGTTCTGCCATTGGAAATGCCGCAAGCTTCGAGTATACATATACGATCAATCCCACTGACAGATGCGCGTATTCTTCCGTGTCATTCAGCGCGGCAAAGAGTGAGGGATGCATTGAAGTGAGCGCAACTAACAAGGCAGCTGCAGATCTTCAGGGCGTAGGTGTCAGGACAGTCTTTATAAAGGACGGAAAGGCTGTGGCTTTTGATACGGTAAACATCGCCGATGAGGGGTGGCTCTTCAGGAGCGGAAGCACAAATTCGCAGTACATTGGCGAATACACAGGTGACTATGACCACTTTATCATGACCTACACTGCGGTCAGTGACAGGGCAATGCCCAAGAATACATAATACATATATATGTGGATGAAAACCGCCAAATGGCGGTTTTTATTTGATTTGACATAATGATGCGTTATAATGAATCAGTGGGGAGTTTTCAATCTGAATCGGAACCGGAGAATTTATTATGAAAAAAGGACTTGTACTCGAGGGCGGAGCCATGCGGGGAATGTTTACCTGCGGGGTGCTTGATGTCCTCATGGAGAATGATATATCTTTTGACGGTGCAGTTGGTGTGTCCGCGGGCGCGACCTTTGGCTGCAACATCAAATCCAGGCAGAAGGGGAGAGCCTACAGATACAATAAGAAGTACTGCAGCGACAAAAGGTATCACAGCATTCAGTCCCTGCTCAGGACAGGGGATATCTACAATGTGAAGTTCTGTTATGAGATGCTTCCGTTTGAACTTGATAAATGGGACTACGAAGCTTTTGAGCAGAATCCCATGGAATTTTACTGTGTGGCAACGGATGTAAAGGCAGGAAAGCCTGTTTACCACAAGTGTAACAAGGGGCTTGATGAGGACCTTAAATGGATACAGGCATCTGCCTCAATGCCGCTGGTTTCAAGACCGGTTCATATAGACGGCGGGATCTACCTCGACGGGGGGTCTTCAGATTCGATACCGCTTCGCTTCATGGAAGATAAGGGGTATGACAGGATCCTTGTAATCGAGACCCAGCCCTATGACTATGTCAAGATGCCGCAGAAATATATGCCTGCAGTGAAGATGGCATTTAGAAAATATCCTGAGATGATAAGGTGCATGGAAGAGCGTCACCTTATGTACAATGATGAGAAGTACTACATAAGAAACCGGGAAAAGAACGGCGATGTACTGGTGATAAGACCAAAGGAGCCTCTGGGCATCAGTCCGATAGAGAAGGACGGGTCCCAGATCGACAGGGTATATCAGCTTGGAAGAGATGCCGCTTTAGGCAAGCTTAAGAGCATACAGGAATACTTTATCCATTAGAATTTGAATTAGACTTACGTGGACACAGACAGGAGATGACAGAAAATGGATGAGAGGCTTAAGCCACTTTTTACGCCATGGAAAATTGGCGGTTGTGAGATAAAGAACAGAATCGTAATGACATCTATGGGCGGAACCAATCTGCTCGGATGGATGGAAAAAAATCATTTTGATAAAGCAGGCGCAGAGTTTATCCTTAAGGCTGCTAAGAACAACGCCGGCCTTGTACTTCCCGGCTGTCAGTGCGTATATAATCCGATGTTCGGGCAGTGGCTGTATTCCAATGAGAAGATGTACAAGGAACTGGCCGACTGGATGCCTGAATTTCATAAGACCGGAGCCAAGCTCTTTGTCCAGCTCACAGCAGGCTTCGGCAGGTCTTTTGCCGTGAGCGGTATCATGGAAAAGATATATACTTCTCCTGCTCTCAGGGCGCTGTCAAAGCCAATAATGGATCTTGACAAGATAACGGCATCGGCAAGCCCGTCGCCAAACAGGTGGTCCGACAAGGTACCTTCAAGAGAGCTAACCAAAGAGGAGATAAAAGAGTTTGTCACGGCCTTTGGCAAAACAGCACTGCTGCTGAAGAATGCGGGTGTTGATGGAGTGGAGATCCATGCCGTGCATGAGGGATATCTGCTTGATCAGTTCACGCTTGCCTATGTCAATAAGAGGACTGATGAATACGGCGGCTCTCTGGAGAACAGATACAGGTTTGCTGCAGAGATCGTAGGGGAGATAAAGAGTAAATGCGGAAGTGATTTCCCCGTATCCTTAAGATACAGCGTTATTTCCAAGACTAAGGGGATGAGGCAGGGAGCGCTTCCCGGTGAGGAATATACTGAAGCCGGAAGAGACTTCGAGGAATCGAAGCTTGCAGCGAAGTACCTTCAGGACGCGGGCTACGATATGCTGAACTGCGACAACGGCACTTATGATGCCTGGTACTGGTCGCATCCGCCGATCTATATGCCCAAAAACTGCAACCTGGAGGACGTTAAGAGACTTAAGGAATTTGTTGATATTCCTCTTGTCTGCGCAGGAAGGCTTGAACCTGTGGACGCTGCAGATGCAATTAAAGAGGGAAGCCTTGACGGAGCAGGATTTGCAAGACCTTTCCTTGCCGACACAGAGTGGGTCACCAAGCTGATGGAGGACAGGGAGCAGGATATCAGACCATGTATACTGTGCCACAACGGATGTTTTAATATGTGTCACTACAAGGGAGTTCCCAACGACCAGCCTCTGGAGGATTCGCTTCATCTTGCAAGATGTGCTGTCAACGCAGAGACCATGCAGACAGACAAACACTTCATCAGAAAGGCGAAACACCCAAAGACAATACATATTGTCGGTGGCGGAATTGGAGGCATGGAGGCAGCACGGGTACTGAAGCTGCGAGGACACAAACCAGTTATTTATGAGAAGAGTGATGTGCTTGGAGGAACACTGATAAAGGCATCAGCTGAATCCTACAAGGGAGAACTTGGCAGACTTCTTGAATGGTACAGAAGACAGATGGATTTACTTGGGATTGAGGTGCATTTTAACACCGAGATCAAAGATCCCCGCAAGTTCGGAAGAAAGAGCGACATCATTATAGCGACAGGG
Source organism: uncultured Butyrivibrio sp. (assembly GCA_946536145.1). GTDB lineage: Bacteria > Bacillota > Clostridia > Lachnospirales > Lachnospiraceae > Butyrivibrio. Next base: position 14,812 of record CAMNEA010000060.1, read on the forward strand.
TCAAGGCCAAGAGTGCTTGCTTCTGTCCCGGGACATGAGAAGATGATAGAGGCCTGCGACTATTTAAGCGGAACAGAAGTCGGAGACAGAGTTGCGATAATCGGAGGCGGACTTACCGGGTGTGAGATAGCTTACGGTCTTGCTCTTGAGGGCAAACATCCGCTGATCGTAGAGATGAAGGATGACCTTATTTCTCAGAAGGGCGTCTGCCTTGCCAACAGCTCATACCTCAGGGACTACTTTGAGCTTAACAAAACTCCGGTATATCTTGAGACCAGACTGAAAGAAGTAGGAGACGGCAGCATTGTCTGCACAGATAAGGCAGGACAAGAACTGGTGATAGAATGTGACAGCGTGATAAGCTGCGCAGGATATATACCCAATCCCGCTATAGAAGAAAATGACAGAACAAGTAATATGGATTTTATTGGTGACTGTAAGAACATAGGAAACCTTAGAACGGTTATATGGAGAGCTTATGAAGTTGCTATGAGGCTGTAGTGAGCAGCGAGTCAACAATGGGGATGTTGCAGTTTTGAGTCAATGGGGACGTTACAGTTTGACTCATTTTGTTTCTCAAAATGAGTCAAACTGTAAC
>CAMNEA010000061.1 GCA_946536145.1 uncultured Butyrivibrio sp.
GCAGGGCTTGTTTGCCTCTCGTATCATGTTCTCACGAAACCCGCAGCCAGTGCGGATTTCTGATTATTCGTTTAAGATATCATACCATTCCGGGCAATTCATATAGAGAGCAGGGATGAAGTGCAAAATGCACCGACTCCTATCACGAACTATGCTCTGTTTCATGATGGCGAGTATGTTACTGGAGCGAGCTGTATGCGAGTGAACAGTAACGTAACAATGCGTGAGCTTGGAATGGCAAATGTAAAAGAGGGGATTGATGACACCTTTTCTGATATTATAAAATTAGAGAGGCATTGTAAATTCAGCAATTGCAGACATGAGACAGAGCCCGGATGCGCGGTCAAAGCAGCCATACAAAGCGGTGAGCTGTCTGCAGTAAGATATGAGCTGTACAAGAGCCTTGGTAGAGAGAATACCAATAATTATGCCATGAAAAAGGAAATATCTAAATGGACAAAAGCCTACAAGAAGAGCATTAGGAGAGTAAGAGATGAATAACATTGAAAGAAGAGACAGGGAGCTTGTATATATCTCCGATGATTCCGTGTTTGAAGAACAGAAGATAGCAAGGCGCCTTACGCAGGAACTGAATACTGCAGACAGAGCTGATTTTGATTCCATAAAGAGAATAATAAATAAGCTGTTTGGAAAGACAGGAGAGGGATCTTTCGTCAACCCGCCTTTTTACTGCGACTATGGCACACACATTGAAGTGGGGAAAAATTTTTTTGCCAACTATAACTGTACAATGCTGGATGTAGGCATGATCAGGATTGGCGATAATGTCCAGATCGCGCCGAATGTAGCCATATACACGGCAGGGCACCCGGTGCATCCTGCTACAAGGAATACCCTGTATGAGTACGGTATCGATGTAACTATAGGCAACAATGTATGGATAGGTGGCAATGTTGTGATCTGTCCCGGCGTGACGATAGGGGATAATGCGGTGATCGGTGCGGGAGCTGTGGTTACCAAAGATATTCCTGCATGGAGCATTGCAGCCGGTAACCCCTGCCGTGTCATCAGAAAGATCACTGAGGCTGACAGAAACAGATACTATGGACAAAGAGAGATAGATCCGGAGGCTTGGGAGGATATCCTGAGTATCCAGGAAAGAGAAAAGGATGAGGAGAAATATCCTACGGCTCCCTTGGAGTAGCTGTATTGCGGGGAAGAAACCAATGATAGAGTACAGAGAGATTACAAAAGCAGACGATGCAGTGATTGCGGGGATTATCAGAGACAATCTTAAGAAGTACAGACTTGATATCCCGGGAACTGTTTACTTTGACGAAGGACTTGACCATCTAAGTGATCACTACGGTGTAAATGGGAGAAAATATTTTGTCATTGAAGATGATCAGGGAAAAGTCATTGGCGGCATCGGCTTTGCAAAAGTTGACTTTATGAATGAAACAGCAGAGCTTCAAAAGCTCTATCTTGATGATCGCGCAAAGGGGGCAGGCCTTGGATATGAACTTATCGCGTTAGTTGAAAAAGAAATGTCAGATGCCGGATATAAGTACTCTTATCTTGAGACACATGACAACCTTAATGTCGCAATTCATCTGTATGAGAAATGCGGCTATATAGAAATAGACAGACCGGCGGAAGTAGTACACAGTGCGATGAACAGGTTTTTCAGGAAAGCATTAGGAGCAATCCTTGCATCAGCAGTTCTTTTATCCGGATGCGCAGGCATGGGAGAAAAAGGGGCTGCAGAAAATGCAAATGAAACTCTGGCTGATGTACAGGAAAATAGCGTGATAGAAGACGGTCAGCGATTACAGGGATGTGAACCCGGAGTTTGGGAATAAGGAAGATTTCAGGGAGCTTGTCAATGAATGATGAATCCAAGGAACTGATAAACTTAACAGAGTTATGCAGGAACTTATCAATCTCAGTTGCCACAGGTAAAAACTGGGTTAAACTGGGTAAACTCGCCCCAGACAGAATTGAAGGCGGCGAGCCTTTTTTTACCCCGGAATACGCCCTGAAGCTAAAAGATGATATAAGTTCAGGCAAGAACAGCGCCCTCAAAAGCCGCAGAAACAAGAAATATGTTTCCGGCAATGCCCTTTATAGCTCTTATGTCTCCAAAGAGTGCAGGTCGGTAAATGCGGTCATGAAGCTTTTAAGTCTCGTGGAGGAAAAAGGGATAGAGCTGACATCTGAAATAACAGGGCTCTTTGTAGCTGACTGCGCGCTTAGCCTCTTTGCCGCAAAAAGCAGTATGACCACAGACAGGCAAAGGGGGAGGCTCTCAGGATTTTTGAGAAAAGAGTACTCGGTAGGGCAGTATGACAGGCTCATCAGCGATCTTATATCCGACCCTCTGACCTCGCTTTCATTTTGCAGCGCCAATCCCCTTCTCTTTGATCTGGATTATTACTACGATCAAAAGGAAGATATCCTTGGGCTCATATATATATCGTGCAAAAACCTGAAAAGCCGCAAGGCTACAGGATCGTATTATACTCCGAGTAATATTGTAAAAAAACTGATAGGCAGCCTCAAGCTTTCGGCAGATGATACAGTCCTTGACCCCTGCTGCGGAACCGGCAACTTCCTGCTCCAGCTGCCGGATTTTGTTGTGCCTTCAAACATATATGGCTGTGATAACGATGACATAAGCGTTAAGATTGCGCGCATCAATATGGCGCTTCGACATGACAGTGCGGACTGCGATACGATCTGCGATCACATAACTATGAAGGACTATCTTCCGGATACCGGTGAGCAGAAATACGACTGCATCATAGGCAATCCTCCGTGGGGATATCAGTTTACGGAAGATGAAAAAGCTCTTTTGAGAAAAGAGTTTGTATCCGCCGTTGGGAAAAACATAGAATCCTATGATGTGTTCATTGAAAAAGCGCTGACCGACCTTAATACAGGGGGAGTGTTGTCTTTTGTCCTGCCTGAGGCAATCCTTAATGTCAAAGCCCATGCTCCGATAAGGCAGTTTATCATGGAACAGAATTCTGTGAGTTTTCTGGAGTATCTGGGAGATGTGTTTGACGGTGTCCAGTGCCCCTCGACCATTATGAGCATCAGGCACACAGGCGAAGAGATGTCTGCGGTCGGACTTACGGTTCAAAACGCAGCCGGGAAGTTTTGCATTTCCACTAGGAGGGAGATATCAGCGGATAGCTTTTCTTTCCTTACAACCGATGAGGAATATGAGATCATAAAAAAGGTCTATTCAAAAGAAGACAACCGCTTTTTGCTTGGGAATGCTGTTTTTGCCCTGGGAATAGTTACAGGAAATAATAGGGAGTACATATCTGAAAAAAAGAGTAAGGATAACGAGATGGTGCTACGAGGCTCCGATATCTTCAAGTACCATATTGAGCCTTCGGAGAATTATATAGTCTACAAACCGGACAGCTTTCAGCAGGCTGCGCCGACTTTAGTTTACAGGGCAAAAGAAAAGCTTCTGTACAGGTTTATCAGCAGGGAGCTTGTCTTTGCCTATGACGGGCAGCAGACCCTGTCCCTTAACAGCTGCAATATCCTGATACCACATTTAGAGGGGCTTAAGATAAAGTATATTCTGGCGGTGCTAAACTCAAGCATATCCCAGTTCATCTTTACGAAGCGGTTCAACTCCGTTAAAGTGCTAAGGTCGCATATAGAGAACATACCGATACCTGGAGCGGATGATGCTATGCAGAACCGAGTGGTCAGGATAGCCGACAGGCTCATAGATGATCCGGGCAAAGAGGAAGCGGAGCGTCTCTATAAAGAGCTGGATGATATCATCTTTGACATCTATGGACTATCGGAAAAAGAGCGCAGCATTGTAATAAAATCACTTGACGGAGAAAACAGGTTTCTGGGGAAATGCTGATCATATCAGTGTTTCCCTAATTTAAGTTTTGCCTGAATTCCGCGGGGGTGACACCATAGCTCTTTTTAAAGAGCCTTGTAAAGTATGAATAGTTGTCATAGCCGACCATGAGCGAAACGTCGCGGATTGAACTGTCAGTCTCTTTAAGAAGCTTTTTAGCCAGTGTAAGGCGCTTTTCTATTATGTAGTTTTTGTAGCTCATGCCCCTTTCGCGCTTGAAGATGCGGGTGATATAATCAGGATCAAAAAAGAACATCTCGGAGAGGTCACTCCTGCTGATCTCCTCACGAAAGTGCGCATCTACATATTGAAGAAGAGAGGATACGGCGTTCTCATCTTCCGGCTCGCTTGCCAGGTACTGCCTGGCAACCCTCATCATGTACGTTATGTACAGATCCATATAGTAAGTAGAGAGGCGGGCGTTTCTCGTAAGCACGCGGTAGGTCTCATTATTGAACAGCTCCCGGGCCATAATGCCGTTCTCATTAAGGTATGAGAAGATGATCTGATTGATCTCAAACAGAAGGTCGGACAGGACCTTACTGCTGAGAGAACCTGCAGCCAGACAGTTTTTCATATAGCTTTTAAAGTGCCTGGAGAAGCCGTCAAAATCAGAGGACTTCAGCGCCTGCGCGGCGATCTGTGTATCGGGTTTCGGAGTTATATGGCTTTCGGTGATGTCAAGATAATTTAAGGACATCACTTTGTTTATGTTGTCAGGATGTCTTTCCCGCAGTTTCATGAGAGCTTCCAATGCTCCGGGAAGCTCCGTGACACAGGCCTTTTGCGAAAGGTAGAGGGTGCAGGGGATATTGTATCTCTCCCTTACCACCGATATGATCTCCTCTGATATTGTCTCAAGATTTTTGCCGTCATTAAAACGCGTCTCATCAAATGCCGGAATGACCGAGAGCATCAGATAGCTCTCCTCGTGGTAGGCAAGGAAAATTCCAAGGGATGAATAATCTGCTCCGTATACGGAGTCAAAGATAGAATGTATATTATCAAGAACCTCATTGACATCTTCAAAAGGGCAGATCAGCTCGCTGTTTTCACCGAGTGAATAAGGGTATAACTGCAGCAGGGAAACAGTATATGCGTCGTCTTCGGTTATAGCTTTGCCAAGCTTTTTTGACATTTCCATAAATTCATCGCTTGTGATCCTCTTTTCTAACAGATAACGGTACCAGAGCTGCCTGAAGGCGGCTTTATTTTTTGACGCGGATGCATTTGACTCTTCAAGCGCCTGCCTTATGATCTTTGAAAGTTCATCGTAGTCGATCGGCTTCAGGTAGTAGTGGAAGCTCTTTAGCTCAAGAGCCTTCTGGGCATAGCCAAAATCCGCGTAATTGGTCATGAAGATCGCAGGGATTGTAAGCCCCAGCTCCCTGACCTTAGTAAGAAGCTCAAGGCCGCTTCCGTGTGGCATGTCGATATCGCTGAGCAAAAGATCTATGTGCTCTTTTTCTATTATCTTCCCGGCATCTGCTATATTGTAGGCTGTAAATGTCTCGTCAATTCCAAGGCTCTTCCAGTCAATTCCCTTCTGGAGAGCTATTATTACGAAACGGTCATCGTCGACAAGTAAAGCTTTCATTTTTGTTCCTCTTTTGTAATCGATTTCAGTCTTTGAGATAGGGCAGGTGTATTGTTATACATGCGCCGCCGCTCTCCATGTTACCTGCGGTTAGTTCGAAGGCTCCGCTGTAAAGAAGGTCAAGCCTTCGAATGCTGTTGGTTATTCCGATATGTTCGCCGCTCTCGGATATGGGGAGCTGTCTTGAGAGTTTGTCTATGATCTCATCGGGGATGCCCTGACCGTTATCACAGATACTGATCTCGAAATATTCACTTCCTCTGAATTTCTTACGGGCATCCTCAGATTCCGATACCAGCTTTTGGCAGCATATGCGGATCCTTAAAATGTCGTCGCCCGGGATCGCGTGTTTTACCACATTCTCAACAAAAGTGATAAGGAGAAGCGGCGGCACTTTGACAGAATCATATTCACCTGAGGTCTTTAGTGTATAATCTATGGAGTTGCCAAGCCGAAGGTTCTGAATATTGATGTAATCCGCTATATGTGAAAGTTCGCTTGATAGGTGCACAAAGTCCTTATCTGCCTGAAACAGGTACCTCAGATATCTTGACGTAAAGGAGAGCATCCTTCTGGCAGTGTCAACTTCACCGATGCTGAGCATGCTGTCTATGGTCGTCAGACAGTTCAGATAGAAGTGGGGCTTTATCTGCTGCTGAAGGAAATGAATCCGGAATCTGTTCTTCTCAAGCTCTGCTTCGTAAATATCGATGCGAAGTCTTGTTATTTCATGCACCAGATTTTTGAACTGGTCATTGATCTGATTGAGCTCGTGTATGCTGTGGTCGGTGATGTCGAGAGCAGGGTAGTCACCTGCAACCGAATCGAGGCGTGAGAGGTTCTCGGAGAAGAGCTTGATGGGTCGGATCACCTTCCTGTAGGTGATGAGCATGTATCCACCGGTCACCAGGATTATTATCAGCGCAATGGAAAAGACAAGTACCTGCAGGAAAAAGATCCTGTAGTAGTTGCTGAACAGGTCGGAGTAGAGTTCAAGGTCAAAAGGAAGAGATGCCTCACTTCCGGGAAAATCTATTGAGTTGTAGAAAACGGAGGTAAAGCCTGAGGGTTTAGGAGCTGTTTTGAAAAAGGTTCCCAGCGTCTGATTCTTGACAATAATGCTTCCGTATTTGCCAAGGGTGACGGAGCCAAGAGGCTTTATCAGATCATCAAAGGCAACAACGGATGCAAAGGTATGACTTTTATAGGTAAGGCTGTAACACAGGAAAGCCTTGCCGTGTATCATCATGGGAGTCCAGGTGTACCTCTCGGAGATAGAGATGTCAGAATTGGCATTATCTATGATCGCCTTTTTGACATCAAGAAAAGTACTGTAATCCATCGCCAGTTCCGAGGCGTTGACAAAGAGTTCCCTTTCATTCCAGTACAGAAAATACTGATACTCGGATCCTGTGGAATACTGCATATCACTGACACGTGACCTCAGGTCAGTGCTGGCCTGGCGAAGATCACCCATGTGGGCATCACTTGTGAATGCATTGATGCTGGGGTCATGAACCACAGACCAGTCGATAAAGTGCTGTACTGCTCCAAGGCGATGGGAGAGTTCGTTCTGATAGATCGCCACCGATGTCTCCACTGAGAGACGGCTCTGCTTCTGAATCTCAAAGAAGGAGTAGATGCTTACGATAAGAAACAACACTCCTACGGGGATGGTTACCCACAGCGATCGCAGCAAAAATTGAGTTACTGAATAAGGTCTTACATTCTTTTTCTTCATCATGACTTCATTATATAAAGGCTAAAAATAAAATTCTACAAAATCCTGGGAGTGTTCGGAAAAGTGCTATGCATAAATCTGAAATGTGCTATTATTTGCAACCCCGAAATAATACACTTTCTACATAAAGTTGAGGAGGAGATCAAATGAAAGAGAAAAAGTCAAATTTATGGCTGAGGACCATGAAGCATTATCAGCTCTATCTGTTACTTCTGCCTTCGGCCGTTCTGCTTTTCTGCTTTGCGTATCTTCCAATGGTCGGAATAGTGATAGCTTTCCAGAGCTATTCTCCGGCGCTTGGAATTGCCGGAAGTAAGTTTGTGGGGATGAAGAACTTCCTTCAGTACTTCAGGTCATACCAGTTTGGCGTGACGATAAAGAACACACTGGTACTTAGCCTGTACAGTATTCTGGTGGGATTTCCGCTTCCGATCCTTCTGGCACTTATGTGCAATCAGATGAAGACGAAGATGTTCAAGAAAGTGTTTCAGGTAATAACGTATCTTCCGCACTTCATATCAACGATGGTAATGTGCGGACTTATCCTGATATTCCTATCGCCAAGCAGCGGCCTGTTCGCAAATCTGTTCAGACTCTTTGGCGCGCAGTTCCCGAATCTTATGTCAAGCGCTTCCGCATTTAAGCATGTATATGTCTGGAGCGACATCTGGCAGCATCTTGGGTGGGACAGCATCATCTACCTCGCGGCACTGGCGGGGATCGATCCGACCTACTACGAGGCAGCCACTATGGACGGAGCGAGCACACTTCAGAAGATACGCTACATTGATATTCCCATGATACTGCCTACCGCAATGGTTCTTTTGATACTAAGGGCCGGAAGCATTCTGGGAATCGGATTTGAGAAGGTATTCCTTCTTCAGAATGTTCAGAACATCATGAGCAGTGAGATAATATCTACCTATGTTTACAAAATGGGTATGCAGAGCATGCAGTACAGCCTCTCTACTGCGATAGGATTGTTCAATACGGTTGTTAATCTGATAGTTCTTTTGCTGGTAAACTTCATTGCCCGTAAGACTACCGACAGCAGCCTGTTTTAGGGAGGAGCCGACATGAAGGAAAAGAAATTTTCACAGGATACAGTTGTAAATATCATATTTTATGTCATTGCAATCCTGATGATACTTATAGTCATATATCCGCTGTGGTTTGTAATAATAGCTTCGTTCAGCAACCCGGCAGATGTTGCAAACGGTAAGGTCTGGCTGTGGCCAAAGGTTATAGATACAAGGGGCTATGGCAAGCTCTTTGAGCAGAAGCAGATATGGCGCAGCTATCTCAACACGATCATCTATACTGTGGTCGGAACCCTGATCGCCCTTGTCGTAAACATATCGGCAGGGTATGCGATGTCGAGAAAGGATCTGCCGGGCAGGAAGTTTATAAATGTCTTTTACGTTATACCCATGTTTGTGAGCGGAGGTCTCATTCCCACATACCTTGTGGTGAAAAACTTCGGACTCCTGGATACATTCTGGGTAATGGTGGTGCCTTTTGCGGTATCTACCTATAACATAATCGTTGCGAGGACTTTTTTTGAGACATCACTTCCGGAATCTCTCTGGGAGGCGGCGCAGATAGACGGATGCAGCACTATCAGATTCTTTGTGGGATTTGCGGTGCCGCTGTCGAAGGCAGTTATCGCTGTTGTAGGACTATGGACAGCAGTCGGACTCTGGAACTCATGGTTCAACGCCCTGATCTATCTGCAGAATGAAAATCTGATACCGCTGCAGCTTCTTCTCAGAAGAATACTTATTGCGAATGAGTCGCTCCTTGGAGCAGCGACAGGCACGATGGCTCAGGAGCTGAGGCAGCTTTCGGATATGATGAAATACGGATCTATTGTGGTTTCTACACTACCTATCATGATGCTGTACCCGTTTTTACAGAAGTACTTTAACCAGGGCGTCATGATCGGTGCGGTGAAGGGATAAAATGTATTTTTCAAAAGAGAAGGAGGAAATTCATGAAGAAAAAGAGTTGTTTGATGCTGGCAGGAATTTTGGGGATGTCCGCTATCTTTACGGGCTGCGGAAGCACGAGAGCAGAGAACGCACCGGTGCAGCAGACGGAGAGCGCACAGAGTACCGACACAAAGACTTCTGAGGAAGCTGCGGCTTCATCAAACGGATACGAGGTTGCTACAGTGAGATGGGCTGACTGGGGAGAGGACTATCACACAGGATTCCCGGATAAGGCAGCAGCCGATGCAGGGATCAGCATCACCTGGGACACAATACTTAACTCAGACTGGGGTGACAAGAAGGCTGTCCTTATGGCAGGCGGCAATCTTCCGGATGCATTTATGGGATCAATCTGTTTCTCAGAGACAGATATCCTTACAAACCAGGGCTCCTTTATCGCTCTTGATGATTATATTGACGAGTATATGCCAAACCTCAAGAGCATAATGGAGAAGGATCCTACAATGAAGGCTCTCGCATATTCCGCAGACGGACACATCTATGGACTGCCATCCAAGAAGCCATGCAGACCAACAGTTGCAAACCAGATGTTTATAAACAAGACCTGGATCGACAATCTTGGACTTGAAGTTCCCACTACCTACGAGGACTTCATCAAGGTACTCACAGCTTTCAAGAACGAGGACGCAAACGGCAACGGAGATCCGAACGATGAGATACCTTTCGGACAGGGATATGCAGATTCTGTAATGTTCTTCTGCCTGCCTTTTGGAACCACACTTGGCGCTGACGGAACATATATGATGGCTATTCAGGATGGAAAGCCTGTATATCTGCCTACATCAGAGAACTATAAAGCAGGTATTGAGTGGATGCATGAAGCTTATGCCGCAGGTCTTATCGACCCTGAGCTCTTTACGGAAGATACATCCATGAGAGATGCCAAGCTTATGAACGAGACACCTATAGTAGGCTGTGCACCCGGATGGACAGCAGATGCAACCTTTGGCGCGAATGCCGGACAGTATGTGGCTCTTCCCGCACTTAAGGGTCCCGATGGAAATCAGTACATCTCATCTGATCCTGAACACTGGAACTACAGCAGATATGAGTTCGTTGTCACATCATCCTGTGAGAATCCCGGACCACTTCTTGCGTGGGCTGACAGTTTCTACACAGATGATGCTTCTATCCAGAACTTCTATGGCTCCTTCGGTGTTGGCGTTGAGAAGGACGAGGCAGCAGGAACCTATACCGTACTTGAGCCTCAGGATGGCAATTCAGCAGATACATTTGCATGGATCCAGTCACTTCGTGATTTTGGTCCTAAGTATGTTGAGGACGGATTCAATGACAAGGTGAGCTATGCCGCAGAGAACGGCGATGCTTCCAAGCTTGCCCTTGACGGTGAGATGAAGCAGTTTGCAAAAGAGGCATATCCAAATGTAAGCTACACACCGGATCAGCTCAGCACACTTGCAACTCTGTTCAGCGACATCGATGCTTACGTATCTTCAAATCAGGCAACATGGGTAACAGAAGGCGGAGTGAACGAGCAGTGGGATGCTTACATTTCACAGCTTGAGGCAATGGGTCTTGGTGACTTCATGAAGATCCAGCAGGATGCTTACGATACCTACAATTCTAATAAGTAATGATTTCTTGAATGATATTCCAGAAACCCGCACCAGCTGCGGGTTTCGTGAGAACATAATACGAGAGGCAAACAAGCCCTGCGACGCAGTCGCTTTAGGATGGCTTGTTTGCGGCATTTTTGAATCTTCGATTCAAAAATGCATGATTTACTCGTGGGGCGCTTCAGTTTTATCCATAACTGAAACGTCCCCACTTATTTTTTTCTTCATTCGAAAAGTTGTTATTGCCTGTTAAGATTATATTGATAGCTGTTGATATAGTGGTAGTACTTTCAAAGTTTTCAGCAACGTCACAGTCAACATGGTCGGAATACTCGTTTATATTATCTTCAAAAATAGCTTTTAAATCCATATCAAATCTGCCTTCTCATGTAATCTGTTATATTTTTATTATTGCGAAGTGACAAAGTCCATAGATTTATGGGCTTAATTTTGTTTATAATATTGTGTAAGCAGTAGGATATAAAAAGGCTTGTAAAGTATATGGATCAGGAACTTAAACTCATTTTTATAAGAAACATTATTATAGATGCGCTGACCCTGCCGATTCCGGCTCTGCTGATCGTACAGGCTCTTCACAGAAAAAACAGGACTCCTGAGATTGTCCTGTTTTTTCGCATGTGTATTTTTGATTTTTTACTGTGCATATCATATATCCTTGCATGTGTTCTTTTGCTCAACTATGAGAAAATCCTTGTGGGAGAACACGCAAGGAGTAAGGGGCTGGAAGTAGAATCATCCTACGAAACTGTAAGGATATGAGTATTATTGATGTTTATAGAATATAAGGAGGTACGAAGAACCGGATGTTATACGCAGCAGTAGGAATATTGGCATTTATTCTGAATTTGATCTTGAATAGGGAACAGATTAAGAAAATTCGCATTAAATCTGCTACCGGAGATGATAAAGAGAGGACAATAATTTACTATACACATTTTCTTTTGTTTGCGAGCGGCTACTTTATTGTAGATATAGCGTGGGGAATTCTGTATGAAAACCGCAATATCACAGGTATGTTCCCGCTTTTGTACATATCAACTGCCATATACTTCCTTTTCATGATCCTGACTATGCTGGCCTGGATGCGCTATATATTTGCATACTTGCACATAGACGGACAACGCGGCAAGGCACTGCTCGGCGGAGCATGGATCATGTTCATAATCGGAGTATTCTATCTGCTCATCAACTGGTTCTATCCCGTAATGTTTACCTTCAATTCTGCTAATGAATATGTAGAACAGCCCGGCAGACATGTTTTGTATATCCTGCAGATCACTTTCTATATTGCAATTTCGGCCTATACACAGTATGTTGCGCATAAATCCACGGGACAGGAGAGATTCAGGCATAAGGTAGTCGCACTGACAAGTGTTGTTATAGGAGTATTCCTCATACTTCAGCTAATGTATTATTACTACCCTTCGTATGCAATGGGGCTTATGATCGGGATATGTGTGGTTCATTCCTTTGTTGAATTTGGTGAGAAAAATGAAAAAGCCATACATGACCACATTGCATCTGCGATGGCAGAGGATTATGAAGTCATCTATTACATCGATTTATCTTCAGGTGAATTTCTGGAGTTTTCCAAAAGCCGCCAGTATGAATCAATGAATGTGCCTGCATCAGGCAGTGATTTCTTTGAAGAGACAATGAAGAACATTGAGAAATATGTATTCCCTGATGACATAGAGTATGCCAAAAGTCTGTTCAGCAAAGAGGTTATGCTCAGCAACCTCGAAGGAAGGCATTCATTTTCTTTTAAATACAGGATATTGGTAAGAGGAGTGCCAAGGTTTTTCCTTTTCACCGCGATGCGTGCCACTGACAGCCAGTACCTTATTCTTTATGAAAAAGACATTCAGGATGAACTGATGGCAGAAAAAACCAAAAAGGAGAATCAGAAAAAGACTATCACCTTTGGGCAGATTGCCGAGAGCCTCGCTTCCAACTATGACGAGATATATTATGTAAATGTGGCGAATTCATCTTATGTCAGCTATGTAGTCAACAATTTATACGGTAAGCTGCAGACAAGCAGAGAGGGAAATGATTTCTTTAAAGATTCATATTCCAGAATTCCGGAAATCATCCATAGGAATGACCGTGATATGATGCTCGATTTTATTAACAGAGATAATATGCTCTCAACACTTCAGAACCATAAAGACTGCAGCATTAACTACCGCATCACGATATCCGGCAAATCTAAGTATTCAAGGCTGACTGCCCGTAAAACCAGTGATGGCACTCATCTGATCATCGGCGTAGAGAATATTGATGAGGAGATAAGGAGGGAAAAAGAGCATCTTAAGGCACTGAAGACTGAAAAAGAACTTGCAAGGCGTGATGAGCTGACAGGAGTCAAGAACAAGACTGCTTACAAGGAACTTGAGGAGTCGGTGCAGGAAAATATAGACAACGGAATGGATTATCTGCCTTTTGCCCTTGTGGTATGTGATGCCAACAATCTTAAGAAAATAAATGACACTCAGGGGCATGTGGCAGGTGATGAGTATCTCAAGGCTTCCGCAAATCTTCTGTGTAATGTATTCGTTCACAGCCCTGTGTTCAGGGTCGGAGGAGACGAATTTGTGGTATTCCTTCGCGGCAACGATTATTTATCAAGGCTTGAGCTGATGAACAAATTGCAAAGCCAGGTACTGGAAAATCAAAAGAGCGGAACCGGAGCTGTGGTGGCTTCAGGAATGTCGGAGTATGACTCTGAAAGTGATAACCTTTTTACCGAAATATTCGACCGCGCAGACAGAGAAATGTATCAGAATAAACAGAGACTCAAAGAGATGGCAAAATGATAAGCCTGATCCGGAATTTTGCATAATCATGGTAAGTACATAAATGATGCCTACAGCAATAAACATTGTTGCTGTAGGCATTATCTGACTTACGCGGCCTTTAAACTGATATCTGCGATCTGTTGAACCTGATGGACTGCTTTGATGTTTTAATCAACTCCGTTTAGTACATCCTTGACGTTTTTAAGGATTTCCTCTTCGTTGAAGGGTTTGCTGATGAAGCGTTTGGCGCCCACTTTAAGCGCTTTGATAAGCTTGTCCTGCTGACCTGCGGCAGTTATCATAATGACCTTGGCATCCGCATTCAGTTCCAGGATATGTGTCAGTGCTTCAAGGCCATCCATCTTGGGCATGGTTATATCAAGAGTAACAAGGTCCGGACTGAATTCTTCAAATGAAGATACTGCATCTTCACCGTTGGCAGCTTCACAGACAATGGAGTAACCTGCTCTCTCAAGAATGTTGCGAAGCATACTCCGGGACATGCCGGAATCATCTACAATAAGGATCTTGCCAAGACTTAATTCTCCTCCTGCAATAAGGCTGTCGGTATTAAATACTTCACCGGTCTGCACCGGATTTACTCCCGGGATAAACTCTTCATTAATGGAAATGATAACATCTATTCTGTTTCCCTCAAGATACACAGGAAGAGCATAAAAATCACCTTTAGCGGTCTGATCACAAAAACTTACAGGAGGCTCCATATCCAGATCAGTCTTCCTGATACTCATTTCCGAAGCGTACAATCCGCTGGTCACGTTAATAAATTCGCCTACTGCATCATAAGCTGAAGATCCAACAGAAGTGATATCCTCTTTTGAAAAAGCAGAAGCAACTTTAACAAAACCTTTATCATCATCATTGGAGGCGATTCCTATAAACACGGAATCATCACCGGTGAGTTCCTGATACGTCAGATGTTTATAGGAAAATTCCTTCACGTGCTGAGCCTTGCCGATATAGAAATCACTTGAAATAAAACGTATCAGATTCCTCGACACAAGTGACGCTATCTCACGAATATGGGGCTTAGTAGAAATGATAAACAGAGGGATCAGCTGATCGATATCATCAGCCTTAAGCGCCTCCATCTCCATATCGGTATACCCCGAATCCTTCTGAAAAGCTTTTACCAGCTGCTCAGTATCCGAGGCAGTTAGCCCGGTCATCTCAGTCATAAGCTGTACAAACTGATGATATGCATTGCCCTGCATGGACAACAGAGAATCAATCTGTTCCAGTGACAGAAAGCCCTTATCAACGGCGATATCTCCAAATCTCATATCCAGATTCCGCTGAAGTCTGTTTACTTCTTCAGCCTGTGCTTCATTCATAAGGCCTTCTGCCACTGCAATGGTCCCGATTCTTACCCGGACAGACTTATGCTTTTCAAGGATCTCCTGATAGATATCCTCTTTGATAACGGATCTTCCTATCAGATACTTTCCAAACAACTGAGCAAACATTCCTATACCTCCATTCTTGCATATCGTATCTGTATATAATCATATAACAGTCGTTTTCAAGAAACCATTAAATCAATATAAAATATACTGTTTATTGCTTAGAGGCAGAACCTACGGATGAGCATCACATGATATTTATCGAGCGCATTGAGGATGAGTAGCTTTCTGACATAGTCAGTAATAATCCTGATGCAAAGCGTAGACTCGAAGGTAAGTAAGGCACAGATTTTGATATAATTCTTAAGTGAAGTATCATATTCAGAGCAGATAAAAAGAGCAGATTTTG
>CAMNEA010000062.1 GCA_946536145.1 uncultured Butyrivibrio sp.
CGCGCGTAAGGTATATGTTGCATAAATGCAACCGCGCTCGGCGCGAGCATGTTGCAAGCAACATGCTTTTTTATTGTATTTATGCCGGAACAGCTTCTTCAGAAACTTCTGCTATTTCACTGTTCTGCTCTGCTGTCTGGCTCTGGTCGCTCTTTCTTGGTCCTCTTACGCCAAAGCTGCCAAAGTAACGCAGTTCCTTCAATATCTTTCTCGTATGCTTTATCTCTTTATCGATATCAGAAGCGCTTGCGCATACAACTGTAGGTACTCCGCTGCCGCTCAGCTCTACCTTAAGGCCGGCCTCTCTGAGAGCCTTCATGGCCTTTACTTTGTCTGTTGTACTGATCTGTTCCAATTCCTTATCGTCCTTTTTCATATATATTGTGCCTTTCTGTTTATTAAACACAATATAACATATTTTCAAAATAATTTCAAACGTCTGTTCTCACAATATGCACAAAAATATGTATATTATTTCGTTTATATTTTATCAAATATTTTTAATGAAATACTGTTAAGTTTTTTATCCATTCACCGATATATGTATTGAGAATAAAAATTCTCACTCCCCCAACAAAACTTTTTTCATACCTGGGCTGTTTAACTCCCCATTAAACAGCCCTCCTCCAAAAAGAATCTTGTGAAAACCTAAAAAAGAAGATGCATGCGCACCTTCTTTTTTATTTGTGTTTATCTGTTTACCGTATATGCTTTTATAAAGAAGTCCTTATCTTCCTGTTTGTTCATTGACCGGCCGTCATCAGATATGTAATAGCTCCTGCCGCTTGATACGTAGTTGTTGTGGATGTTGCCGGTGAGATTGTTCCACTCATCATAGTTGGGCCTGCTCACACTGTCATCCTCCTGCTCAAAGACAAGTCTTCCCTGGGTTACCGGTTTGATCAGGATAAAGAATTTATCTCCCTGCGCCAGTTCTATTTGCTCTTCAAGTTCAAAGGTGTGAAAGCCGCCGCTGATCGCTGACACTTTCTGCATCAGTGCCGGCATTCCCTGCGTTTCAAATGATATGCTGTCATCGAGATCATTGGGATTTACATATATATCGATCTCATACTGCTGGTACATATCAAGGCTCATAAATCCAACTGCCGAAAGAGTTTCATCAGATCCCGCCTCATACAGTATTCCGTAAGGATTGGCAGCCGCAGAATATGCATATACCGTATTTAGCGAGTCATCAAGACAGCTCTCTGCCTTCGAGAGGAATCCTGCGGTCTGGTAGTTGTTGTCATACCAGTTGTCGTCTCCCTCGGCCGCCACATCATACGCGACGGCATTGCTTGTCTTTACCGTCTCATCATAGTAGGACAGATAGAAAAATCCCTCATTACCGGATGATGTTCCCCAGCTGTTCTTGCATATCCACGCTCCGTTCCCCTCCGGTTTTATTCTGAAATGTGAGGCATCATAGTCGTCATCCCATCCGATGATCAGAACCTCATGATTGGGAATTTCTGCAGGCGAGCTGTCATAGTGGGCGTTGAGAGTCTCGCAGTGATTCTTCCAGAATCTGTCATCTGCCCTGACACCGATGGTTGCACCGCCATGTTCCATTATCATCTGCTTGATAAGAGTTCTGTTATCAGGCACAGCGGGTATCTCATAAGCTCCCTGAACGTGATATCTGCTCTCGTAAGCATCCGAGGGCTTTGCGGCATTGTCGGTAAAGATATATCTGTTTCCGTATATACTCGCAAAAGCATCGTCATTCTTTTCCTCAACAGGCCCTTTCCAGGCAGTCAGAAGGCTTATGCAGAAGTTCGTGACGCCTCCCACGGAGACATAATTGGTATCGTAATCAAAGATCCAGGCATTATCTTCTTTTTCCGCATTTTCAAGCTCGCGGTAATCGTCATCAATAAGTCCCAGATATGATCCCGGAGCCCTGTGCATATTGTAATATGCCATATGCTTCTCTGAGAGATCTATATTATCCCGTCCAATGTCCTTGTGGTGAATTATCAGATCGCTCTCAATAGCGCCCAGCGCGCAGTACGTCCAGCACAGATATGTGTATCCCTGATCCTCGACATTCGTGACATAGTTTTTGCCATCCACATTTCTGGAGTCATAATCTGCAGGTACATCCGCAGCCGAAAAAGATCTTATGTCGACAGGTATTACGTCCTTAAAGTCATCATTGTTATAAAAACCGCCAATATCACCCTCTCCCATAGTCACCGCCTCCGGAAGAGATATTTTCCTGACAATCTGTACATTCTCACGTACCGGATTGTTGACATTTCCCTCGATAATACTGGGTTTTAGCAGCACGGGCTGTTCTTCGTTTTTCTTTTGCGAATCACTGTTGCCCTCTATACCGCTCCCGTCAAGCTGTGCAAGGTCTTCATCGCCCGAAGCATTTTCTCCCTCTTCACCTCTTCTTGACGGATTGGAAACAGGAGCCTCCTGCCGGGTCCGGACGGGTTCTTTTGGTCTTCCGAAAGCAAACACCAGAATAAGTGTCACCGCCAGAGCTATCGGAATGATAATCAAAACTTTCTTTTTCAATATATTACCTCTTTGCTGTAACAGATCCCTTTATGACCGTGGTATTAAAGGACCCGAAAATAGACTGTGAAAAATCTCTTGCAAAAGCCTCGTAATCGATATAATGAATTCCATTCTTCCATCCATCGATCACTCTGAGCATCGGATAAGTCTTATCTCCAACCTTCCAGATATTATAACCCGCAACAACGACCGTATGGTCTCTGTAAAAGCCTCTTGCAATATTCATTATAAGCGGCCGCCCGGCTTCAATTTCCCTCACAACATGTTTGTCAAAGCTCCAGATGTATACACCTCTGCACTTCGCCTTAATCCCATACTCCTTAAAGGCTTCTCTTGTTATTCCTGCGATAAAAAAAGGCATAGTGCCCCTCTTGTCAGTGTAGCCGTAAGCCTCGGCAATCTCCTCCACCTGCCTGTAAATGGCATGAATATCATCGGGAATTGCCTCAATATGAAGCTCTCTCCTATAGTAATCCAGTATCCTGGTCACAGCCACAACAGAGCAGTTTCTGGTTCTCCTGCCGCTTATCTGCTCCATGGACTGCTGGTTCATGAGTATCGCCCTTCCGCGCTTTATCATGATGCCCTTCTGCCCATATTGTTTCTGCATGTATTCAGCTACATTAGTAATACCGCCGTAGGGTTGCTTCATAAATATCCTTTCACAGGGTCATAATCTATAATTATAATAACACCTATAACCGTGTAATTGTACTTTCAAATTGACCTGACACGAATAATAATGTGTTTACTTTTGCAATTTAAAGTGTTATAGTATTTCACAGACTTGTAATAAACCTTGGAGGAAAAAGAAATGTCTTTTGAATATATACAGAAGCTTCCCACTCCCGATGAGATACGCATGGAGTTTCCGCTTGACAATGAGCTCACCGCTCTTAAAAAGAATCGCGACAGCATGATAACCGATGTGTTTACCGGAAAGAGCGACAAGTTCCTGGTAGTTGTGGGACCATGTTCCGCAGACAATGAAGATTCCGTTGTTGATTATGTATCAAGACTCGGAAGGCTTAATGAGAAGGTAAGCGACAAGCTAATAATCATTCCCAGGATATACACTAACAAGCCCAGGACCACAGGCGTAGGCTACAAGGGTATCACCTCACAGCCGGATCCGGAGGGTAAGACTGATTTCAGGGCCGGCATCGCTGCCATGAGGCACATGCAGATAAGGGCTATCAGGGAATCCGGGCTTACTGCCGCAGACGAGATGCTGTACCCCGAGAACTGGGGCTATGTCGCCGATATACTCTCCTACGTGGCAATTGGCGCCCGCTCCGTCGAAGATCAGGAGCACCGCATGACTGCCAGCGGATTCGATGTTCCTGCCGGAATGAAGAACCCCACGAGCGGAACACTGAATGTTATGCTCGACTCAGTTTATGCCGCCCAGCAGCCACACACCTTTGTTTACCGCGGCTATGAGGTAAAGACCAACGGCAATCCTCTTGCACACTGTGTGCTCAGGGGATCAAGCAACAAACACGGCCAGTCCCTTCCCAACTATCACTATGAAGACTTAAGCCTGCTGCTAAGGCTCTATGAGCAGCGCGAGATCATCAATCCCGCAGCCATCATTGACGCCAATCACAACAACTCCGGCAAGCAGTTCAAGGAGCAGATACGTATAGTCAAGGAAGTACTGCACTCCCGCGCTCTCAATCCCGATATCAGAAAGCTGGTCAAGGGCGTCATGATCGAGAGCTACATAGAGGAAGGCTGTCAGAAGATCGGCGAGGGAATATACGGCAAGTCAATCACAGATCCATGCCTCGGATGGAAAGACACCGAGAGACTCCTTTTGGAGATAGCAGACATGACATGACTTAGTTTCTTATACGGGCCCATTCATAGGGGTCCGTATTTTTTCTGCTCTTCCTGATATACCGGGATGCCGTGTTGCTCTTGGAATAACCCATAAGTTCCTGAAGAGCGTTCACATCGGCTCCGTTATCTACGAGGTGGACGGCAAAAGAATGCCTTAGCGTAAACGGTGTTATATCATCTCTGATACCTGCCTTTTTGACATAGGTCTTTATGATCTTCCAAAGTCCCTGTCTGCTCATGGGCATTCCGCTGCAGTTAAGGAATAATGTTCCCTCATCTTCTGCCCCTGCAAGAAGTTCGATCCTCGACTTCAGAAGATAAGCATTGAGCGCTTCCTTAGCCTTCTTGCCGTATGGGACAAGCCTGACCCTCTCCCTCTTTTTGCCAAATTCAAGTCTCAGGCACCCAAGCCCCAGATCAACATTTTCAAGCTTAAGACCTGTTATCTCAGAAGTCTTAAGACCTGTAGCATACATAAGTTCAAGGATAGCGCGGTCTCTTTTGCCCTTGGCGTCATCTCCAAAGTCCTGCGACAGAAGATTCTCTATCTCAACCGTCGAAAGTATCCTGATATCTTTCTTCTGAATTTTGGGGCTCTTTAGCTTCTCCGCCGGGTTATCGTCTATGTTGCCGTTCTCCAGCAGGTAGCGAAAGAACGACTTCAGAGCTGCATTATGCCTGGTTATTGTGGCAGCTGAAAAGTTCTCATCCCGAAGAGATGATTCGTAGTCAAAAACACAGTCCTCGGTGATGTCCAATACCGATTTAATCCCCCTGTATCCAAGGAAATCAGCAAACCTCAAAAGATCTCTCTTATATGAAAGAACCGTATTGTCTGAAGTATTCTTTACATTTTTCAAATAGTTCAGGAACTCTTCTATAAGCGAACCTATCATCTTAAGATACCCCTTCGTGATCATCAGTAAAAGAAATTGCGGCAAGGATCGGGAATGAAAGCACATAGGCATAGCCGTATCTGAAATCCACGACCGGCGCAGCGATGAGGAGTGTACAGAGAAGAAGCAGCATCAGTAAATGCGGAAGCGGCATCCTCTTTTTCCTTATCGCGACTATAAACGTAAACACAAGCCCCCAGGCGTATGCCCCGATTGAAAAGAGCATCCCGTAGAGCGGCATGAAATCGGAGAGCTTTATCAGAATCTCTTTTACCTTAATAAACTTCCCGCCAATAACGGGAGTCGGATACAGTCCCAGGTCATTGGGCATAATGCCGTCAGCATCCGCGACTTTATAAGCTACATCGGGATATATGTAGCCTCCCTCAAGGTCAAACCAGGCCTTGATGTATTCTCCGGGATTCTTAAGGAGCAGTCTGATCCACAGTCTGAGATAGTCCTGCTTATTATCCTCAAGAGCGGCAACATCACCTGCTCTTACAAGTTCCTTGATATTGTCGGCATATCCGCTGTTATACAGCTCTTTGATATAGGTCCTGTCTATAACCTTATCTATCATGTCAAGGTCATCCGGCGAGACAGCCCCATCGTCAACTAAAACTCTCGCAATCTGCTGCAAAGGAAGCGAAAGGGACTCCACAAAGTCAGGCCCCTTTACGTGGGCTGCGTCAAACACAGGACCTTTGATCAAAAGAACTGTCGCGATCGCAAAAGCAGATACCAAAGCCGCTATTTTCATCTTCTCCCTGAAGTACCAGATAAATACCGGTGTGAATGCTATAAATGCAAACCAGGCATTGGATCTGAAGAGAGAAAACAGAATCCCCAAAACTGCGTACACAGCAAAATCAGACGCTGTCAGCTTGGAAACGCCCTTCCTTAACATCGACGAAACCGAGCACACAAGCAGAACAGATATGCAGGCAAACGGAATATCCTTCCACACCGTAACGGCAAATACTGCATTGACAGGAAACAGCGCAAGAAAGGCTGTCAGAGCGGCAAATATCCTAAGATCAATGCGTCCCTTGATCAGCATGACTTCTCTTACCATAATCCCACAGCTGACACTCATAATGATCATCTGCGCCACAGTGTAGAATGAGATCGCCTTTATCGGGTCACCTGTTGCCATCATCCCCAGCTTATAAAAGAATCCGATCATAAGCGTATGAACTACAGGGTGATGATTGGAAAAGGGCTCTGCTCCTATTATCTGCATGTACTGAACTATAGAATCCGCTGTCATTATTCCCGGAAATTCATATAAAAAATACGGAAGATAACACACAAAGCAGATAGCTGCGGTTACAGGGACAAGCATATTTGCTGTCTTTTTATCAATATTTTCAATGACCCATTTGGGTGAAGATGCCACATCTCTTCTTTTTATGCCGGTTATGACATAGTCTTTTTTCTTTAGCAGAAGAATTATCAGCTTAATAAAAAGGCATACAAGAAGATAGTAACCGGCAAACAGAAGCACAAAAGTCATCGCCTTAAAGAGCGAACTTGTAAACTCCGCTGAAGCTTTTGGATATATTGCCCTTGCAAGAAGAGCTCCCGCAAAAATCCCCAGGACATGCGGCAAAGCAACCACCAGAGCCTTAAGTCTCCCATTATAGGAATACGCCCTTACGCGGCCTGATATCAAAAAAAGGCACAGAAAAAGAACTACCGTAAGTGGATTTCTCACGGTAATTCCTATACTGCTCTGTACTGCGAAGCAGCCAAAAAAGGCTGTCAAACAATCTGCTGTCTTACAGGTAAGCCGCTGTCTGTCCAACGCTTAAACGCCCTCACTGTCCATAATCTCTTCCAGTCTGTCGTAAACGGGAAGTGAATCAAAGGTGGCAAAATAGTCTCTCTCAGTCTCCGCTCTTCTTATGCATTCAACGCTGCCGTCTTCCTTAAGAAGAAGCTCCGCGCTCTTTAACTTGCCGTTATAATTGTAGCCCATCGAAAATCCGTGAGCACCTGCATCGTGGATAAAGAGATAGTCGCCCATATCTATCTTAGGAAGATGCCTTTCAATGGCAAACTTGTCATTGTTCTCGCAAAGAGATCCCGTCACATCATAGACGTGATCCTGCGGCGCATCC
Organism: uncultured Butyrivibrio sp.; assembly: GCA_946536145.1. GTDB lineage: Bacteria > Bacillota > Clostridia > Lachnospirales > Lachnospiraceae > Butyrivibrio. Next base: position 7,400 of record CAMNEA010000062.1, read on the forward strand.
TCTTTTCCCAGAACGGTAATGTGATGATATGCCCCGTACATGGCAGGTCTCATGAGGTTCACGGCACAGGCATCAACTCCGATATACTCCTTGTAGATATGCTTCTCGTGGATTGCCTTTGTAACAAGAGCTCCGTAGGGCGCCATCATGAATCTTCCCATCTCTGTAAAGATGGCAACATCGTCCATCCCGGCGGGCACCAGAACCCTCTCATATTCAGCTTTAACTCCCTCTCCTATCAGCTTTATGTCGTTACCCTTCTGGTCGGGAAGATATGGAATCCCAACGCCGCCCGAGAGGTTGATAAAGCTGATATGCGCACCGGTCTTCTCCTTAAGCTCAACCGCCAGTTCAAAGAGCTGTCCGGCAAGCTGAGGATAATACTCATTGGTCACGGTGTTGCTTGCAAGAAATGCGTGAATTCCAAAGTTTTTGGCACCTTTGTCCTTTAGGATCCTGAAAGCATCAAAGAGCTGGTCTTTAGTCATGCCATACTTGGAATCCCCGGGATTGTCCATGATCCCGTTGCTCATCTGAAATACTCCGCCCGGGTTGTACCTGCAGGAAATCGTCTCCGGAATCCTGCCGATCGTCTCTTCAAGAAATTCTATGTGGGTAAAGTCGTCCAAATTGATGATGGCCCCGATCTTGTCTGCATACGCAAATTCCTCAGGCGGAGTGTCATTTGAAGAAAACATTATATCGCTTCCCTGAGCTCCGATCGCGCGGCTTAACATAAGCTCAGTCATTGATGAACAGTCAAAGCCGCATCCCTGCGCCATTAAAATCTCCATGAGTCTCGGATTGGGCGTAGCCTTCACCGCAAAGTACTCTCTGTAGCCCTTATTCCAGGAAAAAGCCTCATGTACTGCCCTGGCATTCTCTATTATCCCCTTCTCATCATATATATAAAAAGGTGTCGGATAGCTCGAAGCTATCTCCTCTATCTGCTGTTTTGTAACGAAAGGTTTTTTCATAAACATCCTCCTGCTTATTGAATCCTTATTTCACCGTAAACACTTTAACACGTCAAAGTATCAACATGCAAGAGCAAAATCAAATATCTTCTATCTGCCAGTCAATAGGAGAAACTCCGTGCGCCACCAGGAACTCGTTGGCTTTGCTGAAATGCCTGCAGCCAAAAAAGCCTCTGTAGGCGGACAGCGGACTTGGATGCGGCGCGGTCAGCACCAGGTGGTTTTTGTTGGTAAGCATGGGTGCCTTCATCTGAGCCGGTCTCCCCCACAGCATATATACAACAGGCCCGTCCTTGGCATTGACTGCCTGTATGATCGCATCCGTAAACTGCTCCCATCCTCTTCCCTGGTGGGAGTTTGCAGCATGGGCTCTCACAGTCAGAACGGTATTCAAAAGAAGCACTCCCTGATCAGCCCATTTTTTCAGATATCCGTTGTTGGGTATCCTGCATCCGAGGTCGTCGTGCAGTTCCTTGTAAATATTGACCAGCGAAGGAGGCGTGTCAGCTTTATCCGGAAGCACAGAGAAAGAAAGGCCGTGTGCCTGCCCCGGTTCATGATAAGGGTCCTGCCCAAGAATAAGTACCTTCACATCCTTAAGAGGCGTAAAGTGAAGCGCATTGAATATATCTTCGGAAGGCGGATAAATAACATGTTCGCTGTATTCTTTTTTGACAAAAGCAAAAAGATTTTTGTAATATTCCTTGGAAAACTCGCCCTTAAGCGCAGGCAGCCAGTCATTGGAAATCATCGCCATCAGTGTGTACCTCTGATCCTTATATTCTCACGGGGACATTTCTGTCCCTTAAGTATTTTTTCACTTCAGATATCTCGAGCTCTTTATAATGGAAAAGAGATGCTGCAAGAGCCGCATCGGCACCGCCTGCTGTAAGAGCATCGTAGAAGTGTTCAAGGCTCCCGGCTCCTCCGGAAGCTATTACAGGCACCGATACCGCCTGCGAAATTGCTTTGGTCAGCTCAATGTCATAACCGGCTTTGGTACCGTCGCAGTCCATACTTGTCAGAAGTATCTCTCCGGCTCCAAGTTCAACGCCTTTTTTCGCCCATTCCACGGCATCTATTCCCATGTCGATCCTTCCGCCGTGCTTATAAATATTCCATCCGCTTCCGTCGCTCCTTCTCTTGGCATCAATAGCAAGAACCACGCACTGACTCCCGAATTTGTCAGCTGCCTCAGATATGAGCTGCGGTCTGTCTATAGCCGCAGAATTCACGGAGACCTTGTCAGCGCCCTCCCTTAGAATTGCCCTGACATCCTGCACTGTCCTTATCCCACCGCCCACTGTGAACGGGATAAAGACCTTTTTGGCCACCTCTCTGACCATATCCGCAACCGTCTGTCTTCTCTCATTGGATGCGGTTATATCCAGAAAGACAAGTTCATCTGCTCCGGCCTTGGAATAGGCTTCTCCGACCGCCACAGGATCGCCTGCGTCCCGAAGATTCACAAAATTTATTCCCTTAACAACTCTGCCGTTATTTACATCAAGGCAGGGTATTATCCTCTTTGTAAGCATATTTTTTCTCCTAAGCACTATATTTGAAGGAAATTCTTAAGGATCGTAAGACCTGTGTCAGAACTCTTTTCAGGGTGAAACTGACAGGCAAATACATTTCCCGACTCAACTGACGCGTCAATAGTAACTCCGTAATCTGTGGTAGCCGTGACGATATCCCTGTCAGCGGCACTTAAGTAGAACGAATGAACAAAATATACATAAGGTTCTTCTCCAAGCCCCTTAAAAAGCCTCCCCTCCCTCGGGAACTTCAGACAGTTCCAGCCTATCTGAGGAATCTTGTAGTTATTGCCCTGTTCATCAGTATCCGGTATCTGCCTGATCTCACCACGCAAAATGCCCAGACCCGCAGCATTATCTGACTCGTCACTGCGATCAAATAACAGCTGCAGGCCCAGGCATATTCCAAGAAAGGGCACTTCCTTTTTTACAACTTCTCTTATAGTCTCATCAAGTCCATATTCCCTGATGCGGCCCATGGCATCGCCAAAGGCTCCCACCCCCGGCAAAACCACATGATCAGCCCTGAAAATATCAGATTTGTCCCTTGTGACCAGGGTATCCGCTCCAAGGTGCTCAAAAGCCTTTTCCACGCTCCTGATATTCCCGGCGTCATAATCAATTATTGCTACCATACGGCATCTCCTCCTTTTCAGAATCGATGCCAGTTACAGCGTACCCACTACTTCCATCAGCCTGATAGTATAGTCTCTGTCCTTCTTGATCGAGTTGATCTCAGCAATGTCAGCTTCCGTCAGCCCATACGTCTCTGAAAGCACCGATATTATACTATCGTACACGCTATTCACCTCAATTTCAACATTATACTTCTGTGCCTCAGCGATAAGATCTTCCTGATTGCGTATCGCCATCAGAAGCATATCCAGCGCCTCTTCCTTCATATTCATGGCTGAATAGTTCTTGTATCCGTCGAGATATCTCTGTGCCCATGCAAGAACCCTTGACTGTTCATACATAAGGCTCTCATCTTCATTTAATGTCTTGCCGTAAAGAAGCTTGTAGGCAGTTGTATACTCTCTGTGCGAATATGCAGTATTGGCGCTCTTGGAAGTTATCCTGTCCGGAAGAATAAGCGAAGGAATTATGATCAGTATTCCAAGGGACGCCGCAAAAATGCCTGACAGAGCTACCTTCTTTGGAGAGATAGCCTTCTCGGGCTCCCCGGGATCCTTAGGAGGCTTTGGTTTCTTCTCCTTTTTGGGCTTTGGAGGCTTCTTCTCCTTCGGCGGTTTTTCCTTTTTGGGCTTCTTTTCTTTTGGTTTCTTTTCTTTCTTTTCTTTCTTTTGTTTCTTTTTCTTGCCCTTGCCGCCTTCCTCACCCAGTTCATCAAGCACCTGCTGATTCTCTGCAGTAAGACTTGCAAGCTCTCCTTCGGTCTCTTCGTCTTCCTTTACAAGAGCAGCAAACAGTCTGGCAAAAAAGCCTTTCTTTTTCTTCTTTTTGCCTCCCTCTGCTTCATCTTCTTCAGGAGCCGCTCCTCCTCCGGATGATTTCCTTGATGGTCTCTCTGGAATTGAAGCAAGTTCATCAAGGGATATTTCAGGATCTCCAAGATCGTCGAAGCCATCCTCAGTCAGCGCGCTCAGGATATCTTCTTTGGGTATCTCCGATTCATCTGCATGCCCGGACTCAATGTCCTTGTCGATCGTGTTCTCGATGTCTTCAATCTCATCATTGGCAAGACTGTTCATAAGAGCGTCAAGATCCTGCATCGATACCTCTTCCTGCTCGGCGGATCCCATATCACTACTCTCATCGGCAGAGGCGACTTCAGCAACCTCTCCCTCTGTCGAGCTGTTATCGCTCACATCCGTATTTAAAAGATCATCAAGACTGGCTTCAAGATCATTGAGATTAAAGTCTTCCTCACCTGCAGCTGCAGACGGGGCCTCCTCTGCCTGTACCTCAGCAACGCTCTCTCCCAGATCCTCTTCATCTACACCGGCGCTTTCAGGCTCTTCTGACGCTCCGGCAACCGCAGCATCCAAAGACTCTCCTTCCTCTGAACCGCCGTCCAGAGTAAAGCCGTCGAGTCCAAGATCATCAAGCGCGGCTTCCATATCTTCAAGCCCCATATCACCGGACGTTCCATCCTCGCCGCCCTGTCCGGACGCATCAGGCACTTCCCCTGCATCGGAAGGAATCTCCGCATTTTCAGGCATTGGCTCCGCAGAGCCTTCGCTATCCAAAGGCCCGTCACCAATAACTCCATCCAGTGAAGCTTCAAGATCCTCAAGAGAAATATCGTCAAGATCCGCATCATCGCCAAGAGACTCAGCTGTTGCTTCATCCGGCGCAGCAATTTCCTGTACAGGCTCCTCAGACGTTTCCTCCAAAGACTGTGTACTGTCGCCTTGCTCGGTGACAGATTCCGCTTCATCGAAATCGTCCTTCATATTATCAAGAGCATCCCGAAGACTCTCCTCAGCAGAACCTTCATCCTGCTGCATCAGATCGCCATCGGACATATCATCTAAAAGATCATTTAAAATCTGTTCAGGAGTCTCCTTCGCATCGGAGAAAGCCTCTCCTTCACCTGCACCCTGATCATCCTCCGGAAGCGAAACCTCCGGAGCCATCTCTAAAAGAGCGTCATCGCCCTCCTCAATGTCAACTATCGGCGGACGAAGATCTCCAAGCTCAATGTTTTCATCCGAATCATCTGAAGGTACATTATCAAACTTGCCGGCGAGCATCTCCGCTTCCATTCTCTCGGCATCGGCGATAGCCTCATCAAGAGCTATCTCCTCGGGATCTCTTACATCTTCCGAAGACGGATTCCCGCCGATCGTAAACTTGGGTATTCTTGGATCGGTAGGTCTTCCGATACTGTCCAAAAGATCAGACATACTATCATCAACAAGCTCATCACGATCCAGCCTGTCAAGGATACTGCCAATGTCATTCAGATCCTCATTGCCGTTAGAATTATCTACAAGCGCACCAAGATCCCCTGATCCATTCATCTTAGGCGAACCAGAGGCTGATCCCCTGCCTGACATTCTGCTCAGGGCTGACATGGGGTTATTGTTATTGGAATTACGAGCGGAGCTAAGCAAACTGTCGAGATATTCCTCGTCATTTGACTTCATAGTCCTTCACTCTCCTGCAAGATATAGTCAACTGAATTCATGTTTACAGATTCAGTTTTAGCTGCTATTTCAGGGGTGTGTTGACATAACCTTTCATGTACCCTTACAAAGTGAGCCTTATTGCTTATCAGCGTCACCTTCTCAAAAGGCCATCGTATTACTGTTGGATAATCAAGTGAAACCCCCAACTCAAGTACAAGAAGATTTTTGTTTAAAGTATCTGTTAAATATTTCGTATACTTTTCCCAATTCTTTAGATATGCACTCTCGTTATATATAATTTTACTATATTCTGTGCGTTTTTGGTTAAGATAAAGCTCTTTTCCATCAAAAAATGGTTTAAAAAAAACATCATTTTTGTCCAAATGACCATTTTTCTCATGTATTATCCCATGAATCAGATCAACAGCGCGTAAAAACTCCTCACTTTTGACTGCTTCAATAAGCGCATCTGACGGATCCGCAGTCTGAAGATACATATAATTTCCGCAAGGGAAAACGCATCTTTCAGGATCAAATCCATTCATGAGAGCATCCTGAAGAAAGAGCTCAGATATCAAAAAATATTTTTTATCACCGATGAGTGTTCTTAGCGCTTTATATGCCTCATCAATAGACGGATCATTGTTATAGTAGCCATATTCAAATTCAATTAGCGGAATAAGCCACTTATTCTCATCCCTGTTGCCAAATTCAATAATTTCAGCATATCTTGAGTCTTTACGGATTCCCCTTTTTATCCAGTTCCACTCACTGCCTATTCCAATGAGCAAAAGGTCAGACTCGCCGATAAGCTCTGATAAACTTTTTCCCATACACTCACACCATTGTTACTATAATAAATAAAAAAACTCCCTTCACTTCCAAAGTCTCTGAATAATAATTCCGGACTTTTGGATGCAAAGGGAGCTTTAGTCAGTTATTATCAGCCATTAGTTGAAGCATTAACGAGCTCATCTATTACAGAAACCAGATTGCCGATCTCAGGCTTGGAGAGCTGTCTGTCAGCTCCAAGTGACTCTCCCTTTCTCCTCATCTCCTCATTAACCAGTGATGAGAAAATAATGAGCGGGATATCCTTGGTCGCATCATCACTCTTGATCAGCTTGGTCAGCCTGTGTCCGTCCATAATAGGCATCTCAATATCGGTTATGATGCATTTGATCTTATCAAGTTCATTTCTGTCCTTGCATGCCTTGATATAGTCATAAGCAAGCTTGCCGTTCTCAAAATGTCTTACATTATTGTAGCCGGCTTTATTAAGCGAATCAACAATAAGCTTGTTAAGAAGCTGTGAATCCTCTGCAAGAACAATCGGAACTTCATTTCTCGGACGCTGTCCGATTTCTGAAAGAGCATCCATATTAAGTCCGGTATTGGGATTGATATCAGATACGATCTTCTCAAAGTCGAGAATAATTATAAGCTGATTCT
>CAMNEA010000063.1 GCA_946536145.1 uncultured Butyrivibrio sp.
GAAGTTGCAGACAGAGCTGATAAGGTTGCTGCAGCAAATTCTGAAGAGTAATAAATATTTTTGTAAATTTGCGGCTCTCCATATTTGGAGAGCCGTTTTCTCGTTACTGTTCACTCGCATACAGCTCGCTCCAGTAACGTATTCGCGCATTCATTAAAGTTCGACTTCGTCGAAGGAATGCGCTCACCACTGAATCATTTTCTCACGAAATGCGCAGCAGAGTGCGCATTTCTGTCTGAACAGTAACGTTTTCTCTTTATGGGAAATCTATTTTATAGTAGTTTTATATAATAATTTACGGTTTTGTGATAACATAAAAATATGCCGACTAATGATATTATTATGTACAATTACATAGGTGAAGTGGCAAGCCTTCTTCTTTCATGCCTTCTTATGTTTGTTATGCTGTACACACATCCTAAGAAATCCTTTGTGTACAGATATCTTTTTGTTGGAAATATTGTCGCGATACTTGCAAGTATCCTGCAGATTTCCATTTGCGTTGTGACAAACCATCCCGAGAAGTTTTATAACAGATATCTGTTTATGGGACAGATACTGATGTTTTTACTCCTCTACAATGGAGTGCTGTATCATATCTTTTCCTATGTCAATATGATGTCACTTGCAAGGCGGAAGCAGAGAAAAGAGTTCATTCTCATGTATATCGTGCTTTCTTCGGCGTATATAATCGGAATCATTATTGAGTTGGCACGAAGTGGACTGTATTCCCTTGAGGTAGACGGTATCGACATCGCAAATTTTACGAGATTATACTGCACTGCCGGAATTGTATGCGCGATAGTCTGCTATTACGCAACTGTGTCGAACAGATCAAATGTATCAAGGATCATCTGGCATACAGTTTGTGTTATAGTGCCTACAGAGATCATCATCCTTCTTGGCCAGATACTGCTCATAAATGTCTACCATACTATATTCAGCGGACTTACCTATGCGCCGGTATTTGTCCTGGCATTTATTCTGTTCCACAATGTATCTTATGATGAGATATTTGGATGCTATAGCCAGAATGCTCTCGATGAATTCATAAACAGATATCTTGGAAAGAGGGTCTTTTACATTCAGTTTGTAGAATTTAAACTTCCTACCAGGGAGGCATTTATTAATGACGATATGGAGGCACATTACATAGGTGTAAATGCCTGCAGGTCGGTTGAGTCCATAAGCAAAAAGATCAGGATCTATATGCTTGAGTCTCAGAAATATGTACTTGTCATCGATTGCAGTAAGGAAGAGGAAGCCCTTAGATATGCTGATCAGATACGAGGCGTGCTGGATGGAGTTAAGGCAGAGATGAAGATGCCTTTTAACTATGTATGTCTTATGAGCAGAGTCGACAGCAGTCTGGAATCGCCTATGAAGATAAGGCAGCTCAATGAGTTTGTGGCCGGGAGATTCGCTGATCAGAACAACAGCTATTATTATACTATTAATGAATCTGACGTTGCCGATTTCTCAGAGTTTTATGAGATAACAGTGGCGCTTAAGGATATTAGAAACAGATGTGATCTTGACGATGAAAGGATCATTGTATATGCACAGCCGATCTACAGCGTTGACAAGGAGTGTTTCAGGGTTGCTGAGGCACTTATGAGGATACGCGTAAATGGCAGGATGATCTATCCCGACAAGTTCATACCGATAGCAGAGACCACAGGCTGTGTACATATACTGACATCAATAATACTGAATAAAGTCTGCAAGGAAATCGAGAAACTTGAAGAAAACTATGATTTTGATGCCATTTCCATAAACATATCATCCAAAGAACTTTCGCATGAAAATATGTACCTGGATTACCTGGATATTATCGAAAGGTATGATATCGACGTCTCCAAGATCAGGATGGAGATAACAGAGACCGCCATGTTTGAGAACTTTGACCTGGCCGGACGTAATATGGATATTCTCAACAAAAAAGGTATCCAGCTCTATCTGGATGATTTCGGAACCGGCTACTCATCACTTGAAAGAGTTATGGATTGCCCGATTAAAACCATAAAGTTTGATAAAGCTCTTTTATATAAATCTCTTGATGATGGCAGGATGGATGATATTCTTTCTTATATGATAGAAGTTCTCAAAAAGAACGGATTTGTCACTCTGGTCGAGGGAGTAGAGGACGAATCCCAGAGCAGATATTCGATGAACAGGGGATTTGATTATATTCAGGGATACCACTTCGCCAAACCGGCACCGATTGAAGAGCTTGGGAAATTTTTCAATAAAAAGAACAGAATTTAATAATCTGAGGTTAAAGGCATGTTGCGAGCAACATGCTTTTTTATTGACACCAATCGTATGATTGTATACAATTATACGAGTAAAGCAATTTTTATGAAAAAGAGGTTGAATTATGAGCGCTGCAAATACATTCCAGAACCGACCGGTGACAATGAATGACAAGAACAACCTGCTCCAGATCGAAGAGCACATGTACATTCTTGATGATGTCGCCAAGCCAAACGTATTCAGAAATATGTTTCCTTATGAGGAGATTCCCAAGATTCCGTTTAATGACAGGATCGTTCCTCACAATATGCCCAGGGACATCTGGATCACGGATACAACTTTCCGCGATGGACAGCAGTCAAGGGCACCATATACGACTGAGCAGATTGTAAGGATATATGATTTTCTGCATGAACTGGGCGGTCCGAATGGAATGATAAGGCAGAGCGAATTCTTTTTATACAGTAAGAGTGATCGTGATGCCGTATACAAGTGCATGGAGAAGGGCTACGAATTTCCTGAGGTCACAAGCTGGATAAGAGCCAGTGAGGAGGATTTTAAGCTCGTTAAAGAGATTGGAATGAAGGAGACCGGTATCCTTGTCAGCTGCTCGGATTACCACATTTTCCTGAAACTCAAGATGACAAGGAAACAGGCACTTGAGCATTACCTCAGCATCATAAGATCCTGCCTTGAGGAAGGCATAAGCCCAAGATGTCATCTGGAGGATATCACAAGGGCAGACATATATGGTTTTGTAGTTCCGTTCTGTGTTGAGCTCATGAAGCTCAGAGAGGAGTACAAGATCCCGGTCAAGGTAAGAGCCTGCGACACCATGGGCTACGGCGTCAATTTCTCCGGCGCGGTTATCCCCAGATGCGTGCAGGGAATCATTTATGCCATCAATACACATGCGGGTGTACCAAGCGACCTTCTTGAGTGGCATGGACACAACGATTTTTATAAGGCAGTCACCAATTCAACCACAGCATGGCTCTATGGCTGCAGCGCAGTTAATACTTCGCTTTTTGGAATAGGCGAGAGAACAGGCAATACACCTCTTGAAGCTATGGTATTTGAGTACGCACAGCTCAAAGGACACTTAAACGGCATGAATACGCAGGTTATTACCGACATAGCTGAGTATTATGAGAAGGAAATAGGCTATGTTCCACCGGCGAACACGCCTTTTGTCGGTAAGAATTTCAACGTTACGAGAGCGGGAATACATGCAGACGGACTTCTTAAGAATGAGGAGATATACAATATCTTTGACACCGAGAAGTTCTTAAAGAGGCCGCCTGTGAGCGCAGTTTCCAATACTTCGGGTCTTGCAGGCATCGCTCACTGGATCAATATCCACTACAAGCTTAAGGATGAGCATGCGCTCAACAAGCAGTCACCTCTTGTAGGTAAGATCAAGGAGTGGGTTGACGCTGAATATGCAGGCGGAAGAGTTACTGTTATGACTGACAATGAGCTTGTAAAAAAGATAGATGAAGTATCAAAAGAGCTGGGAATGGTTGTTAAGGAAGGAGAAGTGATTACCAACGGGTAATTGCGCAGGATAATGGACGATCGCGATTTGAAGCAGGAGATCACAGATAAATACTCTCTGAGAGGCCGTGTGTTTCACAGGATCAGAGAAGACATCCTTAATGGCAAGTACAAGGATAACGAGGAACTCAAAGAGGTCGCAATAGGAAATGAACTCGGCGTCAGCAGGACACCGGTAAGAGAGGCACTCAGACAGCTTGAGCTTGAGGGTCTTGTTCAGATAATCCCAAACCGCGGCGCTTATGTCACAGGCATCAAAGTAAAAGACATACAGGATATCTATATGATAAGATCAAGACTGGAGGGACTCTGCGCGAGATGGGCCTGTGATAATATTACGGCCGAGCAGCTCGACGAGATGGAGGAGACCATTTACCTTGCGGAATTCCATGCGGCAAGGGGACATATGGATCAGATGGCTGAGCTTGACAACAGATTCCATAATATCCTCTACGAGGCTTCAGGATCCAAGATGCTTGAACATCTTCTCAAGGACTACCACCAGTACGTGTGGAGAGTGAGACAGAAGACACTCTCGAGCAGCAGAGGAGCTGTCTCAAACGTTGAACACAAGTTCATCATGGAAGCAATAAAAGAAAAAAATCCTGACAAGGCTGAGGAACTGGCACACCAGCACATGATAAACGCGTACGACAACATGGTGGATCATGGTCTGCTGGAGATGTACGAATAAATTAAGGAGAATGACAAAATGAGCAAAATTCAGATGACCACACCTATCGTCGAGATGGATGGCGATGAGATGACAAGAGTACTCTGGCAGATGATCAAGGATAAGCTGATACTTCCTTTTATTGATCTTAAGAGTGAGTATTACGACCTTGGACTTAGGCACAGGGATGAGACTGATGATCAGGTCACAATTGACAGTGCCAACGCGACTTTGAAGTACGGAGTTGCTGTTAAGTGCGCAACCATCACACCAAACAATGAGAGGGTTGAAGAGTACGGACTTAAGAAGATGTGGAAGAGCCCCAACGGCACTATCAGAGCCATTCTTGACGGAACTGTATTCAGAACACCCATCATGGTCAAGGGCATCGAACCGAATGTCAGGACATGGATCGAACCGATAACACTTGCAAGACATGCCTATGGTGATGTATATAAGAATGTAGAGATTAGAGTACCCGGACCCGGCAAGGCAGAGATTCTTTTCACGGGAGAAGATGGACAGGAAATCCGCAAGACCATCTTTGACTTTGATGAGCCCGGAATTATTCAGGGCGTGCACAACAAGGACTCATCAATAAGGAGCTTTGCAAGGGCATGCTTCCAGTATGCTCTGTCCGAAAAGAAGGAGCTGTGGCTCGGCACCAAGGACACTATAAGCAAGACCTATGACAGGAGATTCAGGGAAATCTTTGATGAGATCTATGAGCAGGAATTCAGGGAGGACTTTGAAAAGGCCGGGATCACATATTTCTACACACTCATCGATGACGCGGTAGCCAGAGTAATGAAATCCAAGGGCGGATTTATCTGGGCCTGCAAGAACTATGACGGAGATGTTATGAGCGATATGGTCTCATCAGCTTTTGGCTCTCTTGCGATGATGACATCAGTACTGGTATCACCGACAGGAGTTTATGAGTACGAGGCTGCTCACGGAACTGTTCAGAGACATTACTACAAATACCTCAAGGGAGAACCTACTTCCACCAATCCCGTTGCAACAATCTTTGCCTGGACGGGAGCTCTCAGAAAGAGAGGAGAGCTTGACGGAATACAGGATCTTTGCTCATGGGCTGACAAGATGGAGAAGGCAACTCTCTCTGTAATAGAATCAGGCCGCATGACCGGTGACCTTGCGCTTATCACAGTGCTTCCCAATCCGGTCAAGCTTGGAAGCGAAGAGTTCCTCGATGCTATTGCGGAGCAGTTTAGAGGTCTATAAGATATTTTTACGGAGTAATCTATGATACTTTCAGTACATGGAATAAAAAAGAGCTTTGATGGAAAGGACATCCTTAGGGATGCCTCTTTTCATGTGGAAAAAAATGAGAAAGTGGCAATGGTCGGCATCAACGGTGCAGGCAAGACCACGCTTTTAAAACTGATAACAGGTGAGCTCTCACCGGAAGAGGGAGAGATCACTTTTTCCAGGGACATATCCTATGGGTATCTGGCGCAGAATCAGAATGTTGACAGCATGAACACTGTCTACGAAGAACTGAAGCTGGTTAAAAAGGATGTGATCGAACTTGAGGATAACATAAGGCTCGCAGAGCAGGATATGAAGCATCTCAAGGGCAATGAACTTGAAGCGCTCCTCGACAGATACACAAGGATGAACGAGGAGTTTCAAAGAAAGAAGGGCTATGCCTGGAAGAGCGAAGTGACCGGCGTTGCAAGAGGGCTTGGTTTTGCGGATGATGAGCTTGATAAGAAAATAAGTACGCTTTCCGGAGGACAGAAGACAAGGGTGGCGCTTGGTAAGCTCCTCTTGCAGTCACCTGATCTTATCATACTTGACGAGCCTACCAACCACCTTGATATGAACTCAATAAGATGGCTGGAGAACTATCTTCGGGGCTATGAAGGGGCAGTTCTTATCGTGTCGCATGACAGATATTTCCTCGACCGGATCGCTGACAAGGTTGTTGAAGTCGAAAACTGCAGGGTTTCAGTCTTTAAGGGCAACTACAGCGAATATGCCAAAAAGAAGGAACTAAGGCGCGCTGCAGAGTGGAATGCCTATGTAAAACAGCAGCAGGAGATAAAGCATCAGGAAGAGGTAATTGCCAGATTAAAATCCTTTAACCGTGAAAAATCCATAAAGCGCGCCGAGAGCAGAGAAAAAATGCTTGAAAAGATAGAAGTGCTTGACAAGCCCATGGATGTAAACAATCAGATGAAGATTACCCTGACACCCAGCTGTGTCAGCGGAGAAGACGTCCTGAAGGTTGAAAACCTGGGAAAATCCTTTGGATCTGAGAAGCTCTTTTCCGGACTGGATTTTGAGATAAAAAGAGGAGAGCACGTCGCGATAATAGGCGATAACGGCACAGGCAAGACGACAATCCTTAAGATACTCAATCAGGTGATCCCCATGGATGAGGGGAAGGTCACCTACGGAACGAAGGTCCATGTCGGTTACTATGATCAGGAGCATCACGTGCTTCACGATGAAAAGACTCTGTTTGATGAGATCTCGGACGCATATCCGGATCTTAACAATACGGAGATACGTAACACTCTGGCGGCATTTCTTTTCACCGGAGATGATGTGTTCAAAAGAATAGGGGATCTCTCGGGAGGTGAGAAAGGAAGGGTAAGTCTTGCCAAGCTCATGCTCTCGGATGCCAATTTTCTGATACTCGATGAGCCGACAAACCATCTGGATATAACCAGCAAGGAGATACTCGAGTCGGCGATATCAGGCTATGAGGGAACTGTCCTCTATGTAAGCCACGACAGGTATTTTATCAACAGAACGGCAACAAGGATCCTTGATCTCACCGGCGGACAGCTCGTGAACTATATCGGCAATTACGACTATTACGAGGAGCATGTTGCTGACAGGATGGAAAGACTGTCCCTGTCAGAGAGCGGCGCCGCGAGTACTTTAGCTGCGCAGTCTGACGCGGTCAAAACGGCTGGGGGTTCCGACGACTGGAAGGCTCAGAAGCAGGCTCAGGCTGAGAAGAGAAAGCTGGATGCAGCCATACGAAAGTGCGAAGAGGAGATAGAGAAGCTTGAAAAGAGAGACGAAGAGGTGACTAATGAGCTCTCAGACCCATCTGTCGGATTTGATCTTGGAAGGCTTAGGAAACTCACCGATGAACAGGAAGATATAAAAGCAAAACTTTCAGAACTGTATGATAAATGGGAAGAACTAAACACTCAGGGAGGCGCTGTTTAAGCGCTTCCTTTTTCTTGTTTATAAAAGCTTAATACAAAAAGTCATTGTTAATTTGCATAAATTTTAATACAATTTAGTTAAGATGACGTATGGTCCATATTTTCCTATGTCATAAATAATGAAGTGGCACATATGAGGATTTTTTATGTGGGATTTTAGCTTTGCAATACCAAGTTTGCTGATATTGGGGCTTCTTTTGGGGTTCTATTTTTCACTGCCGAGGCTTCATATCAGGATGAACAGGGCTTTTTTAGCGATTCTCGTGATCGAGAGCTTTGTTATAGTTTTTGACTTTGTCTCCAGCTGGCTTGACAGCAATATCAGCGCGTTTCCGCTGATTCTTGTTCATTTGTCGAATGTCTTATATTTCACGTTTTTCTTTATGAGAGCTCAGATATTGTTCTATTACACTGCCAGTGTACTAAGGACCATGCAGCTAAGCCGCAATAAGCTTGTTTATCTGATTTATTTACCGGGCGCAATCTGTGCAATTTTGTCTATTTTGAGCCCTTTCTTCGGATTTATCTATTATATTGAAGACGGTCTGTATCACTCAGGCCCTCTGTACAATCTTTTGTACTACTGTTTCTGGTTTTACATTACGCTCAGCATTATATGCTGGCTCAATTATTCGGAGAAGCTGCGGAGAAATCGCGATAAGTATGGACTTCTCCTTTACATATTGATCCTCACTGCAGGTATCGTCATAAGACAGATGTTCCCGCATATACTTCTTATGGACACTTTCTGCATCATGTCTGTCCTTGTGGCTTATCTCGTATTTGAGAACCCGGAATTCTATCTTGAGAGGAGAGGAAATGTCTTTAACAGTACGGCTTTCAGGGATTTCATTGATGAGAATAACGGAAGCCTTTCATACAACATTCTTGGGATAGTTATACATAACTACAATGACATGAGAGACGTTTACGGAGGCCGTCAGATGGATGAGGGTCTCACAATGATATCAGAATTTATCACATCTACGTTTCCGACAGCAAATATCTTTTACCACAGGCGGGGAAGATTCCTTGTTCTCTTTTCGAAGAATATGGATATGATGGATGTGATTCTTGCCGTATCCGATAGGTTTAAGAGCCCGTGGAAATCAGAAAATGCGGATATTTTCCTCGATGTAGGCTATGCTGTCATGGATATTGGGAGCATGGTCTCTTCATCGGACATGATCCTCAGCAGTCTGATAAGCGCACTGGATGAGGCGGACTCCGGCAAGAGCAGGGAAGTAGTCTCCATCGATCAGACGGGTATGGATCAGACTCTGAAGGATACAGAGATGAAGAGGCTTCTCGATACAGCCATAGAAAATGATCTGGTCGAAGTCTATCTTCAGCCGCTTACTGATGCGCGTTCCGGAAAAATTGTGGGAGCAGAGGCGCTTTGCAGACTTGTAGACAGAAAGGGCAATCAGATACCTCCTCAGTCATTTATTGGAATAGCTGAGCGAAACGGCAAGATCATCGAGCTTGGAGAGCAGGTATTTGAAAAGACATGCAGGTTCATTAAGGAGAAAAATCCCGCTGCATATGGACTTGAATGGATAAATGTAAATCTTTCTCCAATACAGTTTATCAGAGCAGATCTGGCTGAGGCATTTGCTAAAATCGCGAAAAAATATGATGTGGATCCGGGCATGGTTCATCTCGAGATAACCGAAGAGTCCATGATCGATGATGTCTTTTTGCAGAGACAGATGGCTTTGATGAGGGAAAAGGGATTCAAGTTCGCACTTGATGACTTCGGTACGGGCTATTCGAACCTTAACCGCCTGAAGAGGTGTCCGTTCTCAAACGTCAAACTCGATATGAGTATTGTGTGGGACTACTTCAATGAACCGGATGAGATACTCCCGACAATTATTAGGGCATTCAAGCAGATGGGATTTGAGGTAACCGCAGAGGGAATCGAAGATGAGAATATGGAGAAGGTAATGAAGAGCCTGGGCTGCGACTATCTTCAGGGATATTTCTGTTCCAAACCGATACCTATGGATGAGTACGCTGCCAGGTATTTAACCTGAACACAGAAAATGTCTCCGGCAAAAAGGATTGACCTTGAGTCTGTGCAAATATATAATAAATGGGGTTTGACTTGCATAAGAAAGAGGAGACAGCTTTGAACAGTTTATATATACCCTTCTTATGGGAACTGCTGTTTGTAATTGCGACAATTCTGCTACCCAAAGAGACACTGACGCTCTTTTTCGTGTTCTATCTGGGCCTTATATATTACTTTTATTTCTTTTATAAGCAGTTTTCATTTAGGAAATTATACAAGAACTTCAGAAGAATAATCACTTTCTGGATACCGGTTGCGATCACTTTTCTTGGACTGTACCTGGTCAATTATATAAGGACTACGGTTATTCCGGGGCTCATCATTGGCGGAAGGGACGGAACAGTTCAGATAATATACCACAATGAACTTGGACCTACACTTTTATATGCCGTTATGATGATAATACTTAAACCGGTTGCTGAGGAGCTTTTTTTCAGAAAAGCCATTATCAAGTATGGGAGCAGGAAAAAAGTCATTGCTTTTACTGTGCTTAGCCTTCTTTTGTGTGCTCTTTCGCGTGCCCACGGGCTTATAGGCATAGCTGAATGGATGCTGATGGCTCTTCCTGTGACGATAGCGTATGTTGCGACGAGGAATATCTATATTTCACTGACTGCACATGTTTTATTTGAGTTCTATGACAATATCTATGCAGTAGTTTATATGATTGCAAGGATATTTAAGAGATAGTTTTGGGGATGGCATTTAATGTCGGCATGTTCTGTCTATGGCATGCCGGCATTTTTGTATGCATAGGCATATTATTACTGCCTTAAAATAAGTGTATGAAAAAAGGAGAGCGCTATGTCTTGGTTTAAGAAAAATGAAGGCGGCGGCACAAATGCGGCAAACGCCTTCAAAAAAGGTAAAAAAGGTTTTCTGATCGCGGTAGTGGTCGTGCTTTTGTTTCTGTTTTTTAACGGAAGCTACTACTCTGTAAAGGAGCAGGAGCAGGCGATCCTTACCATGTTCGGCAAAGTTATCCGGGTTGATACCGCGGGACTTTATTTCAAGATCCCTTTCGTGCAGAGCGTACATATGATAGATATGACCACGCACGGAATCGGCATCGGATATACGGTAAGCAATGGTCAGAACGTGACAGTTGAGGATGAGGGTATAATGATCACCTCTGACTTCAACTTCGTTGATATTGATTTCTATCTTGAATACAAGGTGAGTGATCCGGTTGCCGCCTACTACAATTCAGAGGAACCTGATATCATCATGAAGAACATGGCTCTGGCGAGTATCAGGAATACAGTTGTCAACTATCCCGTTGACGACGTTATCACCACAGCCAAGGGACAGATCCAGGCAGAGGTCAAGGAGAATCTTCAGAGAGAACTCACTGAAAAGAAAATTGGTCTTACGGTCGTGAATATCTCTGTACAGGACGCAGAGCCGCCGACACAGGAGATCGTACAGGCATTTAAATCTGTCGAGACTGCCAAACAGGGCAAGGAAACTGCAGTGAACAATGCCAAAAAATACCAGTCGGAGGAACTTCCCAAGGCAGAGGCGAGCGCCGACAAGATAGTGCAGGATGCCGAGGCCTCCAAGGAGTCCAGAATCGCAGAGGCACAGGGACAGGTTGCCCGCTTCAACGAGATGTACGAACAGTACAAACTGCAGCCCTATATAACCAAAAAACGTCTGTTTTATGAGACCATGGAAGACATACTTCCTGATCTCAAGGTGATCATCACCGACGGCAATACACAGCAGATGTTACCACTTGAGAGCTTTACGGACAGTGAGTGAGCAGCTTTAATGATTTTATAGGAGGCAGTTATGGTAGAAACTAAAAAGAACTTTTTTAAATATATTATGATCGTTCTGATCATTGCAGCGGTAGTTGTCACAGGCTCCGGACTCTTTGTTGTACATCAGAACGAGTATGTTACGGTAAGGAGATTCGGCAAGATTGTAAGTATTGAGTCTGAACCGGGGCTCCACTTCAAGGTGCCTGTAATGGATGATATACAGTCCATAAGCGGCAAAATCGTTCTTTACGACATTCCCTCATCGGATGTAATAACCAAGGACAAGAAATCCATGATCACAGACACCTATGTCCTCTGGAAAGTATCGGATCCGCTGCGCTATGTTCAGACTCTGAACGCGATAAGCGCAAGGGCAGACGAGAGAATCGAGGCGTCGGTGTACAACGCCACCAAGAATGCCATTTCATCAATGACGCAGGATGAGGTTATAGAGGCAAGGGGAGAGTACCTTACAAGGCTGATCACAGACGAGGCCAATTCGGACATGTCAGGGTACGGAATATCAATAGTCCAGGCGCAGATCAAGGCCCTTGACCTTCCGGATGACAACAAGCAGGCAGTTTATGACAGAATGATCTCTGAGAGAAATAACATCGCGGCTTCTTATACCGCAGAGGGTGAAGCTGAGGCCCAAAAGATACACAACCAGACGGACAAGCAGGTCGCAATACTTAAGGCGCAGGCACAGAAAAATGCGGCAGTACTTGAGGCAGAGGGCGAAGCTGCGTACATGGAGACGCTTTCTAAGGCCTATGATACGGAGGAAAAGGCTGAGTTCTACAATTACATAAGGGGACTTGACGCTCTCAAGGCATCTCTTGTGGGTGATAAGACCATAATTCTTGACAAGAATTCGGAACTTGCGAGGATCCTTATGGGGAATTTTGATTAAATTGTTAATGGAGTGGATCAATAAATATAAATCCACTCCATATTTTATTGTTGATTTTTTTTATAAAATGTTGTAACGTATCTGTGTAGTAAATATTTTAAAGCAGTTTCTTAAACAAAAGCATTGTTATATGCGGTCGTTTACTTATCCCAGTGATGATTTAAAAGATTTGTTTAAATAGTTTTATTTTATAGCGCGGAGTGCGCAGAAACGGAGTAACATTTGAGAGAAAAATACGAAACACTTAAACTTAATGACCTTAGGGAAATTGCCAAGAAGCGTGGCATAAAGGGTGCAACGGGAATGAAGAAGTCTGATATCATTGATCTGATGTGCAGACTTGACGAAGAGGAAGCTAAGGCCAAGGAAGAACAGGTAAAGCCTGAAAAAGAGGAGAATACCAAGCCTGCAAGAAAGCCTGCCGTCAGAAAGAAAAAGGTAATAATGTCTGTATCTTCTAATGCCCAGGAAGAGGGATCAAAGGAATCAGCAGGCCTGGCAGCAAAGGCGGATACGGCAAGAGTACAGAAGACAGAGAATACCAAAGCTCCAAAGCCTGTTGAAGAAGAGAAGGCAGAAGTGATCGAGGAGCAGTTTGAGGGCGACAGCGCCGATGGTATCCTCGAGGTAATGCAGGACGGATACGGATTCATCAGATGTGAGAACTATCTGCCCGGAGAAAATGACGTATATGTGGCTCCCAGTCTTATCAGAAAGTTCAATCTCAGGACCGGAGACATTTTAAAGGGCGCATGCAGACCCAAGAAAGAGACGGACAAGTTTGCGGCTCTTAACAGACTTGACCTTGTAAACGGCTACAAGCCTGAGGTTGCAATGGGCAGATGGGATTTTGAGAAGATGACACCCATTTTCCCCAATTCCAGGATCAGACTTGAGCAGCCCGGCTGTTCTGTTGCAATGAGGATCATGGATCTCATCAGCCCTATAGGAAAGGGACAGAGGGGTATGATCGTATCACCGCCTAAGGCTGGTAAGACAACCCTTCTTAAGGAAGTTGCCAAGTCAGTATTAAAGAACAGCTCAGATATCCATCTGATAATCCTTCTTATTGATGAGCGTCCTGAGGAAGTTACGGATATCAAGGAATCCATCGAGGGACCAAACGCAGAGGTGATCTATTCAACCTTTGACGAGCTTCCCGAGCACCACAAGAGAGTGGCAGAGATGGTTATGGAGAGAGCAAAGAGGCTCGTAGAACATGGCAAGGATGTTGTAATACTCCTTGACTCAATCACCAGACTTACAAGAGCCTACAATATAGTAGTTCCTCCGTCAGGAAGAACTCTTTCAGGCGGTCTTGACCCCGCAGCTCTTCATATGCCCAAGAGGTTCTTCGGCGCAGCCAGAAACATGAGAGAGGGCGGCAGCCTTACAATCCTTGCGACAGCACTTATTGAGACTGGCTCCAAGATGGATGATGTCATCTATGAGGAGTTTAAGGGCACCGGCAATATGGAGATGGTACTCGACAGGAAACTTCAGGAAAAGAGAATCTTCCCTGCCATCAATATTCCGAAGTCAAGTACCAGAAGAGAAGATCTGCTTCTTTCATCTGAGGAGCTTGCCGCTATCAACAACCTCAGAAAAGGCTTTAACGGCATGAAGGCAGACGACGCGGTTGACCAGTGCATCAATCTGTTCTCTAAAACCAGAAATAATATGGAATTTGTGAGAATGGTTGAGAAGCAGATTAGGTTTTGAAGATAAAGGTTTAGATTAAGTTTAAGGTTACGTAGACGTTACATGAGTCAAAGGGGACGTTAGAGTCAAAGGGGACGTTAGAGTCAAAGGGGACGTTACAGATTGACTCATTTTGAGAAACAAAATGAGTCAAT
>CAMNEA010000064.1 GCA_946536145.1 uncultured Butyrivibrio sp.
TCCACATTGATAAGAGCGAATAAGGAAAAGATTAAATAAAAGGTTGTATTATGGGGATAACAAACTAAGACAATCGGAGTTTGTAGAGGGAATAATGGATTTTTTTGATACAGATTTTTTAAACAATAATTTTATTAAGCTTGAGCTTGAAAAGTTTACAGAGGCTGATGCCGTAAAAAAATGGGTGCCTGCCTACCATTTCTTCATTTGTGACGCACACGATAATCGAATGGGTAAATGTTGTTTGAGAATTGGCGACAATGAGAACTCTTATTTCGGTGGTCATATTGGTTATAAAATAGATGAACCATACAGGGGGCATCACTACGCAGCCCAAGCTTGTGAGTTATTATTCTCATTGGCTAAAAAGCATGAAATGTCTCGTGTTCTCATAACATGCAATCCAGATAACATTGCGTCTAGAAAAACATGTGAGTATTTAAAGGGAAATCTTCTTGAAATTGCAAAGCTTCCTGAAGATAATGACATGCGTATATTAAAAGGCGAAACTGAAAAATGTATATTTGAGTTTAAGTTATAAATTCAAGTTTATGGAGGTGCTGTAAGAATGTCGATGTCAATATATTATACTGCAAAAAGAAATTGTCCCTTGAATGACAATGAAAAGAGGGCCGTACAAGAGATCGTTGATAAGTATTGTTTAGAGTTTCCCTTAAAAGACAAACATGAAAATTTTTGTCTATACGGTGAGCCTTTTGATGAGCAGGATACTGTATTGGATGGTGCCACAACTATTCCGATGAATATGGATATCTTTTACGATGTTATACAGTATTGGTTGAAATGCCTTTCAGAATTAACAGTATTCCTTTCTGATTGTGAGTGGAATGTTCATCTTGATGATGTCAATCTTATATGGGAGTCTCCAAATGGCTGGCGAGTTCCTACAGACGAGGAGATATGAGATGAGCAGTGATCACGAGATTTATTGAAGATTATAAAGAAGAGTTTTGGATTTTTGAAGGCATATTTTTTCTAGTATTATTGATCTTTGATTTGCATTTGTATGCCTTAAGTAGCACGTAACCGGCGCGGCCCTTGCAACTGGTTTTAGCCAGATTGTGGGAGGTGTTATTCCACTTATATATTTCGCCAGTGAAAATGACAGCCTTTTAAGGTTCTCTTTTACCAAAAATGAAATGGATGTGGTGGGAAAGGCTGCGTTTAATGGCATGTCAGAGCTTATGGCAAATATTGCAACGTCTCTTGTGAGCATGGTGTACAATAAGCAGCTCATGAACTACGCCCAGGAAAACGGTGTTGCAGCATACGGAGTGATAATGTATGTTCAGTTTGTATTCCTGGGAATGCTGTTCGGATACACTTTTGGATCGTCCCCAATCATATTTGGAGTAAATGGCATCTGGGGAGCTGTTGCTGTGGCTGAAGTGGCTTCATGTATATTGTCCTGGGCATTCCTCTTTACTCAGAACAAAAAGTATCATTATCTGATATCTAAATAAATGCAGAAATATGTGTATCAATTTTTGAAGGAACAGGAGATGAGATTAAGGATATGTGGTTCTGCATTATGGATGGAAAGCAGACGGAGATCATCCTTCGAATTACAATTGATCAGCTCCTGATGATCCCCCATAAACTCATAATGCTGGCAGGTAAGCCTATCAAGAAAGGCTCTTACTGCCAGCTTTTTTTCTGCAATAAGTTTCTCCAGAATAGCTGTTGTATCTGTTTTGTAAACAGCGATGAGCGGCTCATCTTTACCATCATGGGACAGAATAGTGGCATCAAAATTTCCGGAGAAATGCTTCTTTAGAAGGCTCTCCAATGTTTGGCTTGAGATAAGCGGAACATCAATGCTGAGTACAAGTGCATTGCTGCAGTTACATTCCAAAAAGCAGGAATAGAGACCTCCCAGTGGGCCCATGTCAGGTATTATATCCATTATGTGGTGGGCATATGGGATAGGAGAAGATTTACCTGAAACATAGACCCTGCCGGCACCAAGGTCTCTTAGTTTATCTGTCTGTATCTGGAGGAAGGACTTTCCATCAAGAATGATTTCTGACTTGTCCGTTCCCATTCTTTTGCTTTTTCCGCCTGCCAAAACAATTCCGTCAAACTCATTCATTTAAAAGTTCAATCCTCACAACATTCTTCACCTGACGTTTTGAGTCGCTGTCACCGAACACATACAGTCTTGCACTGGTGCTTCCGTCGTCTTCCTGCTGTTTTGCAAGATAAGCTTTACCATCTTCGTTTATTTCGTCAAAAGAAATTTCAGCGGCAAATTCATCTGATGATACAACCCGGGCTTTTGTGAAACCGGCCTTATCAAGTCCTGATTTTGAAATGGCATCCTTTAGTGATATTCCGATCTCATCTACATCCTTTTCCTGCCCCTTGGCATTTATGGTAACGCCCTTTACTGAAACCAGGCTCCCGCTAAAGGGGTCAATGAGAACTGTTTTATCCCCATTAATAATAGCCAGGTTCCCTTTTGGCGCATCATTTCTTGACCTCAAATAGAAAACAGATGCAATGCAGGTAATTACTAGCAGAATGATGACGATAACAATACTTTTATTCTTCATGTTGTCTCCTTGTTTTTATATGGTATTTTTGCGGTGGCTTTATCTGGACCGATGACCGGGTGGAGCCTTTCTATAAGTTTCTCTCCCAAAAGCCCGCAGATGGAACCGCTTGTGGTAGCAACCAGTGCATATACAAAAAGAACTATTCCACTTAATTTGAACACAATGAAGTTTGCGGTAAGACAAGCCGTAATAGAAGCAATTATAGACGAAATCAGTATTCCATTATCGCGTCGACCGGAAGTTTTCTCTGCTAAAAAGAAAACCAGATCAATCATGATTCCAGGAAGGATGTAGCCGATAGGCGCAAGAGCGCCCATGCTGCCGGTCATTCCAAAACACAATGCAAGAAGGCTCTGGACAATGCCCATGATTGTAGCACAGAAAGGAAATGGCATAAGTGCAGCCGCTATGACTAAAAACAGTAGGGAGAAGCTGGTGGCAATACCACCCGGGATATGAAGAAATTCAGTTATGAAATTTGCTGCGGGAGATATCAGTTTTTTGGTAAACAAACCAAGATCGCAGCATAAAGCCATAAAAATAAGGCTTCTGAGATCAGCTTTTTTCATTATGTTCTCCTTTTCAATAAGGAAGGCGCTTCTGTTTCCATCTGCACCCCGGCAGAGTATTTGTCTGCGTCTTAAAAGCCATGAAGACTAAAGCTTTTTAGGCTTAAAAGCTCGGAGATTTTCTACAAACTGATTATACCATATTGGTTTGTAAATAATCTATAAATTAACGACTGAACGCCCACGAAGAATGACTAAAATGTTATGATTAGATTGGTGGGTTATAGTTATGACAAGTATGTCTAAAGGAGAAGGTAAATGGTCAAAAAGGTTCAATCTACGTGTAATTTTTGTGCCATCGACTGCAATCTGGATTTCTATGTGGAAGATGGAAAAATCATCAAGACAGTTCCAACGAAAGGATATCCCGTCAATGATGGGTTCTCCTGTATCAAAGGATTATCCCTGAGCAAGCAGCAGACAACAGTTAAGCCAAATGCGCTCCCGAAGATCAGGCAGGCTGACGGAAGCTTTAAAGAGGTACCCTGGGAAGAGGGCTTTAAATATGTTGCAGATAAACTAAAGGAGTTGCAGGAAAAATATGGCAGGGAGAGTGTAGCCGGTATCAGCACCGGTCAGCTGACTCTGGAAGAGTTTGCCATCTTTGGTCATGTTATGAGAAATTTCCTTCAGACCAACGTGGATGGAAATACAAGACTTTGTATGGCATCAGCAGCTGTTGCCCACAAGGGTACTCTCGGCTATGATGCCCCCGGATATACTCTTAACGACTTTGAACTTTCTGACACGATCATATTCATAGGGGCAAATCCTGTGGTTGCGCATCCTATCATCTGGCAGCGAGTAAGAAACAACAAGATTCCCGACACGAAGATAATTGTCATTGATCCGCGAAAATCAGAGACTGCAAGGAACGCTGACTACCACTATCCGCTGAAGTGGAGAAGCGATCTTACGCTTATGTATACACTTGCAAATCTGATAATAGAAAAAGACTATGTGGATCATGACTTCGTTGATAACCATACTGAAGGCTACGAAGGGTTTGCGGAGTTCGTAAAGAATTTCACTCTGGAGAGAGGAAGCAAGGCAACAGGGCTTTCGGAAGATCAGATTTTAGAGCTCCTTGAACTTATCCATAACGGAAAAGCAGTTTCCTTCTGGTGGACCATGGGTGTCAACCAGGGATATGAGGCAGTAAGAACTGCCCAGTCCATCATGAATCTGGCGTTCCTGACAGGAAATGTCGGTAAACCTGGTACGGGCGGAAATTCTATAACAGGTCAGTGCAATGCTATGGGTTCAAGGCTCTTTTCCAATACCACCTGTCTGTTTGCAGGCGGTGATTTTGCTGATGAGGCCGAGAGAAAGAGAATTGCCGACATTGTTGGTATAACGCCTGAGCTTATGGCGAAGAAGCCGACGATTCCATATAACAAGATCATAGAAGGCATCAATGCCGGAGAGATAAAGGGACTTTGGATCCTCTGCACCAACCCAAGACACAGCTGGACCAATAATGAGACCTTTGCAGAGGCTGCAAAAAAACTTGAGTTGTTCGTGGTTCAGGATATCTACGACACAATAGAGAGCGCTGAGGACTGCACAGTTTATTTCCCAGTAGTTCCCGGAATCAAAAAAGAAGGAACCTATATCAACATGGAGAGGCGCCTGTCTGCGATGCGAAAAGTCCTTGACAGAGGCGAGAATGAGATCTCAGATTATGAGTGCATCCTGGGAGTAGCCAAGGCTCTTGGAATGGGAGAAGCTATAGCAAAATGGGAGACCCCGAGACAGTGCTTCGATCTTCTCAGGGAATGTTCAAGAGGAAAGGGATGTGATTTCACAGGTATTCATTGGGATGACCTGACGGATTCGCACGGTATTCAGTGGCCGTATCCTGAAGGTCATGAAAAAGAACTTTCAGATGAGCAGAGAAGACTCTATGCCGACGGTAAGTTCTTTACACCATCAGGTAAAGCGCAGTTCATATATGAAGAACCTCTTGAGAATCCGATTCCTGTGACTGACAAGTTCCCGCTTGTTTTCAACACAGGAAGAGGTTCTGTTGGTCAGTGGCACACTCAGAGCAGGACCAAGGAAGTAAAGTTTGTTGAAGACGTTTCCTTAAAGAGAGCCTATCTTTATATGAATACTCAGCTTGCTAAAGAAAATGACATTCATGATATGGATGAGATAAGAGTATTCTCTTCCAATGGAAAAGATGCAATATTTGCAGTAAAGGTAACAGACAACGTTCAGTACGGCGAGCTTTATGCGCCAATTCATTATATTGAATGCAATGCGCTGACGCCGTCCAGCTATGACAAGTATTCCAGGGAGCCTAACTACAAGGGCGGAACCTGCAGATTTGAAAAGATCGCAAGGGAGGGCTGATAAATGTATAGAATAAAGATTGACCGAGATAAATGCATTGGATGCCTTACCTGTGTGACGGCCTGCGTGGTCAGTCACGAGACGGAGAGCGGCGATGCCAGAAACAGAGTGGTAATTGATTCCGAGACCACGCCTGCCCCAATTTTCTGCAGGCACTGCAACAGACCCGAGTGCACATATACCTGCATGACCGGTGCAATGCACAAGAATCCTGATACCGGATTTGTTGAATATGACAAGAACCAGTGTGCAAGCTGCTACATGTGCATAATGTCCTGTCCATACGGAATACTTAAGTATGACAGCATTCATCAGAAAGAGATCATGAAATGTAATATGTGCGTTCACAGGAGCGAGGACGGCAAAACTCCTATGCCCATGTGTGTTGAGAAGTGTCCTATGCACGCAATAACTCTTGAGGAGGTGAAGGAATGAGATACGTAATTATTGGATCATCTGCCGCAGGAATTAACGCCATAAGAGAACTCAGGAAAATAGATAAGGATGGAGAGATCATTCTTGTTTCCAAGGATGAGCACATTTATTCAAGATGCATACTCCACCAGTATCTGTGTGGGGAAAGAACTCTTGAGAGACTCAACTTTGCAGAGAAAGACTTTGACAAAGTTTACGATGTGAACTGGATGAAAGGGAGAGAATCAATATCTCTCCGTCCAAAGGAACATATTTTGGTTCTTGATGGGAATGAGGAAATTAAGTATGGAAAGCTCCTTATTGCCACGGGATCCCATACCTTCATTCCTCCAATCAAGGGGCTTTCCGAAGCTGATAACTACATTGGCTTCAGGAACATAGATGATATCGAAGTGCTAAAAGAGGTGCCAAAGACCGCCAAGAATATTGTGGTTCTGGGATCAGGGCTAATTGGCATCGATTGTGCTACCGGTTATCTTCACATGGGAGTAAAGGTTACACTGGTTGATTTTGCAGGCTGGCTCCTCAACAGGCAGTTGGATGAGAGGGCAGCTAAGACCTATATTGATGCCTTTAAGGAAAACGGAGTGGAGCAATATTACGGCGTTGGAGTAAATGAAGTTCATGTAAAAGATGGAAAGATCTACGAAATAGAGCTTAGCGATGGAAAAGTCCTTCCCTGCGATTATTTCGTGGTTACAGCCGGTGTCCGATCCAACGTTGAATTCCTGCAGGATTCAGGACTTGAGCTTTCTAAGTTCGGCCTGGTATACGACGAGACCGGTAAGACATCCGATCCTGATGTTTACGGTGCAGGTGATGTGTCAGGTACAAGTCCTATCTGGCCTGTTGCAGTAAAAGAGGGAATGGTGGCAGCGGCAAACATGGCAGGCAAGAAAGAGAAGATGACTGACTTTTTCGCAAGCAAATCTACCATGAGCTTTTTAGGTATACACACAATGTCTCTGGGAACAGTAACGCCGCCTGACGATACCTACAGAGTTGATGTTTATGACAAGGACGGCGTATACAAAAAGGTTGTCTCCAAGGATGGAATTATTGTGGGAGCTCTTTTGCAGGGAGATCTTGCTTATGGCGGTGTCCTTCAGCAGATGATCGCCAGAAAGATAGACGTAAGGAAGGTTAAGAAGCCACTGTTTGAGATTGACTACTCAGACTTTTTCCATGAGAGAACCAATCTGGAATTTGCATATGACCTTTGATGAAAGGAGGTGCTGATGAAGGAGCGATTAAAGAAGCTTCCGGTTCCTGTTCTTCCGACTTTTGTGGGAACGCTCACGCTTGGAAATGTGTATGGAGGTATGGGCTATACATGGTTTAGAGTGCTGATAATGATATGTGCTACAGCTGTTGTGCTGGCTTATATCTTTAAAATCATTCTCTGCTCATCAACATGCATAGAGGAGTACAAGCAGACGGTTCCCTGCAGTCTCTATGCGGGATTTACCATGTGCCTCATGATCCTTGGCAGCTTCTACTTTGAGAAAGGAATGGCATTTGGAAAATGGATATGGCTTTTAGCAATTATCATCCATGCAGTTCATATCTGCATTTTCACTATCAGAAACGTGATCCTGAAAAGAGATGTGAATACCACCGTGCCCAGCTGGTTTGTTACTTATAACGGAATCATGGTTGCCTGTGTCACGGGCGGTGCCATGAACATGACAGGCCTTTTAAAAGTGATAACTGTGTACGGCATAATCATATATCTGATTCTCATTCCGGTAATGATAGTAAGACTCATCAAGGTGCCGGTTAAGCCGCAGGTCTATCACACCATGCCGGTTGTGCTGGCGCCTTGCAGCCTCTGTGTGGTGAGCCTGTTAAATGTATATGAAGCTCCTAATCAGGTACTTTTGTACTTTTTATATTTTTGCGTTTTGGCATCACTCTTGTTTATTATCATCAAACTCCCGGATTTCTTTTCATTTGATTTTACTCCGGGATTCGCAGGGCTTACTTTCCCGATGGCAATAGGGATAGTGGCAACAAACAAGATGGCTGCGTACCTAAATGGTCATGGAAGTGAAAACGCAGGTTTTGCATTGACCCAGCTGTCAGGTCTTCAAATATTCTTGACCTCCATGCTGGTTGGATATGTACTTCTAAACTTCCTGAGGATGTTGCTCGGGAAAGGCAAGAGGCCATAAAGCAATTATTTGGAAGGAGGTTTTTATGGGCTATGTACTTAATAAGGAGAGCTTTTCTGACCTAGTCAGCGCTCTTCTTAAAGATTACCGCATCTTTGCTCCGGTCCTCAAAAAAGGCGCAGGCAGATTTACTGACGTGGACTGCGTAATCTATGATGAGGTAAAAGATGCATCTGAAATTGAGTTGGAGAAGAAGTCAGACTATGCGTCAAAGGAGTTTCTTACGCCTCTTTCGGAGACGCTTTTGTATTTCACTGAAGAGGAAGTAAAAGAGGCAGATCTTTGTGAAAAGAAAGTGCTGATATTTGGCAGGAGCTGCGATCTGAACGGATTAAAACGTCTTGACCAGATCTATCTTGATAATGGCCTCGCAAAAGATCCCTTCTATAAGCGCCGCAGAGACCTGATTAAGCCTGTCCTTATCGGCTGCGGCCATTCCTATGATAACTGCTTCTGTGTATCCATGGACTCAAACAGATTTGAGGAAGGGTATGCTTTTTCTGTGGATCTGATTGACGGTGAGATTCATTCAAATGTCCTTGATAAGGAATTTGATAGCTTCTTTAAAGCTGCTGCAGGAGCAAAAGAGCTTGATGTAACTCCGCGATTTGTAACAGAAAATGAAGTTAAAGTTGAGATCCCTGATGAGATACCGGGCAGGATCATCACTGACGATCTGTGGGATGAGTACACCACCAGGTGCATTAACTGTGGAAGATGCAACTTCGTCTGCCCTACCTGCACATGTTATACGATGCAGGATGTCTTTTACTCAGACAACGGCAGGGTCGGAGAGAGAAGAAGAGTATCTGCTTCCTGTATGGTTGATGGCTACACCGATGTGGCCGGAGGAGGTCAGTACAGAAGAAAGAACGGAGAGAGGATGAGGTTTAAGGTTCTTCACAAGATCTCCGATTTCAAGAAGAGATTTGGCTATCAGATGTGCGTTGGCTGCGGAAGATGCGATGACATCTGCCCTGAGTACATCTCTTTTTCCAATATCATAAACAAGGTAAACGATGCGGTTAAAAAGGAGGTGAACTCATGAATACTCTGAATCCATATCTTCCTTTTTCATCTAAAATCCTGGAAGTTATAAAGCACACCGAGAAGGAGTATACCTTCAGGATGGAGTTTAAGGGCGAAGTAAAGCCCGGACAGTTTTTTGAAGTTTCAATTCCTAAGTACGGAGAGGCACCTATTTCGGTCAGTGGCATCGGAGAGAATTTTGTTGACCTGACAATCCGCCGCGTTGGCAGGGTTACCAATGAAGTATTTGAGCGATATGAAGGGCAGTCACTTCTTCTTAGAGGCCCCTACGGAAATGGCTTTGACGTTGACCTATATAGAGACTGCGAAGTTGTAGTTGTTGCAGGCGGAACCGGAGTATCCCCCGTAAGAGGCGTTATCCAGGCTCTTTCCGATATGCCTGATGCATCGGATAAATATGTTGTTGCGGGTTTCAGATCACCGGAGGACATGCTCTTTAGAGATGACCTAAAGGCCTGGGATTCTAAGCTGAATCTCACGCTTACTGTTGATGGGGCGCCTGAAGGTTATCAGGGTAACATCGGACTTGTTACCAAATACATTGAGGGGCTTCCTTTGAAAGAACCTTCAAAGGCCAGAGCCGTTGTGGTAGGCCCGCCTCCAATGATGAAATTTACTATAATAGAGCTCAAGAAAAAGGGATTTACTGATGCAAACATCACTGTATCACACGAGAGGAAGATGTGCTGTGGCCTTGGCAAGTGCGGTCACTGCCGTGTAAATGATCACTACATCTGCCTTGATGGCCCTGTGTTCAGCTATGAAGTTGCAAAAGACTTTGTGGATTAAGGAGGCGTGATATGGCAAATTTAGATGTTAATGTAGGAAAGCTTAAAAAGAATGCATTCAGATACTCAAAGGTAAGAGGTGAGACTGCCTCAAGAATCCGTATCCCGGGTGGCGTGATTGATTCTGCTTCCATGGCCAAGGTTGTGGAAATTGCAGAGAAGTACGGCACTGGCGTTATCAATATAACTAACAGACAGGGTATTGAGATTCCGGGGATAAAACTGGAGGACGTCGACAAAGTTAATGCTGAGGTGCAGGAGGTTATTGATGCCCTCAGGATTAACCAGCCGGAAAAGGGTAAAGGCTATCCTTCATCCGGAACTCGAAATGTGATAGCCTGTCCCGGTGCGAGGCTCTGTCCCTTTGGCTGTTATGATACTACGGCCTTTGCCCAGAAGATGGAAAACAACATCTACCCCAATGACAGACATGTAAAGATTGCCTTTACCGGATGTTCTAACGACTGCGGCAAGGTAAGGATGGCGGATTTTGGAATCATTGGAATGACGGAGCCCCAGTACAACAAGGACAGATGCGTTGCCTGCGGAGCCTGCGTTGATTACTGTAAGAGAAGATCTGTAGGTGCTTTGCAGTTGGTAAACGGCAAGGTTGTAAGGGATACAGACAAGTGCATAGGCTGCGGTGTATGCGTTGTTTACTGCCCCACAAGGGCCTGGACCAGAAGCAGGGAGCACTATTTCAGGGTGGTTCTTCTTGGAAGGACAGGAAAAAAGAATCCAAGGCTTGCTGAGGACTTTATCAAGTGGGCAGATGAAGAGAGCATCCTTAAGATGGTCAAAAACACATACGCCTATATTGAGGAATATATTGACCCTAATGCTGTTGAACACAAGGAGCATATCGGCTACATAGTAGACAGGACCGGATTTGAGGAATTCAAGAAATGGATCTTTGAAGGGGTTGAACTGGGACCTAAGGCAGAAGTGAATGACAGAATCTATTGGGGCGGAAAAAACTATGCTAAGTATGGCGGTTAAGAAAAAAATAGCAGTAATCAGTGTGTTATGTATGATCGCAGCCACTTTTATGAGTGGCTGCGCATCTTCTTATGCGGAGAATTCCCAGGAAAAAGATGACACTGTGGGCATACAGAAAAGCAATTATGAATGTGTAGTGGCGCTGTCTAAATCTATAGCGGACATGTGGCTCATATCAGGCGGCACACTGAAAGGGGTGACCGAGGATGCCTTTGAGCTTGACGGCTTGAGTGATGGAGCTGAAAGTGTTGGAACGATATCAAAACCAAGCACAGAAGCAATCCTGTCACTTAAGCCTGATCTGGTTCTTCTTTCAGGAGAGCTGGCGGCACATGAACAGCTTAAGGCTGAGCTGGATAAGTTATCAGTTTATACAATTGCAATAACTGTGGATTCTTTTGAGGATTACGATAATGTGATCTACATGTTTTCGGAAATGAATGGAAGAGACGACCTTTATCAAAAGAATGTCACAGAAGTAAAGAAAAGGATAGACAGTATTGTTTCGGAAGTGGGGGATAAGTTTGAAGGAACATCTTATCTTTGTATCAAGGCTTCTGCCACAAAAACTAAAGCATTAAAGAAGGATCATTTCGCATGTAATATCATGGATGATCTGTGCCTTTACAATATTGCAGATGATGACAGTGCACTTAATGACTTAAGCATTGAGGAGATTGCGCTTCAGGATCCTGACTATATATTTGTTGTATTTATGGGAGATGACGATAAGGCAGCGCAGAGTTTTGCTGATGAATTTGAAAGCCAGGCTGTGTTTAAAGAGCTTAGAGCTGTAAAGGAGGATAAACTGATAATTCTTCCTAAAGATCTTTTTAACTACAAACCAAATGCTAGGTGGGATGAAGCGTACAAATATGTTAAGGACATCTTGGAAAAAGAATAAGTGGATGATTGTGGGACTTTTCCTGCTCGTTACGGCGATTGTTCTGGCTTTGTTTAGCTCAAATGCGAGCTTGTCATTTATTGATTTCTTACAGGCTCTGACTGTCAGGGAAGGTGCAGATGAAACCGCATTTCTTATCCTTTCAGGGGTGAGGGCTCCAAGAGCCGTTGCAGGAATATTCTGCGGAATCGGTCTTTCTGTAGCCGGACTTCTAATGCAGGAAGCCTTGAACAACCAGCTTGCTGCTCCCAGTGTTATGGGAATAAATAGTGGAGCAGGGCTTTTTGCCCTGGTGGGTTCATGCCTGCTTCACGGCAGCGCCTTGTTAAGAGGGGCATTTTCTTTTGCCGGAGCGATTGTTTCGATTGCTCTGGTTCTTCTTATATCTGTCTATTCAGGAAGCAGAAAGAGTACAATGATCCTGTCCGGTGTTGCGGTTTCTGCAATGATGAGCGCATTCACAAACCTGATAATTACATTAAGACCCGATTCTGTATCGGATAAGGCGGCTTTTCAGCTGGGGTCCCTTCAGAGTATACCAATGCCGCTCATAGTTTTGACAACGATATGTGTAGTTATCGGAACTTTCGGCGCACTGTTTCTTGCACCGGGAATGGAACTGTTTAAGCTTGGTGATGAGATGGCGATGGGACTGGGGTTTTCAGTTAGGTCCTACAGATATCTGTGTGTTTTTCTGGCAGCTTTTTTGTCCGCTGCTGCTGTTACCAGTTGCGGACTGATCAGCTTTGTGGGACTTATAATTCCCAATCTTGTTAGAAGAATGGAGACGGAAAGATCGAGAATGCAGGTTCTTTTGTGTGTAGTCTGGGGCGGCGCACTGGTTCTTTTTGCAGATACTCTAGCGAAGACTTTATTCTACCCCTATGAACTTCCAGTGGGAATGATTCTGTCAATCCTGGGTGCCCCGTTCTTTATCCTGATGATAATATCACGAAAAAAGAGAATTAAGTAAAAGGACAGATCTGATGATAGAACTCACAAACTTAACTGCCGGATATGGCGGAGTACAAAAACTTCATATTGATCGTTTTGCCCTTAAACCATCGGAGATAGTATCAATTATTGGCAACAATGGGAGTGGAAAATCCACACTTTTAAAAACAATTGACGGACAACTTGAATATAGAGGGAATGTACTTATTGACGAGAAAGAAGTGTCTAGACTTCCCGCTAAAAAGCGTGCAAGGATGATTTCATTTCTTCCACAGCAGGTTCTGCCTGTAGATATGAGTGTTGCACTGCTGATTTCACATGGTAGATTTTCGTTTGGCGATTTTTCTCATACATTAAACGCTGAGGATAAAGCAGCAATTGAAGATGCGCTGAAAATGGTAAGACTTGAAAGTTACAGACAGAAGAAGGTTTCTGATCTCTCAGGAGGAGAGCGGACGCTTTCTTATCTGGCGATGGTTATTGCCCAAAAAAGCAGATATATGCTTTTGGACGAGCCGCTTTCAGACATTGATATTCCGCACAAGCTGCATATATGTAAAATACTTGAGAATCTCAAAAAGTCCGGGACAGGAATCCTTATAGCATCACATGATATTCCCATGAGTTTTTCCATAAGCGATAGGATATGCGTGCTGGATGGCGGAGAGATTGTTGTCTGTGGTACTCCTTCTGAAGTGGCGGCCCAGGATGAAATGATGAAAAAAACACTGGGAGCATGTGTCCGGGCAAATGGCGATGGTGATATGCTCTATAAATATTCACTGTATGCAAGAGCTGAAACTTATAGCTAAAACTATAGATTGTCCTCGCCCCATTTTTTCAGTTCAAGGAGAATGGGGATGAGGCTTTTTGTTTTCTCAGTAAGATTGTATTCTACTCTTACGGGCATCTCATCATACTGCTTTCTCTCCACAAGTCCGTCAGACTCAAGCTCTTTTAATGAGTTGGCAATTGGAAGTTATGATATGTGTGCTTGACAAAAATACTCCTATATCGTAGTATAA
>CAMNEA010000065.1 GCA_946536145.1 uncultured Butyrivibrio sp.
GCCCCTTTTGAGGGGCTGTGATAAACCACCAGCTGAGCTGGTGGAAGGTGACTAGAAGAGTAGTTAAAAATTGCTAAAGTTTTTATAAAGAATTAGACTTCCCAGTCACTTTGTTTTGAGTTATACTTTTGTTGTTTTGATATTCATTTATTAGGAGGAGAAAAAATGTTGGAGCAGGTATTTAAACTAAAGGAACACAATACCACGGTAAAGACTGAGATTATCGCCGGTATTACAACCTTTCTTTCGATGGCCTATATTCTGGCTGTCAACCCCAGTATCCTGGGACTGGTAATGGATCCGAGCGGAGTATTCGTTGCCACTGCGATTGCATCTGCAATTGCGACTTTCTGTATGGCATTTCTTGCCAATTACCCGATCGCTCTCTCAGCAGGACTTGGACTTAATGCGTATTTCGCTTATACCGTTTGTCTTGGCGAGCTTGCAAGCGAGGGTGAGAATGCGTTCAAGATCTGCCTTACTGCTGTATTTGTAGAAGGTATCATCTTCCTTCTCATGTCACTTGTAAAATTCCGTGAGAAAATTATCAACAGCATACCTCAGAACCTTAAGTTCGGTATTTCCGCAGGTATAGGTCTTTTCATTGCATTTATCGGACTTCGCGGAGCAAACGTGGTAGTTCCAAGCGAATCAACCACAGTTGCCCTCGGTAATTTCGCTGATGCTGATGTTGTTCTTTGCATCATTGGTCTGATCATTATAGTTGTACTTCAGCACTATAAGGTTACAGGCTCTGTACTTATCGGTATCATTGCAACCTGGATCCTTGGTATGATCGCTCAGGCTTCAGGCTGGTACACAGCTACCAATGTATTCCCTGATTTTTCAGGCGGACTTAAGCTCGGCGGAATAGCCAATACAGCTTTCAAGTTTGATTTTGGATGGGCTGCTTCACACTTTGTTCAGTTCATCGCAATCGTGTTCAGCTTCCTGTATGTTGATCTTTTTGATACTGTTGGAACAGTTGTAGGTGTTGCTGACAAGGCCGGTCTTCTTGATAAGGATGGTAACCTTCCGAGAGTAGGAAGCGTATTCTTCTCTGACGCTTTAGGAACAGTTGCAGGTTCTTGCCTTGGTACATCTACAGTAACAAGCTTTGTAGAGTCAAGCGCAGGCGTTGCTGCAGGAGGACGCACAGG
Source organism: uncultured Butyrivibrio sp. (assembly GCA_946536145.1). GTDB lineage: Bacteria > Bacillota > Clostridia > Lachnospirales > Lachnospiraceae > Butyrivibrio. The sequence continues at coordinate 1,161 of CAMNEA010000065.1, forward strand.
TCTTACTGCTCTTGTGACAGGTATCATGTTTGTTGTTTCACTGGTGCTTAGTCCTATATTCCTTGCAATTCCGTCATTCGCTACATCACCGGCACTTATCTATGTTGGAATGCTTATGGTTTCTAGTGCCAAGAACATCACATTTGACGGTGATATCGCTGATACACTTGGCGCTTATCTTGCACTTGTAATGATGCCTCTTACATACTCAATCGCTACAGGAATCATGTTTGCGGTTCTTGCCTGGGTTATCGTTAAACTCTTTATCGGCAAGGCAAAAGATATTTCACCTGTAATGTGGGTTGTATTCGGACTCTTTGCAGTGCGTATTGTGGCTCTTATCACTAACTTCCAGTAAATATTGTTGAAGGCCCCCGGCATCGTGCCGGGGGCTTTTTGAGTCATTGGGGAATGATTGAAGGAGGTATTTTTTGATGTTATATTAATTATTGTAAACAAAACTATCTGATTTTCCGCGCCCCCCCGGCAGGAATGCAATAAAATGAATGTTGAAAAATATACGGTTTATGATAAGGAAGTAACTCTTTATATCGCAGAAAAGAAGGACAGTCCACTGATCATCTTAAACAGTTTTCAGGGGGATGGCAGTGATGTGTTTGCGAAGACTGCAGAGCTGTCCCGGGCGCAGTTTAGTCTTTTGAATATTTCAGGTCTTGACTGGAACCTTGATATGACGCCGTGGTATGCCGAGCCGCTTTCATGGGAGAAGGACGCAGCCTTTGGAGGCGCCGATGAATATCTTGGACTTCTTCTTGATGAGATAATTCCAAAAGCAAAAGAGATAATTAATATGCCTACCCCAAAAACAGGGATTGCCGGATACTCTCTGGGAGGGCTCTTTGCCCTATATTCACTTTACAGGAGCGATGTATTTGACATGGCTGCAAGCATCTCCGGATCTTTGTGGTTCCCGCACTTTGCGGAATATATTTTTGAAAATGAGATGAAGTCGAAACCGGAAAGGATCTATATATCTCTTGGAGATAAAGAGGCAAAGACCGGAAATAAGATCCTAAGGACCGTTCAGGATAACACCGAAAAAATCGCATCGCACTATAAAGACCTCGGATATGATGCATACTTCGAACTAAATCCCGGAAATCACTTTAAGGAGCCGGAGCTAAGAACTGCCAGAGGAATTGCCGGTATAATTTCAGGATCGATCTTGTAGTCATGTAATAAATGTCAGGCACCTATAGTATCACCCAAAGGAGGACATTATGAGAAAAAGAAGAAATATGCTCATTGCATTAGAACTGGTTCTGGTTGTTCTTTGCGTTGTGCTTATGTATATTCTTCAGTCGCATCTTTTTTATATCAATGCTAACAGGGAGATCAATCTTACTTTTGAAGATATGGATCGCATCATGACGAAGGTGACTGAAAGCTCGGATGATATGTATGACAGCTATGAGATGATCAATGCTGCCAAGGCCAAGATGGCAAAATACTATATCAGAAATGACGAAGTTACGGTTTTTTCAACCACATCGATGAAGCGACTTAAGGAACTCCTCGATGTTTATAATGTCTATATTGTCGACTCGGAAGGAAACGTGACATACTCGGCAATCCCTTCGGATATTGTGAATTTTGGTGAAATAGATATAGGAGGAGAATCCTTTGTAGGAGTGATGCATGAAGTAATTGGGACTAATAATGCATCAGAGGTGGAATACTTCTTTTTTGACAACCAGGCAAATGAAGAAGATGAAGAACAGGTCGAACTTCATTCTGTATGTGCGGCATTTTTGGGCAACGGTGGTTATGTCGTAATAGAGGATGATACAGAGGGACTTGCGAAGCAGCAGGGGCTTAGCGGAACGTGGGATGTGGTTCTGCCACGAGTTACTCTTGGCAAGAACGGATTTGTTTTTGCCGTAACCGACTCAGAATACGTCAGCGCTTTTCCGTCAGGTGATGGGGATTCTGTGGATGATGTTTCCAAGCTGGGCATATCGATGGACAATCTTGTAGCGGGGCACAGAGGAACGCTTCGCCTAAAGGGCAGGGATTATTTCTGCGGCGTAGAATACTATGATTATTACGGGGTATATATCATTTGCGCAATACCGTCCGGAGAGATCACTTCAAACGTCAGTGTGGTAACGGCACTGCCGCTGTTTGTAGCATTCATATTTCTGTCACTGCAGCTTTTGTATTCTCTGATGCTCATTGGTGAGCCAAGAGAAAGAGATTCAGAGGGTAAGCAGGAGCCGCTTCGCCTGTTCCTGTTCAAAAAGATGGCAGTTCTTCTTGTACTGGCGGTTCTGTTTACTGTGGGATCGTCTATCTATCCTCAGGTGATGTATTCAATGTATATCCAGGCTGATTCTAATAAGGAAGAAGCGGATGCTCTGGATCAGCTGCTCTCCGAGAATGAAGAGACTCAGAAACAGACGAGTGAGAAATACTATAAAGATCTGGAAAATCTTACAGCGCTTGCAGCAAAGTTTATTTCTGACAATCCTTCCCAGATAAAGAGAAAAGACCTTGAGACTATCGCAAGGTATCTCGGGGCGGATCACATCCTTCTTTACAATAAAAATGGGACTGTCATACTCTCTGACGCATACTACAAAGGACTTAAGCTTTCATCTGATCCGGAGGATATGTCATACGAATTCAGAAAGGTGCTTACCGGCACACCGGTTCTTGCCCAGAGCGAGGTCGATGAAACATTCCTCGATAAACCGTACCGATATGTTGGTTCCATCGTGACTGATTCCAAAGATGAGGTCAATGGTCTGGTTCAGCTTCTGTTTTCTCCTAATTACCTTCGCGCATCCCTAAGCGATTCGTTAGTTGAGACGGTTCCCGCAACGTTCAGCGGGAGCAACAATGCTTATGCTTTTCTTGTTGACTCTGAAAAGAACACTTTCATGTATTATCCTGACGAGGATTATATAAACAAACCGATAGAATACTACGGCGTAAATGATGAAATGATGCGGAACAGCTACTTTTCAATAGAGTGGTTTGACGGGGAAAAGAGGCTTCTCTACTGCGACTTTTGGGGAGATGATATCATTTTTACCGTGGCCAGCATCAGCAATATAGTTATGGATAGCATAAGCAGAGGAATTTATGTTTCTCTTATCGGGATACTGATACAGCTTCTGTTTTTCTTTGGCATACTCCTTATGAATGGAGAGTCCCCCGTTATTACAGAAAATGCAGGTGAGAATCAATGGACGCTGGAAGATCAGAGAAGGCTTGTTGAGAGACTTGCGAGCGGCAGGATAAACAAATTGCTGCGCATATCCTTCTTTGTATTTTCCGGAGTTATATTTATTGCGTACATCATGAAGGATATTCTGTTCAGGAACAGCAATGTTTTAAATCTTCTGCTCAATGGCAACTGGAATAACGGCATTCACATTTTTTCAATCACTGCATGCTTTATGGTTGTGTGCATACTCTATTTCAATGTTTCGCTCATTCTTTTGATACTGGAGCTCATCGGCAAGCTTATGAATTCCAGAGGTGAGACGGTTGTCAGGATGCTGATCAGCTTTACCAGATATATTGCGGTGCTGAGCCTGATATTCTACTGCGCCAAACTTCTGGGAGCACCTACAGATACGCTCCTAGCCTCAGCGGGACTGCTGACCATTGTTGTCGGTCTTGGCGCGCAGAGCCTTGTCAAGGATATACTGGCAGGTCTTTTCATTATATTTGAACGTGTTTATAAGGTTGGAGACATCATAATGATTGGCGGGGAGAGCTGGAGAGGACGTGTCCTGGAGATAGGCATAAGAAATACCAGGGTCATGGACATGGATGCCAATACCATCAGGATCCTCCACAACAGCGCATTAGATCAGATAATCAATCTGTCGGAACTTCCTACATGTGTTTACACCACCATAGGAACAGAATATGGCGACAAGCTTACTGAGATAGAAGACATTATTGCAAAAGAACTTCCGGATATGCATGAGAGAATCCCACAGGCAATCGAAGGACCGATTTACCGCGGCGTGACAGCACTTGGAGATTCTGCGGTGGTTCTTAAGTTTATGACCAAATGCAGAAATGAAGATTCTGTCATCGTCGGAAATGCAGTGAACAGAGAACTGAAGCTGACGTTTGACAAATACAATATCAATGTACCGTTCCCGCAGGTTGTTATCAACAACAGGGAGGCGGATCTGATAAAAAAGAAGAAAAGTGACGATAGCAACTTTTGCAATGTTAAATAAATCATGACGTGTTACAATAATTTATGAAAGCGTTTACATTGGTCAAGATTTGCAACTTTTTGATATAAAAATGAAGTGAAAATGATAATCTTTTACACTATTATGATGATAACGGAATGAAAGAAACACGCATATTCAATGACAATATGCAAGGTTATATGCAGATATGAGACGGAGGTAGCTATGGAACTTAGAACTGCATGTTCACCCAGGGACGAAAAATACTACGATACCGAGAGGCTCAGAGAGGAATTTCTCATTGACGATCTGTTCCAGCCGGATACCATCAAACTGGTGTACAGCCACATTGACAGGATCATCACGGGTTCGGCTGTACCTGTCAACGAGGTTTTAAGGCTTACAGCCGGAGAAGAGCTTAGGGCTGAGTATTTTCTCCAGAGAAGAGAGATGGGCGTCATCAACATAGGAGGCGCCGGAGTGATCGAGATCGATGGCAAGAAGTACGAGGTTGACTACAAGCAGGGCATGTATATAGGAATGGGAGCAAAAGACATCTCTTTTGCCTGCACAGACAAGAGCAATCCGCCAAAGTTCTACATAAACAGCGCACCTGCTCACAAGACATACCCTACGGTTCTCATCAAGAGAGAGGGAACACCTTCTGAGGATGTTGTCATCATCAAGGACGAGAACAAAAAGGAACTCGGAAGCCTTGAGCAGGCCAATCACAGGGTTATCAACAAATACATTCTTCCGGGTCAGGTTGAGACCTGCCAGCTGGAGATGGGCATGACCGAGCTTAAGCCGGGAAGCGTATGGAACACAATGCCATGCCACACACACGACAGGAGAATGGAGGTTTACCTCTACTTTGATATTCCCGAGGATGCACTGGTTATGCACTTCATGGGAGAGCCTACTCAGACACGCCACATCATCATGAGAAATGAGCAGGCGGTTATAAGTCCAAGCTGGTCGATCCATTCAGGATGCGGAACTCAGGCATATACCTTTATATGGGGAATGGTTGGAGAGAACCAGGACTTTGATGACATGGATGACTGCAGGATGCAGGATCTTAGATGATCACTTAACACGGTATTAAGGAAACGAAAAACGAAACATATAATTCAGGAGGGTTAAACAATGGGAGACTTTTTAAAGAATTTTTCACTTGAAGGCAAGGTTGCATGGATCACAGGTGCTTCATACGGACTTGGTCTTGCATATGCAGTTGCTTATGCAGAGTCAGGAGCAAAGATCGTGTTCAACGATATCAACCAGGAGTTGGTTGACAGAGGACTTGCAGAGTACAAGAAGCGCGGAATCGAAGCATACGGCGCTGTATGTGATGTAACCAAAGAGGACCAGGTTCAGAAGTTTGTAGCTGATGTAAAAGAGGCTATGGGAGCATCAATCGATATCCTTGTTAATAACGCAGGAATCATCAAGAGAATCCCTATGGTTGAGATGACAGTTGATCAGTGGCAGCAGGTTATCGATGTAGACCTCACAGGTCCCTTCATCTGCTCCAAGGCAGTACTTCCCGATATGATCGCAAAGGGAAGCGGCAAGATCATCAATGCATGCTCAATGATGTCAGAGTTCGGACGTGAGACAGTTTCTGCTTACGCTGCAGCCAAGGGCGGACTTAAGATGCTCACAAGAAATATCTGCTCTGAGTACGGCCAGTACAACATTCAGTGCAATGCGATAGGACCCGGCTACATTGCAACACCTCAGACAGCACCTCTTCGTGAGAAACAGCCTGACGGATCAATGCATCCTTTCGACAGATTCATCCGCTCCAAGACACCTGCACAGAGATGGGGCAAGACAGAGGACCTTATGGGACTTGCAGTTTTCCTTGCTTCACCTGCATCTGATTTCATCAACGGTCAGGTAGTCTACATTGACGGTGGTATCTCAGCTTACATCGGACAGGATCCCAACAACCTCGATCCTTCCAAGTTCACAGATATAGATGAGAACGAAGCACAGTAACAGTTTTTAAAGAAAGGTAATATTAAAAGATGGATAAGATTTGTGAAGAACTTTACAAGATCGGTATTGTACCTGTAATCGCTATTGATGATGCCAAAGACGCAGAGCCGCTTGCTGAGGCACTTATAAAGGGTGGCCTTCCCGCAGCAGAGGTGACTTTCAGAACAGCAGCTGCAGAGGAAGCTATCAGGATCATTTCCGACAAATTCCCTGAGATGATCGTTGGCGCAGGAACAGTCCTCAATGCTGAGCAGGCTGACAGAGCAAAGGCTGCAGGCGCAAAGTTTATCGTGAGCCCCGGCTTTAACAGATCAAATGTTGAGTACATACAGTCAATCGGTGTGCCGGTTGTTCCCGGAACTGCAACTCCCGGAGAAGTTGAGCAGGCTATAGAACTTGGTCTTGACTGCGTTAAGTTCTTCCCTGCAGAGCAGAACGGCGGTATTGCCAAGATCAAGGCAATGGCAGCTCCATACACCAAGATGCACTTCATGCCTACAGGCGGCATCAACAAGAACAACTTAAATGATTATCTTGGCTTCAATAAAGTTTTCTGCTGCGGCGGAAGCTGGATGGTCAAGAAGGATCTGATCGCTGCCGGAAAGTTTGATGAGATCGAGGCTATGACAAGGGACGCAGTAAATGCGATGCTCGGTTTCACAATGAAGCACATCGGAATTAACCAGGACGATGCTGCATCAGCTGAGGCTCTTGCCGGAAAGTTTGATTCACTCTTTGGATTTACCAAGAAGGTTGGAAACTCATCTGTATTTGCAGGCTCTGTAGTAGAAGTAATGAAGTCAAAGGGACGAGGAACCTGCGGACATATCGCCATCGGAACCAACAATGTCGACAGGGCTGTTTATCACCTCGGCAAACAGGGCGTTAAGTTTGATGAGACATCTTTCTCCTATGATGCAGACAATCATCTTAAGGTTGCATATCTTGCTGATGACTTTGGCGGATTTGCAGTTCATCTTACAAGAAACTGATTGAACATATAGAAACTGATTTATAGAAAGGGAAAAACAATGGCTAAAAAAGTTGTTACATTTGGTGAGATCATGCTGCGTCTGCAGCCCGATAACTATTTGAGATTTGTACAGGTTGACCACCTTGAAGCTACATTTGGCGGCGGAGAAGCAAACGTATCTGTTTCTCTTGCTAACTACGGTCTTGATTCTGTATATGTTACCAAGCTCCCGACACATGAGATCGGACAGGCAGCAGTTAATTCCCTTCGCAAGTACGGCGTTGACACTTCCAAGATCACAAGAGGCGGCGACAGGGTAGGTATCTACTTCAATGAGAAGGGTGCTTCACAGAGAGGTTCCAAGTGCATTTACGACAGAGCACATTCTGCAATCGCAGAGGCTGTTCCTTCTGACTTTGACTGGGATGAGATTTTTGATGGTGCTGAATGGTTCCACTTCACAGGTATCACTCCTGCAGTAAGTGACAGCCTTGCAGCTATAACACTTGAGGCCTGCAAAAAGGCCAAGGAGCACGGACTTACAGTATCCTGCGACCTCAACTACAGAGGAAAGCTCTGGAGCAAGGAGAAGGCCGGCAGGGTTATGGGTGAGCTGTGCAAGTATGTTGATGTCTGCATTGCCAATGAGGAAGATGCAGGAGACGTATTCGGAATCAAGGCTTCTTCAACAGATGTCACAACCGGCAAGCTCAACAGAGAGGGCTATATCGAGGTTGCAAAGAAACTCACAGAGAAATTCGGATTTAAGAAGGTTGCAATTACACTTCGTGAGTCACTTTCAGCAAATGACAACAACTGGAGTGCCATGCTCTATACAGAAGGAGAGGCTTACTTCTCCAAAAAGTATGCGCTTAGGATCGTTGACCGCGTCGGTGGCGGAGATTCCTTTGGCGGCGGACTTATCTACAGCTGCGTAAACAATTTCACTCCTCAGGAGACGATTGAATTTGCGGTTGCTGCATCAGCTCTTAAGCATTCTATCGAAGGCGACTTCAACCTTGTAACAGTTGATGAGGTCAACAAGCTTGCAGGTGGAGACGGATCAGGACGTATACAGAGATAATAAGCTTAAATTTTGCGCGCCATGCGATTTTTATTGCATGGCGCTTCTTTTATTATATACTTATGATAAAAAAAGATTGTACTATCAGGAGAACTGCCAAATGGAAATTTCCGGATGGATCATTTTAAATTTTTATACAGCTTTATTGCTTATCCTGCTGCTTGTTTTTGAGCGAAGGACCATGCACACGGACGCAGGCAAAAGGTTTAACCAGCTGGTGACGATTTCCGAACTGTTTAGGTTTGGATGGTTCTACTATTTTGAGGGAACGCAGTATTTAAGAGGCCCGCTCTTTCTGATAAGGGGAGTGCTCCTAATGATATTCTGCCTGCTTTTGTCTGTTTATACTCTTATATACAGAAATAGTATTTTCGAGGAATACAGACTTGCCATATTTTCACTGCCGACACTTGCTATGATAGGAGCACTTCTTCAGATAGTTTTTTCGGGCATGAACATGACCTATGCATCGATTTCAATTGGTCTGCTTATACTGTTTTTCTATTTGCAGGCCAAGAACCTGGATGTGGACTATCTGACGGGAGCCCTGAACAGAAGAGGGCTGGATATAAGACTTGAGGAAGCAGTCAAAAATGCCAATGCAAATAAGAAACCGTTCGCTGCCATTATGCTTGACCTCGACAGATTCAAGGCAATAAACGATAAGTTTGGACACCTTGAGGGAGACCATGCGCTTAAGACAGTAGCTGATGTACTGTTTAATGTCTTTTCCTCCAGGTCATATATAGGGCGGTTCGGGGGAGATGAGTTCAGCATAGTCACTGAGATAAGCGATCCTTTGGAACTTGAAGAGAAGATTGAAGTTGTTGAAGATGAGCTCGACAGGATCAATTACAGGAGAGAAAAGCCTTATGATCTTGAGGTGAGCATGGGATACATGATCTATGACATAGACACAAAGATGTCGGCAAAAGAGTTTCAGATGGCAATTGACGAACTGATGTATATCCAGAAGCGAGAGCACCATCTTGCTGACAAGAGAAGGAAGAAAAATGTTTGAATTTAAAAGAGCTGTTCCCGAAGACGTGGGAATATCATCAGCTGATATAATGAACACACTTTTGGAACTTGATGATAAGAATGTGCCAATGCACTCTTTTCTTTTGATGAAGGGTGATGCGCTGGTATTTGAGAAGTATTACTATCCTTATAAACAGGATACCCTTCACAGGATGTTTTCCATAAGCAAAAGCTTCACAGGTGTGGCTATAGGTCTTTTGCAGGATGAGGGGAAACTTGATATTGACGATCCCGTGAGCGACTACTTTCCGGAATATGTAGATGAGAACACCCATCCGTGGATAAGGGAGATGACCATCAGGAATATGCTGATGATGAGAACCTGCCATGCCTCCACCACCTACAAGGTTGATATGAAGAGTGATTGGGTGGAGAGTTTCTTTAAGGTGGCGCCGACCCACAGAAGCGGAACCGTTTTTCACTATGACACTTCTGCTGCACATGTTCTGTGCGCGCTGGTCGAGAAAATCTCCGGCATGCCGATGCTTGACTATATGAAAGGAAGGATGCTGCGGCACGTATCTTTTTCTGAAGATTCATATATGGTAAAGGATCCTTTCGGGGTGTCGATGGGAGGGAGCGGCCTTATGGCGACGCCCATGGACGTTATGAAATTTCTCTTTATCCTGAAAAACAAAGGGACTGTGAAATGTGCTGACGGACAGGTGCGAACGATCGCTCCGGCAAAGTTTATCGAGGAGGCGACCTCGAACCTTACGGATACCTTTGTGACCGCACCGATTTCCGGCGAAGCCCAGGGGTACGGAATGCAGATATGGCAGAATGTGAAGGGCGGATTTCTTCTATACGGAATGGGAGGACAGCTTGGGATCAGTCTGCCGCAGCAGGATCTTCTGATCGTGACTACGGCGGATACGCAGGGAATGCAGGGCGGCAATCAGATAATCTACGATGCGATATACAATAATATCCTGAAGGAATCTGATGAAGGCGCGGCTGGATGCCGGCAAGATGCAAGGGGAGATTCTTTTGATGTTTGCAGAGAGCTTTGCAGCGGAGCTGATACTCTTGTGATAGGTCCGCCAAGGCTTCCAAAGGGATACAGGGCATCAGGCTGCGACTCTTTTAACCAGAAGAACCTTGGCAGGCTCCGATACAGGCTGACAGACAATCCGCAGGGCTTTGAAGAGCTTTTCATTGACCTGACAGATCCTGCGCACTGCAGCATCGCCTTTAAGCAAAAAGAGTCCCTGTGCGAAGTTGCCTTTGGCATTGGGAGCATGTGCGAAGGAGTTTTTCCAATCTATGGCACCGCTTATACCGCGGGCGGCATCTGGTCCAGAGAAAATGTCTTATATATCAGGGCGCATCTCGTTGGTGAGAGCGTGGGGTCTGTTCACTTCCAGCTATTTTTTGGCGACGATGATATCACAGTGTTTATGCGCAAGATCGAGGAAACGTACTTCAGGGAATTTGATGGCCATCTTTATGGAACTCTGATGGGATGATTGCTTGAAAGTAGCTCTTTTGTACGGTATAATTTATTACCAGTAATTATTTTTATGTGAGGAGTTTTTATGTCATCTATTATCCAGAACAACCAGGTATTTAATAACGAGGTGCCCTTCTGCAAGGTCTACAGTATGGAGAGCAAGAAGCAGCTTGAAGAGAGGCTTCTCGCACACAGAATCTCATATTTCATTGAGTGGCAGGACAAGTCGATCCTTCAGAGACTTTTTGACAGAGACGGCAAGAAGATCGTGTGCACCTTCAAGATCAACAAAGGGGATCTCATAAAAGCCAAGGAGCTCTCACATGGTATTGAGGGCATCAAGTACAAGGACTACGGGGAGCTTAAGAACACGGAGCGCATCCGCAGACGAAGCGAAGCTGTCAAGGAACAGGGCACAGGACTTGAGATGCCTGAACTTAAGTTTGAGAACAAACCGGGAACCAATAGGGGTGAGTGACGCAGATAATGGCAGGGGATTTATTCCTCTGCTTTTTTATCTTAATGATGACAGGGGCAACCCTTACATCATCTTAATATCGATTATACCATGATAGGGATTCAATATATTACGGAAATAATTGAGGATGTGAAATGACTGAAAATAACAGGAAAAGAGCAAATAGTACAGAACGGAGACAGAGCAGCGAATTTAAAAGAAGAGAAAAGACAGGTGCGCCGGCGCCAAAAAGGAGCGACAAGAATCCTGAAAAAAAGGAGAGCGCTAAAAAGAGCCACTGCCCGGTTTCCGGAAAGTGCGGCGCATGTCAGATGATCGATATAGCTTATGACAAGCAGCTTCGCAAAAAGCATGCACATCTTGCGGAGCTTCTTTCACCGTTCTGTAAGGTTGAGTCCTTTGTGGGAATGGAGAAGCCTGAGCATTACAGGTGCAAGGTTCATGCAGTCTTTACCCACGACAGGAAGGGCAATCCGCTGTCTGGTATCTACAGGGAGGGGAGCCATGAGGTGGTACCTGTTGAGAACTGTCTTTTAGAGGACGAGAAGGCAGATGCGATCATATCTTCAATAAGGGGAATGCTCAGATCCTTCAAGATCAGGACCTATGATGAGGACAACGGCTTTGGGCTTCTTAGGCATGTGCTTGTCAGGATCGGCAAGAACTCCGGTGAGATAATGGTCGTACTGGTGACGGTGTCTCCGGTATTTCCATCCAAGAACAACTTTGTCAAAGCTCTTTTAAAAGAGCATCCGGAGATCACCACGATAGTGCTCAATGTCAATGACAAGCAGACCAGCATGATACTTGGGGATAAGGAGAAGGCAATCTTTGGTCCCGGCTTCATCTATGATTACTGCTGCGGGATGAAGTTTAAGATAAGCCCCAAATCATTTTATCAGGTCAATCCTGTCCAGACAGAAAAGCTCTATCGGACGGCAATTGACATGGCAGAGCTTGCGGGCGATGAAGTGGCGCTCGACTGCTACAGCGGCGTTGGCACTATCGGCATCATAGCTTCGCCCCATGTAAAAGAGGTCATCAGTGTTGAACTCAACAAGGACGCGGTGAAGGATGCGATATTGAATGCAAAGATCAATGAGGTAAAGAACATCACCTTCTATCAGAACGACGCGACTGTATTTATGCAGCAGATGGCTTCTTCGGGAGATAAAGTCGATGTGGTTTTCATGGATCCGCCAAGGTCGGGTTCGACTATTGAATTTATAGATGCAGTTGAGACTCTCTCTCCGGGCAAGGTGGTCTACATATCCTGCAGTCCCGATTCCCTGGCAAGGGATCTGGCTATATTTGAAAAGAAGGGCTACGTCGCCAAAAAAGCTGTTCCCGTTGATATGTTCCCGTTTACAAGAGGGATTGAGACTGTAGTTCTTCTGTCCCAACAAAAGCCTGATGATCATATCGAGATAGAAATTAATCTTG
>CAMNEA010000066.1 GCA_946536145.1 uncultured Butyrivibrio sp.
AGACTGTAATCTGAGAAAATATGCTAGTTGCGGCGTCCTCAGATCAATATATGCCGCTATGGGACGCCGCTATTAGTCTTATCATGATTGTCTTCAAAGAAAATATCCTACTTACGGCGTCCTGATACAGAAATATACTGTCACAGGACGCCGCAAAGAATTTTATCATGCTGATCAATTCATATCCGATGTTGACCAATGAGATAGCATTAGATGATTAGATGCTATTGACCTCTTAGGTGCTCATTATTCCTTACAAGATGCATGTCAAGGCCTTTAGAGCTTGCGTGCCTTGATATGCATCTTGTAAGGAATACACTCCGGAAAAGAGGTCATTAAGCAGATTGGCTGAAATGCCCCGATGGAAATTGGTTAATTTATCTCTATACTTACGGAAGTGCATCTATCCGGCATGGGTAGACGCACTTTTGTAGTCTCATTGAAATACTTTCATAGATCTCCATATTTTTCTTTATACTTTTGTATAAGCGTTGCCTGTTCTACCAGTTGTTCATACTGATCTGACAGCTGCCTGTTCTTTTCTTCAATGATATGAGCAGTTTCTGCCCTTTCCTTTTCAATTCCAAGCTGAAATCCTTCATGCAGTCCTTCATAGCGGACTGTAGCCATTACTTCTTTAAACCTGAGCTAGCCTTCAAGTATCTCTCTTTCATATTTGTCAGTGTTCATCTCAAGTACCAAGTTTCCCACCTCCTCGATATACGGATTGCCTTTAGCAAGAGTCTTTAATTCTTCCCACGTACTAGCCATGAATACCCTTTGGGATCTCTGCATTGTGTAGTGAAAAACAAGATCATCCGTAAGAGGAAAGTGCAGATCCTACCTTGACAGATTTCCAACAAACTCCCGGCGGATCCTGTCTGCGTACTCACCTTTGTATTCCTCCCTGAGAAATACATCTAAAGCTTCTTCCCTAAGCCGCTTCCATGAGTCACTTTCACTGTTTACGAGTATTGGATAGAACAACACTGCGTTCTCCATGGCTGCTGTCTCATCCCCGGGAGCATCTCCGCACATCAGAAGGTGGTCTCTTTCATAACCTTTTTCAAGGATCCTTCGGATGCAGAAGGCCTTGCTGCCCATGTCCTGGGTACAGACGATATCTGCCATTTCAAGGAGTCCGAATCTCTCCCACTCCTTTCTTACAGCTTCCGGGTTGGCACTGGATACGACTGCAATGTCGCAGGATTCATGTATCTTTTCAAAAGCCTGCCTGACACCGTCAAAAGGTTTGATCTCCTCCTGCGGCAGAGCCTCGATCGAAGCATTGACATCTCTGCTCCAGTCAAGTGCTTTTGCAAAGATATCATCGACAGACAGCATTTTCTCAAGTGCGGCGTTGCTCAGCTCAGGGCTCTCTTCTGCCCAGGTGTTAAGCGCCTTTATGCCGTCAATCTTTTTGTACCTGTCATTGACCTCGGTCAGCATCATGGAGAGTCCCTTGAACCTGTTGATTCCCCTTGTCATGGAAAAGAGATTTATCTCGTTCCACCTTTCAAGGATCTCATTTTCCCACTCATGAAGCTCCCACTGCCTGATCATGCATGGGCCAAAGCATCTGAAATGCTTGATATTCATGGTATCCATGGCACATCCATCAGAATCTATGCAGACAATAAAGTCTCTCTTTTTCTTAAATAAATCCCATCCTGACATAATGTTTCTCCAAACCGTATAAAATCACAATCTTGTATCCCAACGGCCGCACCAGACAAGGTCATTTGCCCTGCCCTTAAACTCACTCTTTCCTGTGAGTTTCTGCACAAGAGCATGCAGGTACTCGTCTGTCCCTGCGTAGGCATTTATAAAGGTCTTCATCATCGGAACATCAAACAGATGATTGGTGTAATTCAGTGACACGGCAACAGTTGGAACTTCGCGTACGAACCACGGTATCTCACCCGAGTGTGACACTGAGTATGTCAACCTTGTGTTGTTCTCTTTGGCATAGCCTTTCATGCTGATGACAAAGAGTACCAGGTCAGTATTTTTCTTAAACTCTTCCCTGTTTTCGTGCTCCATCATTTTGAAGCGGTTGAACCTTGATGCCCCCTCCATCTCATACTCGTAGTAATCCTTGGAAGCTGTGACTTCAAATCCGGCTGCCTCAAGCTCCTTTATGAGCTTTGCCTTGGCGGGGTCTACACCGTCAGAAAGAGATACCGGTGCGCTCTCCACAAAGTAAAGACGCACTCTCTTTTTGGAAGAAGGGTCAATTGGAAGGATGCTCTGCGTATCCTTGACAAGTGTGATGCTCTCATCAGCTGCCTCAAGGGCCATCTTATGATGCTCACTGCAGCCAACTACGGACAGACCTTCTTTGGAAGGGAAGGTGAGCTCATCAAGTCCAAGACTTGCCTTCAGACCAAGTATCCTGTGAAGGGCATCATCAAGCCTGTCCTCTGAAATGGTTCCGTCTTCAACGGCCTCCTTTACATAGCCTATATCCTCTGCCGGATCATTGAAAAACAGGATCATGTCACAGCCGGCCGCGATAACTCCCTGCATGGCATCTCTTCTTGACGCTGCTGCAGTCAGCCCAGCCATGTGAGTTGCATCGGTTACGATAAGTCCGTTGAAACCAAGATGGTGCCTTAGAAGATCCTGCAAGAGCTCCGGTGCAAGAGTTGCGGGCTTTATGTCCTCATCCTTTATTCCGGGGCGTAGTTTCCTGCTGTAGGCCCTCTGGCAGATATGTCCCACCATTATACTCTTAAGTCCCGCATCAATGAGCTTTTTGTAGACATAGCCGTAGCTTTTATCCCACTCATCTGTTGTAAGGTCATTGCAGCCCATGACAAGGTGCTGGTCTCTCTCCTCCGATCCATCACCGGGGAAATGCTTGGCGGCGCAGGCTATTCCCTCCCTGTCCATCTCTTCCATGTAGGCAAGGGATCTTTCTGCTACAAGCTCAGGATCGTCGCCAAATCCTCTTGTATTGACTATCGTGTTTCTCCAGTTTGAGACCACATCACACACCGGAGCAAAAGTCCAGTTGCAGCCAACTGCCTTAGCTTCCCTGGCGCCGACCTTTGCCATGGCTCTTACTGTCTTGTCTCCGGCTGCGGCGCCGCAGGCAGCTCCTGTTGCGACCATGGTTCCTTCAGAAACGGCTCCGTTTCCTCCCGCCTCACAGTTGGCTGCGATAAGCACCGGTACTTTGCTGTGCTCCTGAAAGAACCTGTTCTGTTCATAGACCTCTGAAAGTGTCCCTCCCTGCCAGCGAACTCCTCCTATGTGATATTTATTGACCAGCTCATCAAGCGTCTTCTCATCCCTCCTAAGAGTCAGGTTTATAAAGAGCTGTCCGACCTTCTCATCAAGCGTCATTGAATTTATCATGTCATCAACCCACTTGATCTTCTTATCATCCAGATTAAAAGGTTTAGCCTTAAGATCTACCATTTCTTTTTTCTCCGTATATGAGTCACCAGTTTATTTTTTGTAATCGAAATCAGGAATATTGTTCCATCTCTCCCTGAAATAGTGTGCTGCATACTTGGGCTTTCTGTCCCTGGTAAAGAGACCCTTCTTGTTGCCCTGTACCCTCAGAAGGCTCTGGCTTGTCGCAAAATCCGCAAAGTTCCATACATGCTCGCCCACTACAAAGTCGTATTTATCAAAGAGCTCATTGTTCATCCTGTAGTAATCAACCTGATATTCCTCGGTGTACATCACAGGAGTCGTATCGTGAAGTCCCATCACAGTGTCAGCTCCGTACTCCGTAAACATGAGAGGTTTCCCAAGTTTCTGCCACTCATCAAGTTCCTTCCTGAGATACTCCGCGGCGCCTTCAAGATCAGGGCCTCCAAAGTACCAGCCGTAGTATCTGTTGAGGCAGATGACATCCGACAGCCTTGCCGAAATATCCGTATCAGGTCCGCCAGCCATCTGAACGCTGGTCAGTGTGCAGGGGCGCTTTTCGGGATCTAGCTCTTTAGCAAGCTTATACAGCGGCTCAAAGTACTCATATGCTCCCTCCGAATAGGAGTCCGGCTCATTTGCTATGTTCCACATCACAACGCAGGCATAGTTCTTGTCCCTGCTTATGAGGTCTCTTACCACATCCATGTGATGATCAAAGGTCCTGACTCCGTGCTCCTTATCGAACGTCTTCACCTTCTGGCCTCCGAAGTTGGCTCCTCCTCCGAAATCAAAGTTGACGCCAACGGCAGTGGTCTCATCTATGACAACAAGCCCCTCCTCGTCGGCAAGTCTCATCATCTCCTCGCTGTAAGGGTAGTGGCTGCATCTGAAGCTGTTGGCTCCCTGCCACTTCATGATGGAAATGTCCTTGACGTACATCGGTATGTTCATGCCGCGTCCATTTGGGAAGGTGTCCTCGTGCTTGCCGTATCCCTTGAAGTAAAAAGGTCTTCCGTTTATAAGGAACTTATTTCCCTTTACCTCAACGGTCCTGATTCCATAAGGAAGCTCATACACATCGCCTTCGCAGGTGATCCTTACCCTGTATAGATATGAAGCAAGAGGCTGCCACAATTTCACATCCTTAATTACAATGCTTCCATTTGAGCCGCTGCCTTCCGAAACCTTCGCACCTGTCCTGTCAAAGACTTCAACAGTACATTTATGGGCATCATCTGCTCTTTCACCGGCTACCTTAATGCTGTAAAAAAGAGTCGCATCGCTTCCGCTTACAGCAGCCCAAAGAGATACATCATCAATATAGGTCTTTGGAGTTGTGTAGATCCTGACAGGCCTCGTCAGTCCGCAGTAATTAAAGAAATCAAAGTTGGGATGGTTACTGCGTTTGCTGCTCTTAAATCCCCCGCCTGCTCCACCGCCGCTCATCATATCGCTCTGACCGCCAACAGGGAGAGTCGTGTAGTCAATGATGTTTGAAACAGCTATGGTGAGAAGGTTGTCCCCATCTGTCATCTCTTTTCCAATCTCAAACTCAAAGGGCAAAAATCCGCCCCTGTGTCTTCCGATCTCGAAGCCGTTCAGATAGACTATAGCCTCGTGGGTTGCGGCATCGCACCTAAGGACCACTCTCTCATTTTCCCTGACAGCCTTTGGCAGAGATATCTTTTTCTGGTAGAATACCCACCCGTAATGATCCCTGAAGGATGCGCCCTCCTTGAGGTCGTTGTAGGAAGAAGGGACCGGCATTGTCATGGGATCTGTAAGTTCTTTTTCATACCACTTTTCATCAAATCCCCTGCCATTGTCCAGTGCGAAGTCCCATATTCCTGAGAGGTCCATAACCATTCTTGAATCTGTCATTATCGGGTAAAGCATAAGTATTCCTCCATTCGTGTGTTATCAGATCATAAAGTTTCCGTCTTTATCTGCCTCTTTTGGCACCGCTGCCATCCAGTCCATGAGCCCAAGTGCAACCGGTATCCCTGTCCAGGAGATTGCCAGGTAAAAGAGACCCTTGACGGTGTGCCCCGCATAAAACTGGTTTGCACCGACAACTGCAAGGGCGCAGAGCCATAAGTATTTTTTTCTGTTCACTTTGTGGGGTTCATCCAGTTTATCCCTTAGAGCAAAGTACGCCTCTATAACGCGAACCCATAATCTTTTTTCCCTGCTTTCTGCTTCCTGCACCTTAGGCACCTCCTTCTTATGTGGGATATATCCTTATCTGTATCAGCCTGCCTTCTTGATCTCTGCGATCTTCTCTCTTACTTCCTTCATCTTCTCAGCTGTGAGAGGATAGAACTTCATTGCTATTACGTTAAACACAAGTCCGATCGATACAAGGCCGTACATAAGGAAGATACCTACTGCCTTGAGCTGTGGTGAGTAAGGAGTATCAACATCGGGCATCGCTGTTGTAAATCCGATCGCTGCGAGGCAGATACTTGCGATGAACGGTGCCAGTGATGAAACGAGCTTGTCTATGAAGGAAAAGAGTGTTCCCATAAGTCCGGGCACATATTTTCCCGAGCGGTATGTCTCATAATCTGCGCAGTCTGCTGTCATAGGTATAACTATGTTTGAGCTCACCTGCTGGAAGCCGCCTGCCACTACAGTCAGGACAAAGAGCGCGATGGTAAAGAAGTTAAAGCCTGTAAATCCCTCGTATCCCGGAAGGCTTAAGCTTGTTGCATCTCCAAAGGTCCACAGAAGGATCATAAGGATGTTTCCTATAAGAGCGATCCAGCTGGAAACCACCATTGCCTTTCTCTGGCCAAACCTTGTTGCGATGACGCCTACACCAAGAATGATAAAGATAACATTTCCGATCGTTGTATAAATCTGGAAACCGCCTGAAAGGGCAAAGTTACCTGCAACTATGGCATACATGATAAGTGTTACGGTAGATGTCTTGGCTGCTGTTCCGAGTTTGTCTGTTGAAGCTGAGAGGATCAGCATCTGGATTGCCCTATTGTTCTTAATAACCTCAAAGTAGTCCTTAAATGTTACCATCTGAGCCTTGCCGGTTCCGAAGTACTCTCTCCTGTCCTTGGGCCAGATTGAGATCACTGCGATTGCTGTGAAGATTGCGGAAATAACTGCAACGATCAGCCAGAACTCGTGGAACATCGCAATGTCTTTTCCAAGGCCGTGATACTTGGGCGCAAGATAGGATGATACAAAAACCTGTCCGCCGGTAAAGAGGATCATGTTGTAGATCGCATCAAACACCGTAAAAAGAGGGCGCTGCTTGGGATCGTTGGTCACGCAGCTCTGAGCCGACTTGGTAACAACACACTGGAAAGTGTATCCAATGTAGTAGATCGCGTTGATGAGGAAGAAAAAGAAAATCCTCGGCGCGCCTTCGGGAAGACTTGGAGTTACAAAGAACATCAGAAAGCTTGCAAGTGCAAGTATTGCATTTCCGAGTATCATAAACGGTCTGTTCTTGCCAAACTTGCCGTCAGTCTTGTCAACTATGTATCCGATAAACGGGTCTGTGACTCCGTCCCACACACGCATGATCATCGAAAAGCTTCCTGCCAGGACTACCCCAAGTCCTACCCATCCGGTGATGTAATAAGCGATGAAATTCATCAGAAAGAGATAAAGATTTGTTGCTGTGTTGTTTAGTGCGTATCCTGCAATTCTCCAGGTTGGAACGCGGTGAATCCCGTCTCCGAGATCGTATTTACTGTTTGCCATTGTTTTTCCTCCACTCATTGTCCCCGGTAAGCCTTTTCCGGCTCCACAGGACATTGTAATTTACACTATGACAGGTCTGCTCTCACGGCTGCAGTCCGCGTGCATCTGTTTTTTGATATGAACATGATAATTTTTGAGCCGCCTTCAAACAAGTACAATATTTTTATTTTCTTGTATTATATTTTTATTTCGCTTTTTGAAGTAAATATTGTACTATAATATATAAATATAATCCCGAATTATAATATAAGGAATAATCTTATGGCCATGCAGAATACATATCTTGATTTCACGGAAATTTACTTTGAAAAAATGGGGATTTCAACCCATATAATAGATTTATCCAAGCCGCTTTTGGATGATGTGGACCTGGGATTAAGAAAGGCAATCCTTTCAGATCCGGGATCTGAAGATATCGAGCTGAAAGAGCTTCTAAGCTCTGCAGTAAAACTAAACTCAATCACTCTGACAGAAGATATCTATGGCTGTCACTATATGATCATTCCGATTCCCGCTCAGGAGGAGTCACTCATTTTTATGGCCGGTCCCTATCAGAGAGAATCTCCGAGTATTTACAAATCCCAGCAGCTGTGCAAAAAGCTCGGTATCCCGCCGGGACTGTTTTCCTATGTCAATCAGTATTTCTCATCACTTCCCTGCATTGAGCTCACTTCATCTCTGGAGGCGTATATAGAATCACTTGGTGAAAAACTGTATGGAGAGGGCAATTACAGAATCGAATATCATAAGCAGGCACAGACCGGCTCCGCTTCCGAATATGTTTCTGCAGCGCAGTCTGACTCCAACGAACGGACAATGCAGCTTCTTGAGCACCGCTATGACATGGAGGAAAAAATGATGGAGGCAATATCAAGGGGCGACTTTGAGTCCGCTCTCCATTACAGCTCAGATATGGCCTTCAGCGGGATTGACGACAGAGCTCCAAGTACGCTCAGAAGCCGTAAGAATCTCCTCTTCGTATTCAGTACCCTCTGCAGGAAGGCTGCGCAGAGAGCAAAAGTACATCCTGTTTATCTTGATGAGATGTCAAGACGAATGTCCATAAGAATCGAAAACATAACATCCCTTACTGAGGAGAAGGATGTATACCGGGATATCCTGAGGAAATACTGCATGATGGTCCAGCAGAACACAACAAGAGGCTACTCTCCTATCATGCAAAAGGTCATAAACTATATTTCCCAGAACCTGGACAGCACCGATCTTACCCTCAATAACACAGCTGATGCTCTGTCTCTCAATAAAAGCTACCTTGCCACTTTATTCAAAAAAGAAGCCGGTGAGACTTTCACCGGCTATGTAAACAAAAAGCGCATGGATCATGCCATTTTTCTGTTAAATACAGGTGATGCAAGCATACAGAGCATCGCATCGGCCTGCGGCATACCTGACTGCACCTACTTCACGAGGCTCTTCAAAAGAGAAAAGGGCATGTCCCCCAGCCAGTACCGCAACATGATAAAATAAGCCGCTGACGAAGCCGGCGACTTATTGTAAAAATCAGATATTAAAGCTCCTTCTTTATTGCAGCGAGAAGATCTGCGTACTCCTCAAATGCAGGAAACTCCGGGTAGTCGGCTTTGATCTGCTCTGTTGAGCGGAATAGGAAGCCGGCCTTGGAGGCCTGTATCATGGCAAGGTCATTGAAGCTGTCACCGGATGCAATGGTGTCGTAGCCGATTGACTGAAGAGCCTTGACGGTTGTGAGCTTTGAATCCTTGATCCTCATCTTAAAGCCCGTGATCTCACCGTCATCTGCCACTTCAAGACTGTTGCAGAAAAGTGTCGGCCAGCCAAGCTTCTCCATAAGGGGTGTTGCAAACTGTGTAAAGGTATCACTTATGATGATCACCTGTGTAAGGCTCCTTAGTTCGTCAAGGAACTCTTTTGCTCCCGGGAGCGGATCGATGGTCTTTATCGTATCCTGTATTTCCTTAAGTCCGAGGCCGTGCTCCTTAAGGATGCCTATTCTCCAGTTCATAAGTTTGTTGTAATCGGGTTCATCTCTGGTTGTTCTCTTTAGCTCCGGTATCCCGCTCGCCTGTGAAAAGGCGATCCATATCTCCGGTACCAAAACTCCCTCAAGATCAAGACAGACTATGTTCATAACTCTCCTCCTTAAAAACGTATTTGCACTACTTCCTGTTTCGCTTCATCTTGTACATCTGCGCGTCAGCGATAGCGATGAGCTTATTGATATCCATATCTTTTTCAAAGACTGCTGTATATGTACCAATACTTGCAGAGACTCTTATTTCAAGGCTAAGGCTCTCCTTCTCAAGGATTGCCTCGACATCCGGTATCACGTTATCGCACTGATGGTCGCCGAGGATGAACGCGAGCATTTCATCTCCACCTATTCTTACACAAATTGCGTCAGAAGGACAGGCTTTTTTTAAGGCCATGGCCACAGTTGCAATTGCCTTGTCTCCTGCAAGGTGTCCAAATGAATCATTTATCTTCTTAAGTCCATTTAAGTCCGCGACAAATATGGTGACTTTTTTGCCGTAGTTGGACGGATCTTTTAATAACTCCTCATATTTTGATATGAATGCCATCCTGTTGTTAAGGCCTGTGAGGGCATCATACTTGTACATTCTCTCAATCTTCTCACGAAGGTACTTCTGATACTTGTTGATAGCATAACCGCCGATTCCCATACCGAAGCAGTTTGTAAGGTTCGGCGTCTGATTGAATTCAATAAGTTCTACTTTTGGGAAAAAGTATGCCACAAATCCCGGGCATTTCTCCATATATTCAAGCGCGTTGAATATCAGAGGCTCCCCTCTTTCCATGATCTCTTCAAGATGAGGAACAATTATCTGAGGGTCATACGGAAATGGCTTGTCATTATCAGCATAAGAATCGTAGTATACCGTCATGGTGTCTGTCGCAGGCTCTTCAAAGAAAAGATTGTTCTCCTGTTCAAAGCATGCATCCTTAACCACAACGCAGGCATGCCTGGCAAGGTTATCCTTGAGATAATGTACACAGTTGATGAGATCCTTGCCCAGCATTATCTTGGAAGCAATAAGCTGCATGTCGTGAATATCATCCTGATGATGATAGAAGTTATTGTTAAGTCCCTTGGTCGCAGAGAACGTCACCTGACTGCACTTGGGACATCCGCAGGATTCATTGGCGACAAAGCTTGGTCTGACACTCTTTACAACATCCTTCTCACCGGCAACTGCCCTGTCAACAGTTTCCATGGCAGCACTTGCCAGCATAAAGCTGTCACAGGTAGCCGTGGTGATAGCGGGCTTGGACCAGAAACCTTCTTCTATCCCGTCAAAACCGCTCACAAGGACATCTCCCGGAACCTTAACACCACTGCCCTGGAATATATCACAGACATTTATTGCCATGATATCGTTGGCGCAGATTATCGCATCCGGAAGTTTCTCTCTCTTCAAAAGTTCCGTGGCTGCAGCTCTTGCAGGAATCGCCCAGAAATCTCCATAGCTGAGCATATCATCTTCAAAAGAAATCCCGTTATCTTCGATCACTCTTTTAAATACTTCTATTCTCTCATCAGAAAAGACATTGCCCTTTTTGCCTGCCATAAGATGCGGCCTTCTGACTTTATGGTACTCGATCATGTGTCTGACCACATCTTCGAAGCCGCTCGCATAATCAAACACCACCTGCGAAACATTGTCATATTTGCCATCAATCACTACGACAGGCACATTGGCATTATGAGCCCTGTCAACTATCCGGCCAACAATTTCCCGGCTCTTTATCTTCTCATCCATTATCACGATGGAATCAATCTTCTCATAGGGAATGAGATCGAACACAGCCGTCTCAGGAACCACTTCACCGCTGTTTCCCATCTCTGAATTAAGAGCATAAATAAAGAGATAATAACCATTTTCTCTCAGCATCCTGGAAAACTCGGAAATAAAGACAAATTCCTGGGGCTCATATATTCTGCATGTACATAATGCTACGATTTTCCTGCCGTTTATCATAGTCAATCTCCGCACATAAAATATCAGACCGGTTTATCTTCAAAGGCATATTTCTTGATGTTCTTATACGCCGTCACATTAAGTATAACCATAACAATCGTCAGCGCAAAGAATAAAAGAATCTGAATCAGTTCAGATTCAAAGATCTCACTGAAAAAGCAGATAAAGTCATAAGTTCCGTGTATGAGTATGGCTGTCAGGACACCCTTTCTTCTAAGTGCCTTTGCGCCTTTATTGTCGCCGGCGAGCTGTCTTGCCTTGGCCTGTCCATAGTAGTATCCCATATAGATGCCAAAGATACAGTGTCCCGGGAAGGCCGCTCTGGTAAACGCTGTATTTGCAGTACTGTCGATCAGGTACAGCACGTTTTCAACGACTTCAAAACCTATCGCAACTGCCGTGCTGTATACGACTCCGTCAAACCTGAAGTTGAATGCCGGATGCTTCCAGGTAAAGAGTTTAAGCAAAGTATATTTACAAAGTTCCTCTGTGGCTGCGGCAACAATAAATGCCTGGGCAAAGCAGTACAAAATTCCGTTGTCGTATATTAAAATGCCAAGGACGCTCTCAACTATAGTCTCTATTATAACTGCCGCAGTTGTCGCAATAAATCCGCCCGCGAGAAAAAGCTTGATCATCAATCCCTTGGGCTCAGGCTCTATCCTGTCCATCTTGTATATCAGGAACAAAAGGATAATCCCCGGCAGGCACGACACAGCCATTGCCACATCCATGCTTCCGTTTTCCATAAAAAGCGAACTTATAATAAAGCCGAATGTAAGAACAATTATCAGAATGATCGGCATCTTCCTTACAACAAAGGTCTGCTCCTGTACCACTGCAGCCTGAGGCATCGGATTATATCCCTGTCCCTGAAGCGGCTGTCCCTGCATTGTATATGGCTGTCCACCTGGTGGTGTCATCTGTACCCCCGCTGTGACAGGCGCCCCGCAATTGGAACAGAACCTTGCCCCATCCTGAATCACTGCTTTGCAGTTACTGCATACCATTTTTCATTTCCCCCGTTTCATATTATTCTCCGCTGTATGTCGCGGTCCCTAAATCGCCCCCAGAATAAATTCCTCAAGGCCGTCGTGATCATTGTCAAATCTCGTAATGACATCTGCCCTGGATTTTACCAGATCGGTTCCATTGACCATCGCTATTCCGCATCCTGCTGCCTCGATCATGGATATGTCATTCTGCTCATCCCCCGCCGCGTAGGTGTCCGCAGGATCAACCCCCAGAATACCGGCAAGTCTTGTAACGGCACTGCCCTTGCCTCCCTGTGAAGGGAATATCTCAAGGTAGTACGGATTGGAATAAAGGAGAGTCAGCTTATCACCCACCATCTCCTGAAGGGCGTCTTTGAATCTCTCCTGCTTGTCGTGATTGTGAAGCTCTATCGCGATCATCTTGGGCGGTGGCTCCGTGACATATTTAAGCACATCTCCGGTAACAATCAGCGGAGTCTTTATAACCCTTCTGTAATAATCCATACACTCGTTGTCATGTCTTGAGACTATATGATCCCTGTTGTAGGTGTGGCAATGAACGTCAAACTTCTCAGCAAGATCAAGGATCCTTGGTACAAGTTCAAGATCAACACCCGTCTTGTAAACATACCTATCCTCATCGATGCTGTATATCTCCGTGCCGTTTGAGCCACACAAAAAACTCCCCTTAAAATCCAGTTCAAGCCCATCATAAACAGCCCTGGCACTATCCAGAGCCCTTCCGGTATTGATGCAGAAGTAATTCCCCGCATCAGTAAACTTCCTAAGGGCTCTCAGTGTTCCGGGCGTGATTTTCTTATCACTTGTAAGGAGAGTTCCGTCAAGATCAAAAAAGAATATTTTTTTCCCCATTTTATCCCTCAACTATGAGGTATCTTCCATCCCCTATATCAAATACTTCATCGGCATCCAGTACATTTCCGCCTTCAGTATCGACACCGGCCTCTTCAAAATACTCCTCGACTTCTTCGACGCCTTCCACGACAACTGCCATGCAGTCCTCAAGAAAAGCCTCGGCCTCCTCCATGTTCTCAGCAACATCCTCAGGGAAAAGCTGTCCCTGATTCTCCAAAAAACATCTCAGAACTG
>CAMNEA010000067.1 GCA_946536145.1 uncultured Butyrivibrio sp.
AGCACTTCTTTGGGTATTCTAATTCCTTGACTATTTCCCCATGCTTTAACTTGAGTTTGCATAAGCAATACCTCCTTTTGTATATACATTGTATATCCCCAAGGCAAAAAAATCAACTTATTCACCATTCATGCTCTTAATCCATTAAAAGATGCTCTTCTCTCATTAAAGAAACTCCATTCTCTATCGTTTCATCACTTCTGAGAACACTGCTATGATCATAATGAACTGGCTTACAGTTCATCAGCACAGTTCTTCTTGCGACAATTTCCTTAAGAACATCTCTTACACCAGCAATGTTATTTTTCTCTATTACATGGCTTTTTCTGTATTCATTCATGCTTCAATGAGTTTTTCAGACCTAAAAGTTATGTTACGAGGCATTTGGGTTCTTTATATGATATCAACTGCCTGAAACGTAAGCAATGATCCATTTTGGCATTTAGAATATGGGTCGGATATGATAAAATCAATACATATGTATTTTTATGTATCACAGTGAAGCAAACGGCAAATTTATTTTATGGAGGTATTTATGGCAATGAACAAAGTAGTTGTTGCAGGCGGCGGTGTATTGGGGACACAGATCGGTCTTATGTGCGCATATACCGGTCACGACGTCACATTCTGGCTCAGAAGCGAGTCTTCAATCGGAAGAACAACTCCAAAGATCAATCTCTACAAAAAGGCTATGCTTGATGACCTTGCCGCAGCAAAGAACCTGATCGGCAATCCACTTGGCAAGCTCCTTTATCCTAAGGGACTTATCACCGCTTGGGACGAAATCACAGCTGAGGCTATTGACGAGCTTATCGCCACAGGCGACAAAAACATGACTGACAACGTACATATCGAGCTTGATATGGCTAAGGCAGTTTCAGGTGCTGATATTGTAATCGAATCCATGGCAGAGGATCCGGATGCAAAAATCGACGTGTATGAGCAGATGAAGGACCTTCTTGATCCTGACACAATTCTTGTAACCAACTCATCTACTCTTCTTCCAAGCATGTTTGCACAGTACACAGGAAGACCCGAGAAGTATCTTTCACTCCACTTTGCTAACACGATCTGGAAGAACAACACTGCGGAGATTATGGGTCACTCTGGAACAGATCCCGAAATCTACAAGAAGGTTGTTGAGTTTGCAAAAGAGATCAACATGATTTCTCTCGAACTCAAGAAAGAACAGCCCGGTTACATCCTTAACTCAATGCTTGTTCCTTTCCTCTCAGCAGCTCAGGCTCTCTGGGCAAAAGAGGTGGCTGATCCTCAGACTATCGACCTTACATGGCGTCTTGCAACCGGCGCTCCCAAGGGACCTTTTGAGATCCTCGACATCGTAGGCCTTGAAACAGCTTACAACATCAACCAGATGAAGCCCGAGGCACAGGATCCTGATTCAACAATCCACAAGATTGGCCTTCTTCTCAAGGAAAAGATCGACAAAGGAGAGACAGGAATCAATGCCGGAAAAGGTTTCTACGAATACAAAAAATAATTAAGTAATGGCAAAGAAGCTGCTGACTCCCGCCAATGGGGGGTCAACAGCTTTTACAGACCAAGTCTTCTGATGTAATCCATCTTTGCATAAAGGATTCTATCGACCAGCATCTTTGAATCTTCAATTCTATAAAATGCCATATATTCCTTGAATTTCACAAAATAATATCCTGTAAATGTTTCCTCGTAATATAACGGAATCCCGGTTTTTGGATGAGTGGCCATTGCTTCAATAGCGTCCTGAAGGTCATCAAGATACTTTTCTGTAATATCACGATCCTTCGATGCCATTGCAACCTGCTCCCAGACATCATCGAGATCACGGATTGCTTCCTGTGAATAAACCACTTCATACTTATTCATGCTTTTTTGCTATGAAAGCGGGCTCTGACATCGGATGCAGAAACATAGCCTTCTTCCTCTCCGGAACGACGTCCCTTATTAAGCTCAATCATAAGCTGCAGCATGGCTTTTGTTTTTTCAAATTCATCGTCTTCCTCAATGTCACGGATGGTGTATTTACCTCTTCCGTTAACAGTAAGGTAAACCGGAGAGCCAATTTCAACCTTGTCTAATACAGTATTATAGTTTCTAAGATCAGAAACGGGGCTAATTGTTGCCATAAGCAATACCTCCTTTGCGTTCTATTTTAATTATAATATTACTTAAAATATTACGCAATATATTCAGTTGTATCATAGATAAGATGTCAGCTATAGTAAGGTTTTTATACACCTTTACATCAATAATCTATCATATGCCATGCGAATTCATATGTACATAATGTGCTAGCCTGTTTACTGCTTAAGTTCCCTGTCTGAGGCCAGAAGTATGCAGTTCCAGCCCATCTGGCAGTTTATTATCCCGGTATTCCTGAAAATATTCTTCAGCACCGCCTGAGCCAGATGCGTCTGCATAGATATGACTCCGGGCTTTTCGTTCAGCATGTTTATAGCCAGAATTCCGTCCTGCGGCATTATCTGTTTTGTAAGTTTGAACATCCCTTCGGAGGAAATCTCTTTTGGCGGTCTCCTTCCTTCAAAAGCATCAAAAATCACAAAATCATATCGGGAAGCACCGCTGTTCACGGCTCTCTTTGTATTCCCTTCTCCCGAATCCACTTTCAACTATATTTCTTATAACAGCCCTGAAGGGTCATAGTACCCTTTGGCGTTGATCTTTCTGTACAATCACTTCTCCATATCCTTCATATCCGCATCTTTTCGTTCTTTTCTCCTTATTGTATCTGTTTTACAAGCGCCAGAACCTGTCCGGCCACTTTGTCTCTGTCTTTTTTGGTGACCGCTTTGTATATTGGATAGGCGGAGCCAAGTGCCACTACACCTACGACTCCTATAGCTATGCCCGGGATAAAATAAGGAACCTGTCCTACCATCACCATGCTCATTCCTGTTCCCAGAATAAGTGTTCCTATTATTCCTATTGCAATAGAAAGTATCTGGCCTCTCCTCTCTGCCTGTCTGTCCAGCGCTTTTAACTGCTCAAACTTATCCTCCTCCGGCTCTTCATATTTTCTTCTGATGGCTTCAACTTCCCTAGCTCTTTCAGCACTGTAGTTGTACTCAAAAGTATCAGTATTATTCATGATCTTCCTCCATTTGTTCTTGCTTGTTTTTGTTTTTCTATGGTCTCAATTATATGGAGAAAGTATTTATGTTTTGTTTCGCTTATGTTTCTGTTTCATTAAAAAAGATGTGTTCCTTGTCAATATGGCATGAGACGCTTTGAGAACGTTTTCAAAGAAGAAACAGGATCTGCCCTGCCAAATTCCGGGCCGCCCCCAAAAAGACTATGGCCCAAAAGAAACTGTAAATGACGTACCTTTCCCCAGGACACTTTTTACCGCAATCTCAGCTTCGCAGATGTCAATGACCCTTTTAACCAGTGCAAGTCCCAGGCCATTTCCCTTTGTAGCGTGTGATGTATCTCCCTGATAGAACTTATCAAATATATGTTTCCCTGTCTCCTCGGAAATACCACAACCGGTATCTGAAACCTCAATCTGGACACGTCCGTTTACTCTATGTGCAGTTACCTTAACTGTGCCTCCGTCCTCGGTAAACTTAAAGGCATTGGATAAAAGATTATTCCAAACCAGCGATAGCAGCTCTTTATCCGCTGTTATCTGAAGTTCATCATCAATATCAGTCTCGAGTTCGATATTCTTTTTCTCCCAAGTGTCTTCAAAACCCACAATGCATTCTGCAAGCTGCTCTCCGAGATCATAGGTCTCTTTGTCGGGATAAATCTGCTGATTTTCCAATTTATTGAGCTTAAGTATATTTGTGATGAGCTCTGAAAGCCTTCCGGTTGCATCGGAAATTGCCCTGGCATATTCCAGTCTTTTTTCCTCGGTAATATCCGGCGACTGGAGCATCGTGCTGTAGTTCCCAATAACAGACAGCGGCGTCTTGATCTCATGTGATACATTTGATACAAAATCTGTTCGAAGAGTCTCAATCCCTGACAGTTCCTGCGCCATCTTATTGATATTCTCTGCGATTATATCAAATTCATTCCTTCCCGGAACCACGGAAATATCCTCCGCTCTTGCCTTAAAGTTGCCTTTTGCAAGCTCCTCTGTCGCTTCCAGAATTTTTTTTACGGGTCTTTCTATCATGATTTTTCTCTGTATCCCGTCAATCAAACAGAAAATAAGGCTTAGAAAGAGGACGTTGAGGAATGTCAGTATTGCATTTTCCTGAATCTGCTCCCCGGTAAAGTCCATAGAGCTGAGAAACAGATAAAAACTGCAGGTCACGACAAAAGCTATCAACACAAAGATGATCACATATCTCTTTAATGAAAAAATACTGGTGGTCTTCTTTTTCATTAGTTCTCACTCCTTAGGCACTGCCTTGTATCCCAGCCCACGCACTGTGATAATCTCAAAATCATCACACTCCGCAAACTTCTCCCTGAGCTTGGTCATATAGACATCAACTGCTCTGGGAGTTGCATCAGAATCCACATCCCAGAACTCATCCATAAGCTGCCCCCTGGTGAATGTCTTTTTCGGAAAAGACAGGAGTTTGAATATTATGTTAAACTCCCTCTGGGTAAGGGGAATCTCTTCACCTTTGACGGTAACCACATGCTCATCGATATCCATGACAAGGTTCCCGATCTCAAGCCTCTTGGTGTTGGCAATTCCCGCCCTGCGAAGGAGCGCTCCCACATGAAGAGTCAGCTCCTCAAGGTTTATCGGCTTTACCATGTAATCATCAATTCCCGCCATAAAACCCTTTTGCTTCGCTTCGAAATCTTCTCTGGCAGTCATGAACAATATTGGAATATTATCATTGAGCTTTCTTACAGTTTCCGCAAACTCAAAGCCATCTATCCCCGGCATCATTATATCGGAGATGATGAGGTCAAAAGTCTTGCCATACATCCTGTCATAGGCATCGTTGGCATTCAGACATCCTTCAGTCTCATATCCCTTTGTTTTCAGATATTCGCAGACAGTCTTATTAAGATCATTATCATCTTCAACAATCAGTAAATTAAACAAACTCTAACACCTCCTGATACGCTTTTACGATAATATCGTACCATAGAAATGTTAGAGTTTTGTTTCTGAAATTTATCTGTATGAACTTTTATGCAATCTTTCCGGCAGATTTGAGCCACTCAATCTCGTCGTGGATGGTCTCGCGATATGACCTTGTGTGGTAACCGAGCTCTTTCTTTGCCTTTGATGAATCAAAAGCGTTATTTCTTGCCAGGTTATATACTGAAAAAGTTGTCATTAAAGGCTCTGTTCCACGCATCTTACCCATGATCTCCATAATCTTACCCATAAGAGTTGCCGCCCAGATTGGGAGGAACATTTTCACAGGCTTGCAGCCTGACTCATCGCTTATCATTTTGCTGAAATCCCTAAAGGATACAGGTTCATTACCAAGGATGTAGCACTCGCCCTTTCTGCCTTTATCGATTGCAGCAATTGTTCCGTCTGCAAGATCCCTTACATCGCATAGGTTAAAAGAGCCATCAATTCCCGCAGGCATATCTCCGTTGATAATCTTTATAAGCGTACCTGTGGTCTCTCCAACAGCGAAGTCCTCAGGTCCAAGGATTCCACTGGGATGTACAACGCAGGCGTTAAGCCCTCTGTCTCTTACAGCATCAAGAACTTCCTGTGTTGCAAGTGCTTTGGACTGGCTGTAGCAGCCCAGAACCTCTGACTCATCAAATCTCGTCACTTCCTTAATCATTATTCCCTTTGGCTGTTCCGGGATTGCTCCTGTTGAGCTGCAGTAAACCAGCTTTTTACACTCAGGATGTTCAAGGCAAAGATCAATGATGTTCCGCGTTCCTCCTACATTTACATCCATTACTTTCTGGTTGTATTCGGGATTTACTGAAACAATGCTTGCAATGTGAAGCACAATGGTCTCTTTACCATTATCTACTGTAAAGAATCTTTCCAGTGACTCCTTATCAGTAAGATCTCCTTCTACAATTTCAGCCTCTTTTGGAACAAACTTTATTGCCGGATCATTTGGGAGAACAAAGGCTCTTACCTTATCGCCTCTCTCCACGAGTTTTCTGCAGATTGTTCCGCCTAAAAATCCTGCTGCGCCTGTTACTAAATATATTCTTTCTGACATGATCTCTTTTCCTTTCGTGTGTACAATTGTCTTAAGTGTTTTTGATGTGTTTCATTTGATGTTTCACATTCTAGGAAAAGAACATTTTTGTTTTGTTTCTTTTATGTTTCTGTTTTATTAAATTGTATGCCATGGAGAAAAAATTGAATAAGCATGTCTATAAAGCGCTTGTTCGTACATGCTCTCGAACACTTTTCGCCTGGAGCATGTTTATTGCTGTATATTTACATGCATTTAGATGAATTTTCGCTGGCGCATGTATGATGGGAGCTTTAGGGAAATGCTAATCAAAGTGTTTCCCAGTCGGATTTTTTGAATTGGAACGTCTTAACAGAAAGGTTAAAAGACGTTCAGATGTAATACAAATATTTCCAAACAGCGCATAACTACTTAGGCTCATGGGCGGTTCTACGCGGGCGTCGGATCAAAACGACCTATTTACATAATTCCTGAATTTTAATACAAAAATATTCTTCCTCCTTAAAGTGCAAAAAATTACCAATTCTGCAGCCTCAACACTGCCCTTTCGCTCATCTCTGCAAAATATAATACACCTGCTCCATGAGTTTCATATTCCCCATTATGACGAGTGCAATCTTCTTCTTGGCACGGCTGAGTCCATGGAACAGGTTCATGATCCTTGAAGTTACGCCCCCATTTTCCGACTCCTTATTCCTAAGAAACCATTCTTCATCATAGTAAAAAGAATCATCGAGCAGCATCAATACCTTATCGAATTCTTTGCCTGTGACGGATGCCGATTCAATGCGGGTAAGAGCCTCACCCGGAAAACTCTCAGTACCGCTTATATCAACCGAAAGACCTCTGTCCCAAATAAACATATATCCTTCTTTTTCGTAGAATCTGATAAGATTCATCGCCTCGGTCATATCAGCTCCGTATGCGACCGAAACATTCGGATACTCCCTCTTGTACATCTTCGATGCGGAAAGAAATGTCCTTAGGAAAGTCGAAAGCTCGTTGTTCATCCTGATCCTGTTTGTCAGCTTGTAACCCTTGAAATCATCGCGCTTTTCAAATACCACTGCCCCCATTCTGAGCCTCTCTTTTTCTGATACGCAGAGGGCATCATCGTAGGATATGATGATTGGAGCCTTCCACTTTCTGCCATATTCGCAGATTGAATCAAAGGTCTTTTCACCCATGCAGTGGCCTTCATCGATGAATATCGCCGCATAATCCTTGATCACATTCGGAACTGTATTATCGTTACAATTATAAAAATCAATTCTCTTAAGGCGTTCATTAAGCTGCTGAAGCTCACCTCTGTAGGAACCGAAATAGAACAGGCAAACAGGATTCCTGCGGGACAAAGTCATTGCTATGTCATACAGAAGTGTTGTCTTGCCTGTGCCCGGAAGACCTGTAAACCCCTGAAGGAAATGACCATCAGAGATATTTTTCATGATCTGCTTCTTGATATCACACTGCTGAAACGTAAGGAAATATTCCTGACGAAGAAACTTTCCGGGATCAGTTATTGGTGAGATCAGGTACTTGTCTTCCTTGAAGAGTTCCTCGATATCATCTGTGTAGATTTCATGCTGACTGTCCAGCAGAACACCAAGTTCCTCAAAGGTAGCGTCAACAATCCTTCCGCTGTTGGAAAGCCTTACGAGTCTGTCCTGACCGCTTATGTACGTGTAGTAATAAACCGGTTTTCCGAGAGTTGAAAGATAATACCTGTTTTGGATGAGCTGGGCCTGGATTGCTTCATTTGATACATTGCCGCTCTTGAGTTCGATATTGACGATCTTGTCATCTGCGATGCGAATGAGATCGAATTCTTTTCCGAGCTTCTGCATCGTATAAGAATAATAAAATGTCAGCGAACAGGCATCACTGCATACAGGCTGCAGCCTCTCGGAAAAGAGTCTGAGCCCTTCTGTTTCCCATTTGCGGATCCGGATATTCTTTCTACGGCCTGACATCTGCCTTTCAGCCTTCGATAACAACTCCGGATCTTTTAATCTTGTAAGTGCATAGATATTTATAGGCTTCATGATATGAGTTTGACACTCCTATAAGCTAAAGCTTGATGGGATCCTTGCTTCAACCACCACGGTTATTGTCACACTCTCCGCAGAGAGCAGTTTTCCCAACAATGTCCACAAGCGTTTGGTTCGGCACAGCCCATGCCTACCTTGTCATTCGTTAAGCTGTCATGCGAAGTGACAGACCTATTTTTAATATGTTTTTGCAGCATTACCATCCCGATCATGGGATGTACCGCAAACAGGGCAAGTCCATTCTCTGATGCTGAGATTTTTAATGTTCGGATTTTTATATCCACAACAACCGCAAGTCTGACTACTTAGATTGTAAGCATTTGTCTTCCTTTCCTACCAATATTCATCGGAGGAAACCTGACATTCCAGATAGCCTGGCATATGTCCGCTGGAAGTTATATAGGGCTCCATCTGTTTCCATGCATCATACCAAAGGTCAGGAATATAATCATCCAGTCGAACAGGACCCGCCATTTCAAGATCGGGACTTTTCTTATCAATTATCTTTAATAAAGTTCGTCGTGCCTTAGCGGTTTCTCCTGCTTCCAGATAGTCCAGAATTTCTTTGGCTTCGCCGTTTGTAAATGTCTGATAAACATCATAAGAGTCCATTACACCGAAATCATCTTCAGTCATATATCTGTTAAAGACAATCGGGTAGTCCGCCTCGTCAAGGACCGCTACGATATAGCGGTCAATCTGCTTGTTCGCTACGATTATTCCAAAGCGAAGATTGTTCTTTTGATTCATGTTTCTACCATCCTTATGTCAGTTAAGATATTTGTTAAGTGCAAAAAGGTTTCTCTTTGCATCGTTATAACCCAGCCAGTAAAGATTTCCCAGCTTATCCATGTCGCTCTCTACTCTTTTTACAGTTACTGGCTCAGAAGGTGCGATTACAAATATACGTCCATCTTTCTCAAGCTGGTCTATTTCATCACACTCTTTGTTATAGTCAGCATTCATGGTCATGAGTTTTTCTGCAAACTCAGGGTTGTCTTTATAAAATCTGGGAGCCATTGTGTTTGAAGTGGAGGATTCTTTTTTTCTGTATCCTCTTTCTCTTGTCTTGATGACCACTATACTTTTATATCCCTGTTCCATTGCCCATCTGTATGGGATATGGCTGCTGCAGCCACCATCCAGGCACTTATAACCGTCAACTTCGACCATCGGAGATACATACGGCATTGATGCGGAGGCTTTGATTGCCTTCAGGATATCACTGCACTTACCCTTCTCAATTTTCGTTTGGATGCCCTCTCTGTATTCCACCTACCAGACGTAGAGGTCCAAAATTGTATCCCCCATCACATCCCCGTAATACAAATAATCACACTTCTATCTGGTTCATGACTTTTCCTATGCTGTCATGGAAGACAAGATCAGCCTTCCCTTCCATCTTGGTCTTTCCCTTGTTGATGATCACAAGGTACTTGCCATGATACATATGTGCCAGGTTAGCTGCAGATCCTACTTCTAAACTGGTTCCTCCAATAATGAGCATATCCGCATACCGGATCAGCGCCACGGCCTCTTCATGTGCCCTCTGTGGAAGGAACTCGCCGTAGAGCGTAACATCTGGCCTTACCATCTTCCCGCAGGCTGGACAGTGCGGAATATCCTCTTTGTTTTCAAAAATGAAATCAGCGCCGTAGTCTGTCCTGCAGCTTATGCAGTAGCTTCGCAGGACACTTCCGTGTATCTCGCAGACTTTCCTGCTCCCGGCTTTCTGATGCAGTCCGTCAATGTTCTGGGTAATCACACCGTCCAGCTTCCCACGACGCTCCATCTCGGCAAGTTTTCTGTGGGCATCGTTGGGCTCTATGCTCCGGCAGTCAAGATTACGCCTGAAATAATCAAAAAAGACTGCGGATTTTTTGGACAGGCAGTCATAGCTTAAAAGGTATTCGGGCTTATAACTGTTAAAGCGCTTTTCCTTCCTGTTGTATAGCCCGTCTTTGCTCCTGAAATCTGGTATCCCACTTTCAGTGGACACACCGGCTCCGCCCAGAAAGACAATATGCTCTGATTCTTCTATCATCTCATTCAGGGCA
Organism: uncultured Butyrivibrio sp.; assembly: GCA_946536145.1. Lineage (GTDB taxonomy): Bacteria > Bacillota > Clostridia > Lachnospirales > Lachnospiraceae > Butyrivibrio. Next base: position 10,228 of record CAMNEA010000067.1, read on the forward strand.
TCTATTTTCTGGTCTTCCTTAAGCGAGCGAAAGTATTTTTCTTTTTCTCTTTGTGATGAAAACTCTGGTAACAGCATTTATGATCCCTTCATTCTTCACGCCCTACTTGTGAATTTAGATAGGTTAACAGCATATGATGAACACTATGCATTAGCGTATATATCACCTTTTTTCGAAGTTTCCAATGATCATTACAGGGTTACGGACAAATCTGACCTTAGAAGTCTTTTTTCTCTTATATCATGCGTGTTTTTTAGAAGGCAAAAAAGCTCGGATCCATCACGTATGTCATACTCTTCCATCAGATCAGGATAATCCTCAAACAATCTTTGCCCATGAATTCTCTGGTCTTTATATTTACCAAAATCTATCTTTATCCATCAGGTGCATTGGCTCTCTCTTAATTTCAGCGGCACAGCAAAGTACATTTGAATTGTTATCATATATTTGTTCCATTATTATGCGAGCAGTATAACATGAGTGTCAACATTTCATGCAGCTTTTTGTGAGCCTTGCCTATATATGTATTTTGTGCGGAAAAAGTAATTCCACCCAAAAACTATCACTGATGCAATCATCTTAGCTGCCATTTCCCAGATACCAAATCCATTTATCATCAGCCACATGATAAGGAGATTAAGTGCCAGCCCGCTGAAGCATGCAAAGTAGACAAGCTCTATCTCACGCCTCCTGTTTCCGGATGCCTGAAAGAGTACCTTTCTGCCAACATACCAATTCACAAGGGTTGAAAACAGAAGCGCGATTATTGCTGCAATGGGGTAATATAGGTGCGCCAGCTGATTTATCAAGAAAAAGAGCGTCCATTCAGCAGCGGTTCCGCTCATACCAGCGATACTATAGCGCAGCATCCCATATAGTGTATTGTTTTTGTTAATGACAGATATCAAATGCATTTCTAAACACCAACTCATTTAAGATAGTTTCTTTTTTTAAATGGGAAAGTAATGAATCTCAGCATTACCTTCCGACCAGTAAGCCAATTTATGCGTGCATTGTTGGACGGATCTTTAAGCATCCCTTCCACCATGAACTCCGCTACAGTATCAGGATAATCTCCCATGATATTGTAAAAGTTCTTGGTTTTCTCAGACAGTGCTATATCCTGCTCTCCACCAAGAGCTTTTGTCGTAAAATCTGTGATCATTATGCCAGGAGAAAGCCGTCCAATCTTAACTCTGCTATTTCTCTGTTCCAGCTCCTTGGCAAATGCTTTTGTAAAATGCGTTACAGCCCTTTTGCTGGTCCCATACATATCCAGCCCAAGCATCATGGCATCATTGCTGCCATAGCCTTCAACATTGTAGATCATACCACCTTCTGGCTGTTTCTCCATCTGAAGAGCCGCAATCTTAGTCCCAATGATTGCTCCTCTCAGATCAATCCCCAGTATTGAATCGATCTCTGAATCTGTCAGCTCCCACATGGCCTTAGAAGGCTGATTTACACCGGCGTTATTGATCCAGATATCTACTACTCCAAAGTTCCGGACAGCCTCATCCATAATCTTCTGTATATCTTCTGAATTCCTCACATTTCCTGCAATGCCAAGAACGCTTCCTGAACTTTTTTCAGCCTGCAGATTATCACATGCCCTTATAAGCCTCTCTTTATTAACTCCATTAACTACTACATTCCATCCATTGCGCAGAAAAACCTTGGCCATCTCATAGCCAAGGCCTCTGGTGCTGCCTGTAATTACAACTGTTTTCAAATCACAAATCTCCAATCACATTGATGCCGGAAGCATCTTTCCAAACTCTTCATTTATAGTTCTGGCAAGCTCCTGACACTGACTTGCCTCCATCCCGGCTTCAACCAGCTTCATCCTCAGATCCATTTCAAATGTAATCTGGTTCGATTTCTTTATGACTTCCATAATAGGATTTGCGTAGCTGCTGTTTGCTGCGCCAAGTATTCTCTTCACTTCAGCCTGTGTAGGAAGTTTTGCCGGTTTTGTCTTCACGTCAGCTTTTGCAATCTTAGAAGCCTTCTTCTCGGCTTTAGCTTTGTTTTCCTTTGGCTTTTCAGCTTCCACTGCCACTTCAGTAATCTTATCTACTTCTCCAATTTCAATTTTATTATCTGATGTTTTCCTTAAAGGCTTTCTTACTGTTCCTTCTTTCGGATTCTTTTTAAGTTCTTCCTCAACATTCGCAGATGTATTCTCAGCCAATACTTCACCTTTTATCTCAGACGGCTTTAATGAGCTCTTTCTCTTTGCCACTGGCCTTTTCAAAAGGAATGGTGACAGAGCCTTCAGCAGGGCATTATCATCTGTGTATATTTCAAAATCCTTTTCTGTTGCTATAAGCTGCCCTATAAGCATAGCCTGCATAATTCTGAGAATATTCTTCCCATCCGGGGATGCTGTATCTTTAAGCTCTGGAAGGAGTTTTACTTCCATATTCTTTAATGATTCATCCTGATATGCAGATACAGGTATAGCACCATCAGGTGATGCCAAAACAATAACCTTGTCATTTGGCTTTACCAGATTAAGTTTAGATGGAAAATAGTTTTTGTTCAGAATAATGATATGTAACATATGAAATCCCTCCTCCAATACATCTTGATTATAGAACCCGATTATTGTCTTTTTCAAGAAGGAACACTCAAAAGTGATCTGAGCATCGTTATGATCAGGATTATGGCAACAGGGCAAAAGTTTGAGCATTTCAATGTATGGCTAAAACGATGATAATAGCAACGGCCTGATACTGCATAAACGCCTGCTGCATTCCGCCACTGTCTTTTGCACCAAAAAACTGCGTAAGGAATATTCCACCCATCATGGTGATCGTGTTAATTAAGACCATAAACACAAAAAGCACCTGACCGGCTACATTTACACCTGACATTGATATAT
>CAMNEA010000068.1 GCA_946536145.1 uncultured Butyrivibrio sp.
TCAAACTGTAACGTCCCCAATGACTCAAACTGTAACGTCCCCAATGACTCAAACTGAAACGCCCCCGCAGCATTGCGGGGGCGTAATTATTATCCCAAACATTCCTTCTCAGTCAACTCTCTTTGATCCCCAGAAGAACAGAGCGACTGTTCCGGGACCGGTGTGGCTTCCGATAGTTGTACCTATACTTACAATCTTTACTTTTCCCTTAAGATTCACAAACTTCGATTCGATCATGTCAGCAACCTGTCTGGCTTCATTGTAGCAGTCAGAATGAGATATATAGCATTCTCCGCTATAGTTTAGGCCATCAGCTGCCAGCTGTTCCATCTGAGCGACCTGAGCCTTCATAACAGCATTGAGGCCTCTGTGCTTGGATCTGACGATGAGACGACCCTGATAGTCGACATTGAGAAGAGGACAGATCTTGAGTGCTCCGCCGATCACTCCTGCAACCTTGGAAACGCGACCGCCCCTGACAAGGTATGTGAGATCTGAAACGAAGAACCAGTGCTGACATTCAAGCCTGTGCTTGATGACCCATTCATAGAGGTCGTCGATCGACTTTCCCTCATCTCTGAGATCTGCAAGCTTGTTCATCAGAAGACCGAATCCTGCAGATGCCGCAAGTGAGTCAACTACATAGATTTTTCTGTCCGGGTATTTTTCTTTGAGCTGATCTCTGGCTATCGTGGCAGAGTTGAGAGTTCCCGATATACCCGAACTCAAGGTGAGATGAAGGATATCTTTTCCTTCTATTAAGAACTTTTCAAAATATGTTATGTACTCACCGACACTGACCTGCGATGTCTTGGTCATGGCACCTTTTGCCATAGCGGCATAGAAGTCGCTGAAAGGATAGGATATTCCAAGATCATCGGGATAATCCTTACCATCAACACTAAAGTGGAAGCAGACATAACTTATATCACGCTTCTTAAAGTGCTCCGCAGTCAGATCAGCGGTAGAACAACAACTGAGAATATAACTCATGGGTAAAGCACCTCCAATATTTTCAATTAGTTTTATAATACCATTTATAATAACAATCTAGCAATATATTAAGCTTTTATGCGGCAAGCATTGACAAAAGTTCTTTTGCAAAATAAAATTAGAAATTATATTGAATAAAAAATGCACTGATGGTGTGGGACAGCTGTCCCGACATGATATATTCAGCTTTACAGAGAGCCGGAGCCACGGGCTGAGAGCCCCGGAAGATTTGGATATACTCGGAAATTTCGCACCGGAGCAGTCTGCGTGAAAGCTTCTGAATTTAGAGGAGCCGGTAGTGCGGAACGATTCATCCACGTCATGGATGGTTAAGAGTCTGCGTGTTTTTGAGACATGTAGGAAGTAGGGTGGTACCGCGGATAATATTCGTCCCTGAAGCATTGTTTTGCTTACAGGGGCGTTTTTTTGTTTTAACTAGGATATTACTCTGTAAACAACAGAATTTAAGGAGGAAAACATGATTAACGAACAGCTTGAGAAGATCAGAGAAGAAGCCCTTAAGCAGCTTTCTGAGACAGAAGGCCTTGACAGGCTCAATGAGATCAGGGTGAACTTTCTTGGCAAGAAGGGTCAGCTCACAGGCATTTTGAAGAGCATGAAGGACATTCCACCGGAGGAGAGACCTAAATTCGGACAGCTTGTCAATGAAGTACGAGCTCAGCTTGAAAAAGAGATGGAGGAGAGAAAGGCCAAATTTGAGGAGGCAGCCAGAAACGCAAGGCTTAAGGCTGAAGTTATTGATGTTACGCTTCCTGCAAAAAAGAACAAAGTAGGTCACAAGCATCCCAATACAGTTGCCCTTGAGGAAGTTGAGAGAATCTTTACAGGAATGGGATATGAAGTTGTTGAGGGACCGGAGGTTGAGAAGGATTATTACAACTTTGAGGCGCTCAATATTCCCGCTGATCACCCAGCCAAGGATGAGCAGGATACTTTCTATATAAGCGGAGACATTCTTTTGAGGACTCAGACATCATCTACACAGGTTCATGAGATGGAGAAGGGACGTATCCCTATCAAGATGATCGCGCCCGGAAGAGTTTTCCGTGCCGACGAAGTTGATGCGACACACTCACCTTCTTTCCATCAGGTTGAGGGACTTGTAATTGACAAGGACATAACTTTTGCAGATCTTAAGGGAACACTTGCGGAATTTGCCAGACAGCTCTTTGGCCCTGAGACCAGGACCAAGTTCAGGCCGCATCACTTCCCGTTCACAGAGCCCTCTGCGGAGATGGATGTGAGCTGCTTTAAGTGCGGCGGAAAAGGCTGCAGGTTCTGTAAGGGTGAGGGCTGGATTGAAATCCTCGGCTGCGGAATGGTTCACCCTCATGTGCTTGAGATGAGTGGAATCGATCCCAAGGAATACGTTGGATTTGCCTTTGGTGTTGGACTTGAGAGAATCGCGCTTCTAAAATATGAGATAGACGACATGCGTCTTCTCTATGAGAATGACATCCGATTCCTTAACCAGTTCTGATTAAACGTTGATGAACCGCGTTTCCATATATAAATCACTTTTATTTATGTTTAACACAAAAGGAGAACGAAAATGAATTCATCTAAATCATGGATTAAAGCATATGTGCCTGATCTTAATTGCACAGACCAGGAATTCTTTGACGCAATGACTCTTTCAGGCACCAAGACAGAAGGCTATACCAGACTTGATAAGAACCTGGAAAAGATTGTTGTCGGCCAGATCAAAGAGATTGCGCCGCATCCCGATGCTGACAAGCTCGTGATCTGCCAGGTTGACATCGGCTCTGAGACGATACAGATCGTAACAGGAGCCAATAACATGAAGGAGGGCGACAAGGTTCCCGTAGTCCTTGACGGCGGCAGGGTTGCCGGTGGACATGACGGCGGCCCGCTTCCTGAAGAGGGGATTAAGATCAAGGCAGGAAAACTTCGCGGGGTTCCTTCGGCAGGTATGATGTGCTCGATTGAAGAGCTTGGATCTACTAGGGACTTCTACCCGGATGCACCCGAAGAAGGCCTTTATATTCTTCCCGAAGATACTGAAGTTGGAGCAGACGCTGTGGAAGTTTTGGGACTTCATGACACTGTATTTGAGTTTGAGGTAACTTCAAACCGTGTTGACTGCTACAGCATACTTGGAATTGCAAGAGAGACAGCTGCCACCTTCAACCTTGCGTTTAACGCTCCCAAAGTTGAGGTGAAGCAGGAGGCAGATGGAAATGCTGCTGATATGATCAGTGTTGAGATTAAGGACACAGATCTTTGCAGTAACTACTGCGCAAGGGTGGCAAAAGACATTAAGATAGCACCTTCACCTGAGTGGATGCAGAGGCGTCTTGCAAGCGTTGGAATCAGACCTATCAACAATCTGGTTGACATTACCAACTATGTCATGATGGAGTATGGCCAGCCTATGCACGCCTATGATATGTCAACCATCGCAGGCAACAGGATAATCGTAAGAAGAGCTGCTGACGGTGACAAGTTTACTACTCTTGATGGTCAGGAAAGGAACCTCGACAAAGAGGTGCTTATGATCTGCGACGGAGAGAAGGAAGTAGGAATTGCAGGTATCATGGGTGGTGAGAATTCCATGATAACAGACTCTGTGGATACTGTTCTGTTTGAGGCTGCAACCTTCAACGGACCTAACATCAGAAAGTCCGCCAAGAGGGTCGGCCTTCGTACGGACGCGTCAGGTCTTTTCGAGAAAGGACTTGATCCCGCCAATGCGCTTGATGCAATAAACAGAGCTTGCCAGCTTGTTGAGGAGCTTGGCTGCGGCAAGGTTGTTCCGGGAGTTGTTCAGGTCGGACTTCCTATTAAGCCGCTTAAGAGATTTGCTCTTGAAGCCGACAGGATTAACAAGCTTCTCGGTACAGACATTTCCAAAGATGAAATGATAAAGATACTTGCAAAAGAGGAAGTTGAGTATGACGCGCAATCAGATGAAGTGATAATCCCGTCCTTCAGACAGGACCTCAATGAGATGTGCGACATTGCAGAGGAGGTTGCAAGGTTCTTTGGCTATGACAAGATACCTACAACTCTTCCTAAGAACTCAGCCACAACAGGCGGCATCTCCTTCAAGATGAGAGTCGAGAAGAAAGCAAGGGAGATAGCTCAGTTCTGCGGCTTCTCACAGGGGTATACATATTCCTTCGAGAGTCCCAAGGTATTTGATAAACTTCTTTTACCTGAAGATGCGCCTGAGAGAGCAGCGATCAGGATATCCAATCCGCTGGGAGAAGATTTCTCAATCATGAGAACGATTCCTCTCAATGGTATGCTGACAAGTCTTGCAACCAACTATAACAGAAGAAACAAGGATGTTCGCCTCTATGAAATGGGCAACATCTATGTTCCGAAGAGCCTGCCGCTTACTGACCTTCCTGATGAGAGAATGCAGTTTACACTTGGATTCTACGGCGAGGGCGACTTCTTTACAATGAAGGGCGTGGTTGAAGAATTCCTTGACAGCGTGCACATGCATGGGAAGGTAAGCTATGACCCTGATGCGAAAAAGACTTTCCTGCATCCCGGAAGACAGGCAAATATAGTTTATGACAGTACAGTTATCGGATATCTTGGAGAGGTTCACCCTGCAGTATGCGACAACTACGACATCGATACAAGAGTATATGTAGCCGTTCTTGATATGCCTTATGTAGTTGAACATGCATGCTTTGACACGATCTACACAGGAATTGCCAAATTCCCTGCTGTGACAAGAGATATCTCAATGGTAGTACCTAAGGATGTGCTTGCCGGAGACATTGAGAAGATGATCAGACAGCGCGCAGGCAAGAAGCTTGAGAGCCTGGAACTCTTTGACATCTATGAGGGCGCCCAGATCATGACCGGCTTCAAGTCAATGGCATACTCATTAGTCTTCAGAGATAAAGAGAAGACAATGGAAGACGACGAAGTGAACAGCGCAATGAAAAAGATACTCAACGGGCTGGAGTCAATGAATATTGAACTTCGTTCCTAATATGGTACAATCATAGCAAAGAGGAGAAACTAAGACATTTCTTCGTATAATAATGGGGATGATGTGAAAACGTCATCCTCTTTGCATTTTTTAGAATGGAGGTCATGGAATGAACAGAAAAAATGCGTGGACAACCTATGGTGAAGAGCAGCTTAAGGAAGTTGAGCAGTTTGCCGAGGACTACAAGGAGTTCCTCAACAACAGCAAGACTGAGCGCGAAGCTATAGACACTATCGTTAATGAAATTGAGCAGGCCGGATACAGAGAACTTAACACTCTGATCGGCAGCAAAACAAAGCTGAAAAAGGGTGACAAGGTTTACAGCGTCTGGATGAACAAGTCGATTGTGATCTTCCAGATGGGCTCTGATCCACTTGAAGCAGGACTGAACATACTGGGCGCTCACATCGATTCCCCAAGGCTTGATGTTAAGCAGAACCCTCTTTATGAGGATGGCGGTATTGCTTATCTCGATACCCACTACTACGGCGGTATCAAGAAATATCAGTATGTTACGATCCCGCTTGCCATCCATGGTGTTATTGTAAAAACTGACGGAACGACCGTTCAGCTCTGCGTGGGTGAGGACGAGGATGATCCGGTATTCTTTGTTTCTGATCTTCTGATACATCTTGCACAGGATCAGCTTGGCAAGAAGGCATCGAATGTGATCGAAGGTGAGGCGCTTGATCTCATTGTCGGAAACAGGCCTTTTGTGATCGAGAGTGATGAGAAGGAAAAAGCTGAGAAGAAAAAAGCAGGGCTGTCTGAAGGCGAGAAATATGCCATTGCTGCAGAAAAAGCAGAAAAGGCTGACAGCGGCAAGGTATCGGGCGCTGTAAGGAGAGGCATTCTGGCAATTTTAAAGGATCTCTACGGTATTGAGGAAGAGGATTTCCTCTCAGCAGAGCTTGAGATTGTTCCTGCTGGTAAGGCAAGGGATGCCGGATTTGACAGATCCATGATCCTTGGATACGGACATGACGACAGGGTATGCGCATATCCGTCAATGAGGGCAATCCTTGAAGCTAAGAATCTTAAGAGGACTGCATGCTGCATACTTGTAGATAAAGAGGAGATCGGAAGCGTGGGCGCAACCGGAATGAGGAGCAGATTCTTTGAGAATTCTGTTGCCGAGCTTATGAACCTTACCAAGGAAGGATTTTCTGACCTCGCGCTCAGAAGGTGCCTTGCAAATTCCTGCATGCTCTCATCTGATGTCAGCGCTGCTTTTGATCCAAGCTATGCTTCGAGCTTTGAGAAAAAGAATGCCGCTTTCCTCGGAGGAGGACTTGTTTTCAATAAGTTTACCGGCAGCCGCGGCAAGAGCGGATCCAATGATGCAAATGCCGAATACATCGCTGAGATCAGGAAAGCTTTTGAGAAAGACAACATCATCTATCACACAGCAGAGCTTGGCAAGGTTGATGTTGGCGGCGGCGGAACCATTGCATATATACTTGCCCTCTATGGGATGAATGTAATAGACAGCGGCGTTGCTGTTCTGAGCATGCACTCACCATGGGAGGCGATAAGCAAGGCAGACCTGTTTGAAGCATACAGAGGATACACTTCTTTCCTCAAAAATATTGATTTCAGAAATGAGTGAGCTATGAGTGAAACACAGACGCTGGGACTTAGCACTTCGGATTATTACTTTGACCTTCCGCAGGAGCTTATCGCTCAGGACCCTATGCTAAAGAGGGATGAGTGCAGACTTCTCGTGCTTGATAAAAAGACCGGTGAGGTAAGCCACCACAGATTTAACGAAATAATAAACTACCTTGAGCCGGGAGACTGCCTGGTTCTTAACAATACCAAGGTTATTCCCGCAAGGCTTCTTGGACAGAAGGAGGACACAGGCGCTGCTGTTGAGATCCTTCTTCTGAAGAGGAAGGAAGCTGACGTATGGGAGAGCCTTGTTAAACCGGGTAAAAAACTGCGCCCCGGAGCAAGAGTCTCCTTCGGGGATGGACTTCTTAAGGCGGAGATTCTTGACATTGTGGAGGATGGCAATCGTCTGGTTAAGTTCTACTATGATGGAATATGGGAAGAGGTGCTCGACAGACTTGGCGAGATGCCGCTTCCTCCATACATTACTAAAAAACTCGAAGACCGCAACATGTATCAGACGGTGTACGCCAAATATGACGGCTCAGCTGCCGCGCCTACCGCAGGACTTCACTTTACGAAGGAGCTCCTTAAGGACATCGAGAACAAGGGGATAGACATAGCCTTTGTAACTCTTCATGTCGGACTTGGCACATTCAGACCGGTGAAGGTCGCAAATGTAAAAGAGCATCACATGCACACCGAGTGGTATCAGGTTACGCAGGATGCCGCAGATAAGATCAACAGGGCAAAAGAAACAGGGCACAGGGTAATCTGTGTAGGTACTACGAGCTGTCGGACTATAGAGAGTGCTGCTGATGACAGCGGACATCTTAAGCCATGCAGCGGCGATACATCTATCTTTATCTATCCCGGATACAGGTTTAAGGTACTCGATCAGCTCATAACCAATTTCCACCTTCCCGAATCTACACTTGTAATGCTCGTTTCGGCACTTGCAGGAAGAGAGAGAGTTCTTTCGGCGTACGAAGAAGCAATAAAGGAGCGATACCGATTCTTTTCCTTCGGTGATGCGATGTTTATTAAATGATCAGTGATTCATAAGATAACTTGATGATATTAAGTTTATAGAGTATCATTAAATTAGATATTTTAATGAACAGAGAACGGGGGTCACTATGGAAGATAAGAGAAAACATAAAAGAATTGCACTTTCCGGTGAAATTATTCTTAAGCAGCTCGGCGGCAGCGGAGATACTGAGACCGCACAGATTGAGATTACTGACTGCTCAAGGGATGGCGTCGGTTTTTCAACTGATGCGCAGCTCACCATAGGGGACAATTACGAAGCAAATCTGACCCTTTGGACCAAAGAGGTTCTGCATGTATTTGTTCAGATCGTAAGGGCTGCCAAAATTGATGATAAATTCCATTATGGTGGGATTTTCATCGGAATGCCGGATTCTGATAAGATGAGGATTGAAGTATACGAGACGGTGAGAGACCAGCTCGGCGAAAAAGAATAAACAGCGAGGCAGTGAGTCATTGGGGACGTTACAGTTTGAGGCAGTGAGTCATTGGGGACGTTACAGTTTGACTCATTTTTGAAAAACAAAAATGAGTCAAACTGTAACGTCCCCAATGACTCACTGCCTCGCTGCCGCACATTTTAGCATATCAAAGCAGACTCAGGAGATCTCCAAAGAACGACGGGTAGGAGATACCTACGCACTCATCGCCAATGATCCTTGTCGTGCCCTCTGCGCAGAGTGAAGCTATCGCAAAACTCATTGCAAGTCTGTGATCTGAATAGGAATTTAAATCTGCACCGTGAAGAGGTTTGCCGCCGTGGATTATCATACCGTCGTCAGTAGCCTCGATATCACATCCCATTTTCTTAAGATTCTCAACAACAGTAGCTATCCTGTTGGACTCTTTGATCTTGAGTTCGGCAGCGTCCTTGATGATGGTGTCAAAATCGCCTGTTGCCGCAAGCACGGCAACTACCGGAAGCTCATCGATCATGGTCGGGATGTCCTTGCCGCCGATTACGAACTGGTGGTTCTCATTGCCGTGCAGCTCAGAGTATTTGACGAGAATATCTGCCTTGGGCTCGCTTGACTCATCTATATTGAGAAGAGTTATATCTGCTCCCATCTGCTTGAGTACTGTCAGGATACCGGCTCTTGTTCTGTTTATTCCCACATTGCGGATAAGAATTTCCGAATCCGGAACTATAAGCGCTGCGACCATAAAGTAAGCAGCGGAAGAGATGTCTGCAGGTACGTTTATCTTCATGCCGTGCAGAGGCATTCCGGGCTTAAGTATTGTTACAGCGCTGCCGTCTCTTGCAACCTCGTTGTGTATGTCTGCGCCGAAAGCAGAGAGCATTACCTCGGTGTGATTCCTGGAGAGGGCGGGTTCGTACACAACGCTGCTTCCTTCAGCATAAAGACCGGCGAGCATTATGCACGATTTTACCTGAGCTGACGCGACAGGACTCCTGTAACTGATGCCGTGAAGATTTTTGCCGCCGGTAAAGCGGAGCGGAGCGCAGTCATTGCCCATTACGGAAGTGACGTCTGCTCCCATACTTGTAAGAGGTGTGATGATCCTCTTCATCGGGCGCTGCTCAATTGAGCGGTCTCCGGTTATCATTGAATCAAAGGGCTGTGCGGCAAGGATTCCTGACATCAGCCTTGTGGTAGTACCGCTGTTTCCCGTATAAAGTGTTGAATCCGGTGCCTTGAAGCGGTGAAGACCTTCGCCGTGTACCGTTATGGTTGGGACACCGTTGGTAGGGCGGACAGCATGCTCTATCTGGATGCCGAGCTTTTTAAAGCAGTCAATGGTGTTAAGGCAGTCAGCACTGTTGAGAAAGCCCGTAACTTCTGTTGTACCTTCTGCGAGAGCTCCGAACATGATGCTCCTGTGCGAGATAGACTTGTCACCGGGAACAAAAACATCGCCTTTGAGCGGATGCTTGGCTCTTTCTAATGCAATCATTTGATCCTCCCATAAAATAATCAACCATCTGTGTAACAACTGTAACCGGCTTTCTTAAGAATATCACCGGATTGCTGCAGACCCCGTTTGTTATGCAGCTCGATAGTAAGTGTGCCGCGCTCATATTCCCTATTGTGAACGATACCAATGTTCTTGATATTGATATTGTTATCGGACAACAGTCCGGCGACGGTAGCGAGATTACCCGGCTTATCGTCGATCTCTACGTTAATCCTGTAGACCTTCCTGATAGGACCGGATGAAATATCTGTAAAGGACTCGCGAAACTGCTTTGCTGATGAGAAAAATTCAGTGACCTTACTCTCATCGTGTCTGTCAATAGCTTCTTTTATATCGGTAAGAGAGTCTATATATGTTCCAAGGAGTCTCGAGATATTGGCCGAATTGGTCATGCAGATCTGATTCCACATGACAGGAGAAGATGAGGAGATCCTTGTGATATCCTTGAATCCTCCCGCGGCTATTGTCTTCATAAGATGATCCTCTGAGTCCGAATCCTTAACAAGATTGACTAAAGAAGCGGAAATAACGTGAGGAACATGGCTTATCGCTGCCGTGATGTAGTCGTGGAGCATATAGGGGATGACAAGCGGGATGCAGCCAAGGCTCTCTGCAAGCGATACATAGTCCCGTAGCCTCTCATCCTCTGTCTTATCTGTCTTTGTAATAATGTAATAAGCGTTTTCAAGAATGCTCGCCTTGGAGTTCGCAAAGCCTATACGCTCGGTACCTGCCATCGGGTGTCCGCCGATAAACTGTGACTCGATGCCAAGCTCCTTGACCAGTTCATGGATACCGGTCTTGACACTTCCTATATCAGTGACGGTAGTGTGAGGAGCAAGATACGGCAAAAGAGCTCTGAGATTGTCGTTATTTATCTCAACCGGTGCACATAAGAATATGTAGTCACACTCAGAGAACTCCTTACCTATATTATATAAAGGGGTATCAATGATCCCCTCTTTAAAAGCGTTGTCGACAGTTTCCCTGTGGGGAGTATAGGCTATGATACGGGATGCGTCAGTGCGCTGTCTTATCGCTCTTGCAATGGATCCGCCTATGAGTCCGAGTCCGACAAATCCGTAGGTTTTTATATTCATCAGGAAAACCCCCAAATTTTAAACATTGTTATTGCCAACTATATCACTTTAATGTGCGAAAGTCAAATATCAGATATTTGTGCAACTAGCCCTAAAATACTTGTGTCGAAGGCTATATTTTAGTAGAATACTATTATGAGATTTTTGGGGGACCAAGTCATATCTCATAATAATACCCAATATGTTGTGACTGGAGGACAAAAAGATATGAACGTTTACACAACTGACAAAATTAGAAACGTAGCGCTGCTGGGGCATGGCGGGGCAGGTAAGACATCACTTGCTGAGGCCATGGCTTATCTCGCAGGAATTACATCCCGTGTTGGAAAGGTCGAGGATGGAAACACAATAAGTGACTTCGACAAGGAAGAGCAGAAGAGACATATTTCCATCAGCACATCAACTATTCCGCTGGAGTGGGACGGACATAAGATCAACCTTTTGGACACACCGGGATTTTTCGATTTTGTCGGTGAAGTTGAAGAGGCGATGAGCGTTGCCGATGCAGCTATCATAGTTGTTTCAGGTAAAGCCGGAATAGAAGTGGGAACTGAGAAGGCATGGGAATTCTGTGAGAAGTATAAACTTCCGCGCATGTTCTTTGTTTCCGATATGGATATCGATGACGTTTCCTACAGACAGGTTGTTCAGGATCTTACTGACAAGTACGGCAAGAAAATGGCTCCGTTCAACCTTCCCATCCGTGAGAATGAGAAATTTGTAGGATATGTCAATGTAATACAGGAGAAGGGCTTTAAGTGGTCAGGCAAGGAAGTTGTTGAGTGCCCTGTTCCTGAGTACAATGAAGCCAACCTCAAGCTGTTCAGGGATACTCTCCTTGAGTCCGTAGCTGAGACTTCAGAGGAATTCATGGACAGATACTTCGGCGGAGATACCTTCTCAGAAGCAGAGATTAGAGCAGCAGTCCGCAGCAACGTATGCGACGGATCAATCGTGCCTATCGAGATGGGATCAAGCACTCTTTGCCAGGGTATTTATACGCTTCTTGATGATATAGTAAAATATATGCCGAGTCCTGAGAACCGCAAGATGGCAGGTATCAATACCAATACCAACGAGATCTTCGAAGCTGACTTTGACTTCTCCAAGCCCAAGACTGCTTTCGTATTTAAGACAATGATAGATCCTTTCATCGGTAAGTACTCGCTTATCAAGGTTCGCTCAGGCGTTATCAAGCCCGATGACCAGATGTTCATCGCCGGCAAGGATCAGGATGTCAAGATCGGCAAGCTCTACGTCCTTCAGGGCAACAAGGCAACTGAGGTATCAGAGCTCCACGCAGGAGACCTTGGAGCACTTCAGAAGCTTGATATTGCTACAGGAGATACACTTTCAACCAAGGCTAATCCTGTTCAGTATGCCAAGATGGATATTTCACAGCCCTACACATATATGAGATATCACGCTCAGAATAAGAGCGATATCGACAAGATCGCTCAGTCACTTGCCAAGATTGCAGCAGAGGATCTGACTGTCAGGGTTGTCAACGATGCAGAGAACCGTCAGACACTTCTCTATGGTATGGGCGATATGCACCTTGAGGTTATTCAGAGCAAGCTCAAGAATATCTACAAGGTAGGCATCGATCTGACCAAGCCCAAGGTTGCGTTCAGAGAGACTATCCGTAAGAGCTCTGATGTTGAGTACAAGTACAAGAAACAGACCGGCGGACACGGACAGTACGGACACGTTAAGATGCGCTTTGAGCCTTCAGGTGAGGCTACAACTCCTTATATCTTCGAGCAGGAAGTTGTCGGCGGTGCAGTTCCCAAGAACTATTTCCCTGCAGTTGAGAAGGGGCTTGCAGAGTCAGTTCAGAGAGGACCTCTTGCGGCATATCCTGTAGTTGGTGTTAAGGCTGTCCTCTATGACGGATCATACCATCCTGTAGATTCTTCGGAAATGGCATTCAAGGTTGCAGCATCAGGAGCCTTCAAGAAGGGCTTTATGGAAGCTTCTCCTGTACTTCTTGAGCCCATCGTATCCTTGAAGGTTACTGTTCCTGACAGCTTTACCGGTGATGTTATGGGCGATCTCAACAAGAGAAGAGGGCGCGTTCTTGGAATGAATCCTTCACTCACAGGCAAGCAGGTTATCGAGGCTGAGGTTCCCATGATGGAGCTCTTTGGCTACTGCACACAGCTTCGCTCAATGACGGGCGGAAGCGGCGACTTCGAGTATGAGTTTGCAAGATATGAGCAGGCTCCGTCCGATGTTCAGGCCAAGGAAGTTGCAGACAGAGCTGATAAGGTTGCTGCAGCAAATTCTGAAGAGTAATAAA
>CAMNEA010000069.1 GCA_946536145.1 uncultured Butyrivibrio sp.
CTTGCCCACATAAATAAAACAATTTCTTTTTCATAACACCCCTTCAGTGAAATACTTGAAGGGTCCTCCCTAAAACAGCGCCGTGGCGACAAGGGGTTGCCTTATCAATCTTAGACAGGTTCTCTTCTGAATCGACAACATAGATATGCTGCTCCTGAAGATTCTTGGCTGTAGGAGATAGACGCCCTGCTTCAAGGATCTCACCAAGACTTGCTCTGTCCCCCTTTCTCTCACTATACTTCTTACATGAATAACGGTTAAGTAAAAAGCGAGCAGTTCATTCATCTTACTGCTGTTATCATATTTTCTAAGTATCTTCAGAATACCACGGATTACGCATAATACTCCCTTTCGATAAAGGCGAAAATATCTTTCACCAGAACATACTTTCAACCTTTGAATGTATTAAACCAGGCTCTTTCTTCAAACTCTTTTTTCTTAGGTATCGAAGGTTCATTTTCAGCCTCTCCTACCGGCAAGATACATACTACTTCATAGTTCTCCGGCACCGAGAGAATAGCGGCTATTTTGTCACATATTCTATCTTCATCTGTAATATGCCCCTCATACCAGCAGCTCTGATATCCAAGCTCCACGATAGTCAATAACATGTTCTCGATTGCTGCGGAGTAATCCTGCACCGCAAAACATCTATCCCGATATGCATTTGTCCTTTGTGTCAACACTACAATTAAAGCAGGTGCTGTCTCACATACCGGAGGATTGATAACTTCATTAATCTTCTTTAAAACATCTTTGTCATCAACTGCAATAAAACTTGTTGTTTGCTTATTGCATCCCGATGGAGCGGCAATTCCCGCTTCCAATATTTTTATCAAATCATCTTTAGGTACCTGTTTAGAAAGATACTTTCCTCTATAACTGTGCCTTTTATTTATTATCTCTATTACATTCACCGACGTGATCCTCCACTACTTAAAATATTAGCTGCTATCAATTCTTATGATTTCCTACTTCATTCTATTCTAGTATAACTTGCTCAAAGCTCTACTTGATTGTCGAATGTAATTACGCATAGCTGGTTGACTTCAATTGATCTTGTCTATGTTTGCAGTCAACATAATAATCACATGCAGTTGACTCTATATTTAATTCTGCTACTTGAGGTCATCTCAAAACAGGTTGTCGCTTGACTCATTGGGCATAAAACACATTGGCGGTCAACAATTTCCTACAAAAATCTTGACCCATTTTGGGATTGTTCACAACTGCGGTCAAGAAAGAATTACCTATATATTGACTCAAAAATCAAAAACAATTATCTAAGTCATTCCATCTCTCATATAAGAATGACACAAATAAAGAAAGAAACAGATGCGGTCAAAAGTCCCATAAATTACAGCTTTCCAGAGGCATTCAATTCCATATTCACCGCAATAGTCATATCACGCACAGTCAGTAAAACTGAAGTTACTGCTTTCTCATTCTTTTGTAAGAACCCTGTCCATCTCATCGGCAAATACAACCCTGTTCTCATATACTACCCTGAATATCTGTACAGCCCATGCAAAGAACTCTCTTACGCCGGTTGAATCCTGCTGAAGTTCTCTGCGTATTTCATTCCTCCTGGGTGCATATTCATAACCATGCACGTAGTCAATATATAGAAATGAAATGCATTGGATAGAAGAATAATGTAGAATAAAAGTGTGCAATCCATTTTCTTTACTGAAAGAAGGGAAAGTGTTTATATGTCGGCACAGTTGATAGTCTGTATAGCCATTTTTCTGCTGACCTGTGTTCTCTATATGAGTGGTGCATGGAGCCTGGCAACGGTTGCCATGGCATCCGTTGCAGCGCTTACTTTTTTCGGATGCCTTCCTGCAGAAGATGCGCTCAGTTATTTTTCAAACAATACGGTCATTATGGTCGGGGCTATGAGCGTGGTGGCTGCGGGATTTAGCAGAACCTGGTTTTGCTCGCAACTTGCCGGGGCTATTTCACGCCTGGCACGAGGAAAACTCTCCACAGTATTTCTTCTTTATTGTATTGTTGCCATGCTTCTTGGTAAAATGGTACAGAGTCCTGTTATTGTGTTTGAAATTGTGGCTCCATTCTGTTTTTCTTTTGCGGATTCCATGGGGATTTCCAGATCGAAGATCGCACTGCCTCTCGGTGTTGTTGCCATTGCGACTTGCTGCACGCTGCCAATAGGCAACGGTGCGACTCAGGCGGCTTAGTTTAACAGTATATTACAGCTTTTTATGATCATTTAGACGGCTACTCCATGGCTGTACCTGTCATGGGATTCTTTGATCCTATGAAGGGACGGTTACCTATGCTTGTTTTTACGGTTTTGTACTGTGCCTTTGTCATGCCGCATTTTTGCGATGACAGACAGATTGGGAAAGCGGATAACTTTAAAAGAAACATGGCAGGTAATGACGGCAAGAAGCAGTCGTTATCAGTACTTTCAGAGATAGCAGGAATTGCGGTGTTTTTTGCTACCGCGCTGGGGCTCATGCTGCAGGCATATGTCCTGCCATTTCTTGCGGTATGGCAGATCTGCCTGACAGGAGCGGTGTGCATGGTGATCTTTAAGGTTCTTACCCCTTCAGAGGCTGTCCGGTCTGTTCCACTTAGTATGCTGCTTCTGATCGTCGGTACGCTTGCCATGGCGGGAGCGCTTTCTGCAACCGGGGCGGGTGAGCTGATCGGAGAAGTTATTGCCGGATTTAATGTGATCTCAAAAAACAGCTATGTTATAGGGCTGGCATTTTTTCTTCTTACATTTGTTCTTGCCCAGTTCATGTCCAACCGCGGAACTATGCTCATTCTCTATCCCATCGCCATTGCTACCTGTAATAAGATAAATGCGGATCCACGAGGACTTTTGATCCTGATCGAAGCCGGAGCGCTTACCGCATTTATGACCCCGATGCCAACTGCAGCGGTGCCGGCTATGATGGAGGGCGGAGGATACTCTCAGAAGGATCTTGTCCGGGGCGGCTGGCTTTTTGCCGTTTTAAGCTGTGTCATATGTGTTGGCTGGATCATGACAATCTTTCCAATAATATCGTAGGATCGTGAGAGCATGAATTGCTACTTCCTCATATTAAGAAATAAACAGGTAAAAAAGGAGATTTAAGGATGTTTGACCAGAAACAGGCAAAGACAGTCTTTACACGTTACGCGGATAGATATGATACCGGTAACACATTGATTTTACACAAGATCACACACACATTCCGGGTTGCACAGCTGGCAGAGCGGTATGCCGGGGCGCTGGGAATGGGTGCTCCCGATATGGATTTAGCCTGGTTTTTGGGACTTCTTCATGATATTGGACGCTTTGAACAGGTCCGGCGCTTCGGCACGTTTGTTGATTCCCAGTCCGTTGACCACGCGCAGCTAAGCGGAGATATTCTGTTCGTCAATGGACTTATTGAATCGTTTCCCGATGAGGGTCTGCCGGAAGATTGGCGGGAAATTGCTGAAACAGCCATCAGAGAGCACAATAAGCTTGAGCTTTCGGACACACTTGATGAAAGGACACGTTGCTTTGCTGAAATTCTCCGCGATGCGGACAAGACGGATATTTTTCGCGTAATTGCAGAAATACCTTTTGAGGATCGCGTGGGTAGCAGCAAGGGGAGCTTACGGGAAACCGGGGAAGCCAGCCCGGAGGTTATGGACTATGTCTATAAGCACCGCTGCATACCGAGACAGATACGCCACTCTCATTTTGAAGTCCGTATATCACATTGCTGCATGGCTTTTGAGCTTGTATTTGATATCAGCAAAAAAACTGTGAGGGAGGAGGGATATCTTTTGGCTCTGCTTGCAACAACTGATGAGAAGGGAAAACAGATCTGGACGGATAAAGAGACCGGGCAGCTTGAGATTGTCAGAAAAGAGATAGAGAAGGTTTTGGGTGTACTTGAAAAATACGGTATTTAAGAGGAGGGCAACATGATACTTGCGTTATACGGAGCCGGTGCACTTGGAAGGGAATTTAAATATGTTGCTGATGATACCGGGCAGTGGTCAGAAATGGTTTTTATCGATGACCATTCTGCTGAGAGCAGTCTGCTTGGATGCCCGGTAATTGGATTCCAGACCTTTCGCAAACAGTACAGCACCGAGGACACATATTTTGTAATTACGATCGGTGAGCCGAAATTCCGGAAGGAGGCTTTTGACCGGATGACTGAGGCGGGATATCACGGAGCGCATCTTATCCATCCGTCAGCAAGTATCAGTCCTGATGCTGAAGTGGGAGAAGGTGCAGTGGTGGGACCTTACGTCTTTATTGGATCATTGGCCCGGATTGGAAAAAATTTCTATGCGGCAAGGGGCGCTGCAATAGGGCATGACTCGCAGATCCTGGATCATACCCGGGTTGGAGTCAACGCTTTTATCGGTGGGCATACGATTATCGAAGAAAATGCGTTTATTGGGAGCGGGGCAATGCTGAAGGATCGCATCCGTGTAGGGAATTTCAGTGTTGTAGCCATTGGAAGCGCGGTGTTTGATGATGTAGAAGACAACACTACCGTCATGGGTAATCCGGCCAGAATAACAAATGAGGGAACGCAGGGGCTTTTGTATTCACCGAGCAGGCAGCTGGCAGAGGGCGCGGCAGAGGAAAAACATGCGGGAAATGATCTGCATGAGGAAGAAGAACTAAATGATGGACACATTGCAGAGCTGTATTGGGAGGCATTTTCCTCATGCTTTAAGGACTTCGAATTTAGTCCCGTCACGTTCAGGTTTCATGATTACGGATGGGATTCCATACGGCAGATGGAGCTTATCTGCAAACTTGAAGAAACATTCCACATCTCTTTTAAGGGAAGGGAGACAATGAAGATTAAGTCCTTCGGCGCAGGGCTGGAAATTGTTAAAAAGAAGCTCGGTGAAACCAACGAAGCTAAATGAAGGGAGCTGTTATGGGAATACTTTGGGATTTTGAAAGATTTACAGAAAACATAGCGCTGATCTCTGACAGCGGTGTGGCGGTTAAGTATCAAGATCTGGTTACTCTTGGCGATGAGCTGGAACAGACTATTGAAAAAAGCGGATGTATTAGTGATGGAAATAAACCGCTTACGATGTTTGTATGCAGCAATACACTTGGAGCGTTGTCCGGATATGCTACCCTCATCAACATGGGATTTCCAATGCTCCCGGCCTCTGAAAAGCTTTCATTGAGAATGCGCAGGGAACTTATGAACATCTACCGGCCAAGACTTCTCTTTATACCACAGGAAATCCGCAGTGATTATAAGGCGCTTAGGGAAATATGTGTGGTTCGAGACTATGTACTTCTGAAGACGAACTATCCGGAGTGCTTCCCAATCAATCCGGAACTTGGTCTTTTGATCACAACCTCCGGATCCACCGGGTCGGCTAAGCTGGTGCGGCAAAGCTGGGATAATCTTCGATTCAACGCGTTGGCAATTGCGGATATTCTTAACATCAGTGCATCTGACCGAACAATCACGTCATTATCTCTGCAATATACCTATGGCCTGTCAATCCTTCATGCAAATCTTCTTAAAGGTGCAGCTATGATAGTGACGAAGAGCGGAGCTATGGATGAAGAATTCTGGGATCTGTTTGAAGCTGAGAAGGTTACGTGTTTCCACGCAGTTCCAACCACCTATGACATGCTCCATCATATTGGAATCTTTGAGGAGGACTTTCCTGATCTTAAGACGATGAGTCAGGCTGGAGGAAAGCTGAGCACAGCACTGCAGGAATACTACGCTCAGTATGCCGAAAAAAACGGGAAACGCTTTGTCATCATGTACGGTCAGAGCGAAGCAACCGCGGAGATTACCTACCTGCCGCCTGAGGATGGAATCAGAAAACCCGGCTCAGTTGGATTGGTCGTTCCGGGAGGAAAGATAAGTCTCATAGACGATGCAGGTTATCCTGTAACCGGCGCTAATACAGATGGCGAGCTTGTATATTCCGGTCCTAACGTGGCAATGGGATATGCACAGAAGGGGGAGAATCTACAGCTTGCGGATGAATGGAACAGTGTCCTTAGAACCGGCGATATCGCCCACTTTGATGATGACGGTTATCTGACTATATCCGGCAGACTGAAACGCTTTATCAAGATAGCAGGCCACAGGATAAGTCTGGACGAGATCGATGAGATGATCATCAGAGAGCTTGGAATTTGCAGTGTAAGCGTAGGAACAGACGACAATCTCACTGTTTTTGTGACAGATGAAAAAGATGAGGAATTGATAAAAAACTTTATTCACGAAAACCTTATGTTTCTTTACGATAAGTTCAAGATTAGGACAATAGCGAATTTTCCGGTGAATGAAGGAGGAAAAATCCTTTATTCTAAGCTCCAGGAAGTGTTCTGAAATGTCGGTCCGGTATCATCCTTACATTATCTACAACGAAGAACATAATAAGCGGAAACAAATTCAAGAATTTTAGATATTTCATACCCTCCTCTCAGCACCCTTTCCTTCCACTTTTATGGTCTTCTATAGAACATGCATCAGGTGTTCCATATTCAATAAGGCCCACACATTTTTTCCCTCCAATAAAAATCAGTTCACATGATAATGATACCTAGAATTACAAGTAGTGTATAGATTGCCCAGTATCAAAAATCCACCAAATAAATTCCCACACTAATCTGTGTAAGGCTACCCTTCAGCTTTATATCTGTTATCTTCGCCTTCAGAAGCTTCCCTGCGTCCATTAGTCTTGCGAATACAATGTTATCCTTCTCCGGAACATACCCCAGCTTCTTCTTTTCATCATTGAGGATCAGGATGGCATTGCTGTCGAACTTGTTGTCCTCCCTCTGAAGGGTAAGTACATCTCCAACTTTTATAGTTTCAAGAACAGAATTATCCTCAAGGTGTGTGGTGCCTGCCACGTAGGAATCAAAGAGGTGGATTTCCTTGATGAGGGGCTTGATGATATCACCAAGCTCATGCCCTTCTATAGTGGCCACTGCGCTCTGCTCATGTGTTACCTTTAGTTCATTTGCCATGTTATCTTCACCCCGCTTCCTAAGATGCCCTCCAGTACTTCATCAAGCTGCCTGCTGTAATCTTCATAGGTCTTAAGCTGCATCTTTAAGTCCTTCTTCTTGGCTTCTACTGCCTTGCTGTCCTCAAGAAGGAACTTATATTGATAAGGATCGGTCTCCATTATTTCCATTATCTCTTTTTCCAGGTCAGATATCTTTTCCTCGATATCAGGGATATCCAGATCATCAAGATCAACTGACTCCAGTGCCTGCATTACAAGGACTTCCAGTTCCTGAAGATCTTTAAGGCTGTTGCAGGAGTATGCTACGGACACCCTGTGCCACAGGTCCATGAGTTCCTCCGAGCCGGTAACTTCAGGATTGATATCCGGATGGATCTTCTTTACGAGCCTGTGATAGATTCTTTTGATCTCAAGCATGTCCTTTTCCGTAACTGTGGTAGATTTAAGTGTGGCCTTGTGCTCCTCTACCATCCCCTGGAGTCTTTCCTGGAAATCGGCCATCTCTTTTTCCAGATATGCCTGAAGCTGTGACTGATCAACGCTATTACCATGGTTCAGAGCAACCTGGCAGTATTCTATAGTCTTCTTTTTCCGGATACACTCGATTTTCTTCCTGAAAAGTTCAAGTATGAGGTCGCCAAACTTCCTGACATATTCAGCATGGTACTGGAATGCTTCCTTCTTCAGCTCATCTCTTCTGTTTATCAGTTTCTCGTACCTGGCGTAGGAAGTGTTATGTCCTTTAATAACATCAGCCATTGTTCATCACCTCAAATCCATACAGGTCGCCATAAATGGCGGTAAGCTTTGTTCCATCTTTAGTGGCAGCATCTTTAAAGAAATCATCCCTTGAATGGTACCATTTGCCATTGAAGCAGACTACGCATTCATCGCCTTCCATTACCGATTCAAGATTCATTTCTTCATCATCAAAGAAAAACCTCATCTTATGAGGAGTCTTTAGAAGATAATAAAGGTCAAAGAAGTCAAAGAATTCTTCATCAAACTCGATCAGCTCATAAAGGTCGTCAATGAGCCATTTCATGATATTGAGATTTCCAAAGAACGCATTGTGACGGATCCTCTGGGCAAGCCAGTCCTTCGCCCTTAAGTACAGGTTGACTGCATCATCCTCTTTTCCCTCATCTGTCCTGATCCTCGCCAGTCTGGTATAGACCTCCGGCACCGGATCAAATACATTCCGGCATGCCTGAACCTTCTGATACAGGTCCTCTATAATCTCTTTGTACTTTTCCATGTCTTTTCCCACGTAGTAGCCGTTCTTATACATATCTGCCACTTTATAGGCCGCCACAAGATTTCCCTTGTCCATCATCTTGGAAAAGTACTCAAAAGCCTTTTTGAAATCTCTTTCCCCGGTCCTTCCATAGTACCAGATATAGCCGAGGCACTCATAGGATTCATCATAGTCCATAGCAGCTGCCATCTCGTAGTATTTAAGAGCAAGGTCAAAATGCTTAAGCTCATAGTAGTATCCGCCAAGATACATCATATCTCTGGGATTTTTTTCTTCCTCGATCAGGAAATTCATGGCTTCTATGAACATGAACTCGTCTTCATCTGTATTTTTCCTGTTTTCACTAAACTGTCTTACTATTTCCCTGGCTTCCTTAACAGTCATGAATGCCTCCTTCCGTGACCATAATAATTATCTCGCATTTCTTTCTAAAAAAATGATATCGCATTTACCCTTTAATCAGGTCGCCCCAGAAGCGACGTCACATCCCATCCATCTCATCTTCAAAGTCAAGCCAGGCATCAAGCTTGTAGTATTCTCTGTCTCTACGGAGCTCATCCTGACGGCGTTCAAACTCTTTGCGTTCCTTTTTACTCATTCCACCAACAAGGTCCTTATACTGCTTAGCTGTTAATCTGACGTCTTTATCTTTCTTACCAAAAAACATATTGTTGTCCTCTCTTCCTTTATTAGTGCTTATCCAGTTTTTTTAGTTTCCGTTCCTGACTGCTGATTTTGTCCAGGAGTCGTTGAAAGATTTCCTGTAGAAGAATTGTCACAGTCAGAAGTATCGCCAATATTGCAGCTACAACCTTCAAAATGATTCGCTTAAGCTTAATCTGATATTTTTCTTTATTCTTTAGATAGTGCCTTACGGCAACAATTATAATTGCGAGCAGTAGCTCAAAAACAAACAGCATATGTGTTTCACCTCCTCAAAGGGCACAAGGCGGAAAATGATATATGATCATCCCCCGCCCCAATAAAGTTGTTAGTCTATATCCCCATACCATCCAGGAAGTGTGTATCCATCCTCTCCCTCCGGAAGTCCTATCACATGAAGTTCATCAGCGGAATATACCCAGCCTTTTCCGGATCCTGAATATCCTGATGAATAAGTTCCATCTACATCCCCGTAGTAGCCTGGCTTTGTATACCCGTTTGCGCCTTCCGGAAGACCAATTACGTGCAGTTCATCAGCCGAATATACCCAACCTTTTCCGGAAGTCATACTTCCACCTGTCGTGTAACTGCCAGAACTGCTTCCGCTTGTAGATTTATGGTTAGGAACTCTGTCCTCTCCATATTTCCCTGCAGCTTTTATTGCCTCCGGAGTTAGGTTTCCATCTGCCTCCAGCTCATCCAGCCATTTCTCTGTTGACTCCTTTTCCTGCTGCTCTCTCTTGGCCTTCATTTTTTTATAATGCTCCTGCAAGTCAAAAGCATTTACAGAAATACTTGAAGTTCCAAAGATTATTCCTGCCATAATGATTGTTGATAATGTTGTCGCCATCCTTTTCATATTTCATCTTTCCTTTCCAATTGCTACAACAGTTACATCCCCCAACAATCACTTTTCCACCCAAGCCTTAATCCATTACTCCGTCCCGCTTGCACATCTCGTAATGCTCACATGTCACGCAGAAATGCCTGCAAAACTTGTTGTTTCCCCTGATGCATTTACTTATCCAGTACAAAAATCTCATCATTACACATCACCTCGCTATGATCGGCATAAGAAACATCATTACTATCAGAGCCAAAGTCGGCAGACCCATTATTACAAATCCCAATATTTTTCCCATACGATCACCGCCCCTTCAGTAAACAGCTTCTTTTACAATATCCCGGTATTCTTTCAAACCGTTTCTCTGTTTTCTATAAGCAAATTGTAGAAAATATTCAGTCCCATAAAAATACCAACTGCATGTTGTGTTCAGCTCTCATAGTAAAGCCCAATATATTGTTTTTTCAGTCAGTTGACAATAAATCTGACGGTCACACACTTTTTGGCCATTTGCCCCCACCTTTGCAATAAACTCACTAACGAAGAGAAATACCTTCAAAAAGGCCAAAAAAACCCTGTCACGCTCCAGTGTCTTGAATTGACATCTGAACACATGACAGGGTAACTGACTTATGAGTCAAAAATCCCAAGGACTATAGGCGGCAAGCACTGCCAATAATACTGCCGGGAGCATATTAGCAACCTTTAATCTCTTTCCCCATACCAGGTTTATGCCTACGCAGAATATAAGGATTGATCCGACTAATGACAGATATGATACAGCAGTTTCTGTCATTAGAGGTGATATCAGCTTTGCTATAAGAGTTGTGGTGACGAGCACATCCAAATCATCTATTGTTGCCTTTCTGTAATCCATTTATCAGCTTCTTCTCTTGTTTTAAAAGATATCACGTTCTTTTCAGGATATTGCGCAAAAAGCTCCAATAGCTTTGGTCTGTTTTCTTTTTCATAGTTCCTGACCAGTTCCACAAGTTCTGGATCAATTTTTTCTTCTGTCCATGGCATATCCGGACGTGTTTGTCCCACTCGTTTGCTAATTCCATCCATACAAGTATCTTCGGAATAATTCAGAAAAAAGATAGTATCACAGGCAGCAATACGTTTTTCATAAGTCCTGCTATAATCACCATCTATTATCCAACTATCAAGTTTAACAAGTTTATCAAGCTTTGCATCAAATTCATCTCTGGAAACATGTGTCTTGTCAGCCTTCCACCAGATGTGATCAAGATGATAAAGTGGCAATCCCAGCTTTTCGTGAAGCTTAAAAGCAAAAGTACTTTTCCCGCTACCGGAACACCCAAGGACAATGACTTTTTTCATTGATAGCTGATTAAAAATCTCTCCTTTTATAAGCTTGAGCACTCTGAGTTCACGTTTTATCATGACCTCATTAAAACAGCTTTCACTTGTATAAATGTCATTAGCAGCTATAGCAGTATCAATATCAACAACTCTCAGGACAAAACCCGCATCTTCTTCATAATCATCAAGATCCTGGTCTACAAGTTCATCCTGCACGTCACAATAATAGTAATAATTTTCCTGTTCAAAAATAGTATTCTCGCTCTTATCGCTTTTCTGTCTACGAAGAACACTTCCAAATTCCCGAATACTATCAGGAATAACAACCAATCCTGATTCTTCTCTGACTTCTCGTATCAGAGCTTCTCTTTTATCTTCATCATCATGTATCCCGCCACCAGGGAACTTGAAATATTTCTCTTTCTTGCTATAAACAAGAGCTATCTTATCTCCTTGCAGGATAATAGCTCTTGCTGAAGGTCTGCGAAATACAGCATCAGTATCCTTATAATCGTTTAAGTCTATCTCAAAAAGTCTTTTCATATATTCCTCATCCAGTATGCATCAATAATTCAATCATTTCTTTTCCTGATATGCATAGGCAAAGTTATCCGCCATACATTCCTCCGGATCAGTAACGGTATCCCAATAAATGATATCCCTACTCATCACACAAAAATCGCCATATACAGCGGCGCCGTGATAATCCCCTCATCGTTAACTCCAATGTTTCCATCTATGAATTTATAACCAAATTCAATATCACCCTTGGGTGACAATTGGGGACGCTTTTTCAATTGGTAAATTATGCGCCAACCACATTAGTCATTTCTTCATTTGCGTTTCTATCTTCAAAAAGCTTCCTGATCCGTTCTTCCTGCTCTTTTTCAGACTGCTTTTCTTCTTTCTCAAGAAGTGCTTCGTGAATAGTCTCAAGCTCTTTATCAATGCTGTCCATGAGCTTATCCCATTCCTTTATGCTCATCTCCTGGCTGCCTATCCGAATCTTGATCTCAGTTTCATTATTGATAAGCTTATAGAACAATTCTGTCCTGAATGCATTTATCTGCTCTGCCAGTGTAGTTTTATCTTCCTCTGGCTCTTTCTCAGCATCAGGTGTTTCTGATTCTGCAGCTGCTTCCTCTGCAGTCTCAGCTTTCTCTTCTTCTATCTCCATGCGTTTCCTGGTGCAATGATTATACTCATGGATAGCTAGCATTATGGCGTTTAGATCCTCGGGCATAAACATACTCGTTGCTTTAGAGAGAGTATCAATGTTGTCCACATTGACATGAAGGCTTCCGCCACTGGGAAGAGCTATCTTAAGGACCTTATCCTTTTCATACATATTTCCCAGAGTTATGGCATTTTGCTTATAATCACACATAAAGGTAACTCCGTTGTACTGTATGACTCCATTCTTCGCCAGAAAGCTGTATGGACATTTCATTTCAGTTTCAGCCTGAAGCTTCTGCCCAAAACTTTCGGTCTCACTTATAGAGGAAGTTGTCTCTTTGCCAACTGCAGATCCTAATGGCCTTACAAAATAATCATTTGCTATCGCTGCTATACCCATGTTTGCCTCCAGATAATTTAGAATATTGCCTGCAACATTCTGCGCCGAGCGCGGTTGCATCTATGCAACATATTCATCTTGCGCGAGTGCGCATCCTTAGCGGAGCGCTTTTTCATCATATCCTATGATGAAAAAACGTGCCCTTTCAAGGATGTTCATTCCATTGAAAAGACACGCATTTCCGTTGCTATCTTTTATATCGGCAATATTCTTTAAATGTTTATGGGTAGGATTAGATTAACTTCCGGTAGAACTTGCTCAAAGCTCTACTTGTTTTTTGAATGTAATTACGCATAGCTGGTTGACTTCAA
>CAMNEA010000070.1 GCA_946536145.1 uncultured Butyrivibrio sp.
ACAAGCTACAGCTTCAAGCCACAGCTCAAGACTCTGGGACCTAAGTACGGCAAGAACATCGGGGCTATCAAGGCATATCTTGAGGGACTCGACGGTAATGCCACAATGGATGAGCTCAATTCAAACGGATCGATCAAGTTTACTGTAAATGATGTGGATGTTGAGCTTGTAAAAGACGATCTGCTCATAGACATAGCCCAGAAGGAGGGCTTCATCTCACAGGAGAACTGGGGCATCACGGTAGTTCTTGACACAAATCTCTCCAAGGAGCTTATCAATGAGGGCTTTGTGCTTGAGGTTATCAGTAAGGTCCAGACCATGCGTAAGGAGTCAGGCTTTGAGGTAATGGATCACATCAGGGTATCTCTTAATGGAAATGATCGACTTGCTGAGATTGTAAAGAATAATGAGGTCAGCATCTCCACAAAGGTACTTGCCAATGAGATAGTTTACGGATCGGATGTAGCCAATGCCAGGGAGTGGGATATCAACGGCGAGAAGGTTACGATAGGCGTTGAGAAGGTCTGAGTAACTTAAAGATTATAAATGTGAATACTGCATGTAATAAGAAAAGGGCGAAGCCGCTGCGGCTTCGCCCCTTTTAGTCTGATCATATATTATCTGATCTGTGTCTGATCTCCTCTTGGAGATGCGTATTTGCTGCCAACTACGCCGTGAAGTTCATTTGTTATGTATTCCATAACTGCTTCATCCATCACAATACCGGTATCAAACTGAGCGCTTGCATTTGCGAATGCATAGTAAGTGTCACCGCCTACTGCGCAGAAGTTGTTGGTCACAACTGCATAGGTATCTGTCGGTGAGAATGGCTGACCGTTGATGCTCTCGATACTTACTCGTCTGATGCTTGCAGGCTTGTAATAGGTTGAACCGGGATATGCAGAACCCTGGGCAAAAGGCTTTGTGGTATCGATAGTGAACTTGATGCCTGAAGTCTGAGGATATCCTCCGATCGCTCCGGGGGTCGAGAAGGTTGAAGCCTCAAGAGCCTCAAGAAGCTCAGCGCCTGTTACATATACAACTGCAACAGTATTTCCGAACGGAAGAACAGTATTTATATCACTCTTGGTTATATCTCCTGCTGCGATGCTGGCACGGATTCCACCACCATTGGTGATCGCTACTGTGTGGGCGGCATCGACAGTGACAGCACTGCCCTTACTCTGAACGCTCCAAAGCAGTGCATCTGCGATCAGATCACCGAGGTTGGTCTCCTCTGTTCTGTTTCCGGGATCACGCTCGCCGTTAAGGTTGACTTCACTCTTTGCAAAAGCTGTTCCAAATTCTCTGTCTACACGCTTGATGACTGCTGTTGAAACTGCATCTGAGATAACTTCCTTCTGAAGATCATCAAGAGAGATGAGGTAGTGGCTCTCGATCTTTTTGGAAGCATCATCGATGATCACAACGCCGATATTGTTAAACTTGGTTCCTGTTGACTGGATGGGCTCGCCCTTGGCAGCGGATGTCATTACCGTGTGTGAGTGGCCATCGAGCATGAAATCAATACCCTTGGTCTTGTTGTAGACGTCTAAACTTCTGTGTCCGTCAATTGCTGATTCATCATATAGTCCAAGGTGTGAAAGACATATTACAAGATCAGCACCCTGACCTTTAAGTGAGTCTACCTGAGACTGTGCGCAGGCTGCAAGATCACCCTTGGTAAGGAATTTGACGTCCTTGACATATACAGGATTGACCTTGGTCTGAGTTTCAGGAGTCAGCATTCCAAAGAAACCTATCTTAACACCTGACTTTGTTGTGTAAAGGGTGTTGGGCTCCCAGATGCTGTTGCCATTTGCATCGAGAACATCTGCGCAGATGGTCTTGAATTTGCCAACTGCCAGATTCGCACGAAGCTGGGTGAGACCGAAGTCGAACTCATGATTTCCGATCGTTACGATGTCATAACCTGCCGCATTCATGCAGGCGATGGCGTCCAGTCCCTTTGTCGTGCTGACATAGGGAGTTCCCTGGCTGAAGTCGCCACAGTCGACCAGAATAACTTCTGCCCCGCGCCCCTGAAGGTTCTGCTTTACAGATGCGATGTAGGGGTAGCGTCCAATGGCGCCGTGTACGTCATTGGAGTGCAGGATCACCGTCTTGCCGGTCAGATCTGCCGGAATGTCGTGAATGGTCTTTATATCTGCCGGCGCATCGTAGGCTAAAGATGAGATAGCCGTAAGATTGCAGGTCAGAACAAGTGCCATTGCAAGTAGCATGGATAGTGCCTGTTTAAAGATACTTTTTCTTACCATAACCAACGTTCCTCCTAAAAAGATTTGTTAGGACTCTATTATAAGATAATTTGCACATGTTTTAAACAAATAACAGATATTATTAGTATATTTTTAACGAAAAATCCCATTATAGGGAAAATTACTTATATTACGTGAAACAATCTAATGAAATAATAATTCGAGCCGATATATTAAGTAACCAAAGGATGTGGTTGATTTTCATGCAGGGATGCTTTTTAGGAGAGGACACAGTCTGAAATTTCATTTCGGACTGATTTTAAGAAGGATCTTGCAATGATTATTCAGCACAACATGACTGCATTTAATTCTAATAGACAGCTCGGCATAACGACAGGCATTCATGCCAAGTCATCAGAGAAGCTGTCGTCCGGATATAAGATCAATCGTGCTGCAGATGACGCTGCAGGTCTCGCAATTTCCGAAAAAATGAGAAGACAGATCAGGGGACTGGATCAGGGAATAAACAATATCCAGGATGGTGTTTCCATGTGCCAGATAGGTGATGGTGCACTTGAAGAAGTTATGGAAATGATGCACAGAATGACTGAACTGTCAGTAAAAGCAGCAAATGATACACTAACCTACGAAGACAGAGATCACATACAACAGGAAATACGGGCTCTTTTAACAGAGATAGAGAGAATAGATGATGTAACGGAGTTTAACAATATAAAGATATTCGGAAAAGGAGACATCCCTATTACCAATCCCGATGGAACACCTTTTATTGAAGGTGACATCCCCTTTGAAGATTTCTCTTTTGCGGATGTTTCAATCAACACTAATTCTGTTTTTGCAGGTGGAAACAATGCTAACACCTTAAGACTGCAGGCCAAGGTAAAGGACCCGAATTCACCGGCTGCTGGCAAGGACTACAATCTTATATACGGAAGTGGAAGCACTACAAACGCATCTGTAAGAGTAAGTTATGAGCAGGACGGAGAGACAAAGCAGGTAGTTGCAGACTTTGCAAATGCCTTTACGATAAGCGACTATACCAATGAGAACGGAACAGAATCAAGAAAACTCAACTACGATAAGGATGGTATAAAGTTCACAATAACTCAGAAAGCTGTACCGGATGCAGAGAACAAAAAATACAAGTTGTCCTACAGCATTGAGAATAAATGCGACACACCACTCAATTTTGAATATATGTTCCATGCAGACACGGCATACAATAATAAAGACAGATTAGAAACTTACTACACAGGTGGTTCAAGGATGGGGACGACAAGAGTTTACAAGAACCCTTCCTATATGACAAATCTTACCGGCAGCAACGTTATCAACAGTGTTCCTTCCAGCTTTGCAATTGTAAACAGTGAGGAAGCACTTGCTTTTTCAGAGAAGATCTCTTTTTCAGGGACAAGGCCTGATATGCTCTCTGTTGGACAATACTCATCGATCAGAGGCTGGGATTATTACAAAAACACAGGAAGTCTTGGCCAGAATACTGAGGGAATGGACCTTGGGTTCAGCGCTGTATGGCAGAAGCAGAACGTAAGTAATGGTCAGAAGCTTGAGGTCTCATTTGACTATGGCATCAGTGAGACCATGACAGATACAGATCTTAAAAGAGATGAGATCATCAAGGCAAACGGTCAGGCTATGATAAATAAGGATGCCAAAGAGTTTTGGATTCAGGCAAGCTCGGAAGTTAATGATGGAATGTATATCAGCTTCGGGCAGATAGATCTGGATACATTAAACCTAAGAAACCTAAGCGTGACATCTTCTGATAATGCAAGGAACTCACTTCTAAGGTTAAAGAACGCTCAGGGTGATGTTTCCAAACTCAGAAGTCACATCGGAGCGCAGCAGAACAGACTTGAGCATACCGCAAAGAACCAGGCCAATAACATGGAAAATACATCGGCAGCTGAGTCAAGGATAAGAGATACAGACATGGCAGCAGAGATGGTCAGATACTCCAACAACAATATCCTGATGCAGGCCGGACAGTCAATGCTGGCTCAGGCAAATCAGACTAATCAGGGAGTTCTCTCACTCCTGCAGTAAGGTGAAAATAACAGAGGAAAAAATGGGGAGTCTAATTAAGGTAAAATGCGAAAAATGTGGATATGAGGAGCTTTTGAGCGTAGGAGCAGGGCTATGCTTTAACAAACTTGAAAATGTTGTTGACCTGTTTGATGAAAATTCAGGAAAGCTGATCAAAAGGGCAGCTGCCGATAATCCGAAAGCATTATGGAGTGCCACAAAGGAAATGGCGGTCTGTGATCGGTGTCAGAAGGTGAGGGCAGTTGCGGTTTTCAGGTCAAAAGATGCTTCGGGAAGAGCAATACAGGTTAGATCAAGGTGTGAATGCGAGGGAGAGGTAAATATCAAGGACTATGAGAAAGTTCTCATGGGTAAGGAGCCTCTGGGGTGTCCCAAATGCAAAAGCCTTTTAAAAGCAGAGACTATTGGAAACTGGGATTAAGCAGGATTTGAGATTCGAGGCACTAAATGGTAGTACAGCATAATCTTTCAGGCATGAATGCCAACAGACAACTCAATATTACTACCGGGATTACTGCAAAATCCTCTGAGAAGCTCTCATCAGGGTACAAGATAAATCGCGCCGCAGATGACGCAGCAGGACTTGCTATTTCTGAGAAGATGAGAAGGCAGATAAGGGGCCTTAACCAGGGATCCAACAACGCTCAGGACGGTGTATCCTGGTGTCAGATTGCTGATGGGGCTCTTGATGAAGTCAGCAACATGCTCACAAGGGCAAAAGAACTGGCTGTGCAGGCTTCAAACGGAACTCTCACGGATAATGACCGCAGATATATAAATGAAGAGATGATGAAGCTCTCAAATGAGATCGACAGAACTCATGCCTCGACAACCTTTAACGACATTCCTATATTTACAGAAGACGGTTATGCCCCAAACAGCCTAAGGAATGCTGATGGAAACACTCTGAATATAAACCTGCCATCAGGCCAGAGCATATCGGTGTCTCTTGGATTTGTGGATTCAGATGGCAATATTGTAACTCCGGCAAACTCCGAGGCTATCGGAAGTGCAACAAGTTATGCTGATTCCGACTATGCCAGGTTTATCCAGAACACAGCAGCCAGCGCAGTAAGCAAGCTCTCGCAGACCTTTCCGAATCTCTTTGCTGCAGCATCTTCACCGAACATTCAGATAGGACTTGATCTCTCTTCAATTGACGGAAGGGGCGGCACTCTTGCACAGGCATGGTTTGGTTTTGGTACAGCCGGCGATTCTACTATAATGAATTACTGGATGAAGGTAGATACAGCTGATTACTCCGCGGCCAATTTTGCTGATATGACTGCGGCGGAGAAGGCAGATCTTGCGGCAGTAATTGCCCATGAGATGACACATCTTGTGATGGATGACACTTTGACAGACGGCATGGCTCCCGGAGCTGTCAATCCATATCCAAAGTGGTTCAAGGAAGGGGCTGCGCAGACAGCAAGCGGAGACAACGGATGGCTCTCCAACAGGCTAAGCAAATCCTCATCTGATGCTGACATCAAGAACTATATGAGCCAGCTTAAATCTATGGAATATGGAGCAGGGTATCTTGGAACAATGTACCTGGGCTATGCTGTATCCGCCAAAAATGGCAATACTGCGGTTACTTCAGCCAATATAGCACAGGGGCTTGATGCGCTGATGACTGACATGGCGCGCAACAGGCATACACTAAATCAGGCAATAGCAGCACTGACAGACTATTCCGGGCAGGCTGATTTTGAGAATAAATTTAGCAGTGCAGATGCTGCATCCCTATCTTTTGCACGTGATTTTCTTAATGCAAGGAATGATACGGGAGCGGGGGCTCTTTTTAGTTCACTGGACCAGTCTGAGTCCCAGGTATTTGCTAATGCGGCAGGCGGAGCAACAAACAGCTCTTATTTTATAAATACAGACAACACGAAATATGGAAATTCCTATGGGGCGATATATGAATTTCCACAAAAGGATTCTGGAGCCGCAGGAGCAAGTCTTCTTTATCTTCAGGTTGGGTCAGAAAACACTGAGGAAGATCGGATTCCCCTCAAGAGATATAACATAAAGATGGATTCACTCACAGAGGGAGGAACCTTTGATACAACTACTTTGGAGAATGCGCTTGAGACACTGGAGACTATAAATGTCGCAGCTATGAACGTATCCAGGGTAAGGAGTTACTACGGTGCACTTCAGAACCGCCTGGAACACACGATAAAGAATCTCGACAATGTTGTTGAGAACACGACAGCATCCGAATCACTGATCAGAGATACGGATATGGCAACAGAGATGGTCAGATACTCCAACAACAATATTCTGATGCAGGCAGGTCAGTCAATGCTTGCACAGGCAAACCAGACAAATCAGGGAGTTTTGTCACTCCTTCAGTAAAATATGAAAGGGACCGGCAGCAGTGTACAAATCTCTTTGCTTACTGCTACCGGTCCTTTTGTCCCGGCTCATTACAATTTTTCAATCCTGATGTTTGTGAGAGCAACCTGGTCGCCGGTCAGTGCAATATATAGATTTTCAGTCTGCTCGAGAATAGTGGTCAGGCTCTCAACAACAACACCAAGGTTCTCGGTGGAGACAGATATCTGACTGCCGTTTTTCTTTATCATGACTTCACAGTCAACTCCCGCTTTAAAGAGTTTTTTCCAGTTGTGCCATCCGACAAAGGATGGAGTCTGTGTGGTTGTGATACGGTTTTCGGAACCATCATCAGATTCCCAGTTCTCTCCGTCAAGCCGGACAAGAACATACTCTTTGTAGCTCTCGCTGTCAGTTCTTGCATTTTCAGATGAAAAAATACTTATATACGGGCAGTGCCATATAAGTCTTGCAGTCGGAAGGCTCATGGCATGGAACGTAAGCTTCATGTCTCCGGATATGGGAATGGCTTCACTTGATGAAGAACGCCATCTGTCAACCTGGACATTCGGGATATCTCCTGCAGGACTGTCTTTTATATAACTGATCTTCTCCGCGATGCGGGGGATAAAGTCAGGAGAAACCGGTTCACCTGTCTGATCAACACTGATGCCACTTATCCTGCAGTTCTTTCCGGTAATAGAGATGTAGCTAAAGCGTGTGCTGTCCGGAAGCGCTACGATTATCTGCCCTGTAAATTCTCCGTCTGAAATATTCAGCATAAGGTGGTCTTCAATACGAACTGCCTCAATGAGGTAGTGCTGAGACTTCGAATTTCTGCCATTTTTGGAAGAACGTGATTGCGACGACGGACGAACTTCAATTTTACGCGCGGCTTCGCACTCTGTCTGTCCATTCATATAGATTTTTCCATATTCCAGATACACCAGATCCCTTTTTTTGTCTTCTGTATCCTGATATCTTCCGTCAAGTGAATCAAATAAGACAAGAACCGGTAAGCACTCTGCTCTGTTACCGTTTATGGGTCTGCTGCTGAAACTAAGTCGCGTGAGGTTCTCATTTATAAGTATTCCGGAAGAGTAATCATCGAATAGCTCTTTTGAGTCAAAGGAAGATCTTTCAGAAAGGTTTGTGCCTGCGAGCTGTTCCTTCATATTATATTCGGTATCGAGGTCGATCAGATGCTGCATGATCTTGGCAAACTCGGGATCAAACTGTGTTCCCATACCTTTGACAAGTTCCTCACGAACCTTGTCCTGAGGGATTGGATCCCTGTAGCTTCGCTTTGAAGTCATTGCGTCATAAGCATCGGCGACACCGACAATACGTGCTATTTCCGGAATGTCATCACCTTTCAGCCCGTCAGGGTAGCCGCGCCCGTCGTAGCGCTCATGGTGATAGTGGGCACCGATACTTAGGTATGGTGACCTTCTGATCCTTGAGAGGATCTCATTTCCATAGACAGGGTGCATTTTGATCTGGGCAAACTCCTCATCGGTGAGTTTGCCGTCCTTGTTGATGATGCTGTCTGGAATACCTATTTTTCCTACATCATGAAGAAGGGCTGCAAAATATATCATTTCGCATTCTTCCTCGCTTTTTCCGGCTTCTTTGGCTATCTGCGCTGAATAGAGCGCAACACGGCTTGAGTGACCGTGAGTATACTTGTCCTTGGCATCTATCGCGCTTGCCAGCGCAAGTGCTGTCTGCTCAAACAGTTCGTGTTCCTGTTCGTGTTCTTTTTTGTAGAACTCAATTTCCTGTATCTTGGCATGCTCAACCTTATCATTGAGGTCGATCAGAACAAAAAGGTACAGCAGAATAGCTCCGCTTACCATAGATATGTTTATCAGAGATAAACCGTAGAAAAAGTGCTGAAGAATGGCTGCAATAAGGATAATTGCACTGTTTAAGAACAGCGAAGAGGTTATGGTCCTGCTGAGTGTGTGCTTATAATGTAATACAAGAGTCATTTGGAGAATTATTATGGAAATGGGTATTACATAGCTGATGAGGCTTCCGGGAGATCGCACATACTGGTTCTTAGAATCAAATGTATAGTACAATCCGGTGAACTGTGAGATGATAAGGAGTATGATACCAGCGGTAAAGAGCCACTCGCAGATATAGATAAGCAAAGGCCTTTTAGTCATTCCTCCTTCATTCTCAAGCAGATCCGTATAGTACAGGCTGACTGAGTGTGTGATATACAGTGAGAGGAAATATACAAGAAAGTTAGTGATCCTGACCATCCAGAATCCACTAATGCCGGTATTGCCCCTGTAAAGATAGGCATATCGGTCTGCCAGCAGTAAAAGCATGCCTGCAGTCTCTATATGTGCAAGAATGCGCCTGCGCTTTGGGGAGAGAGTCCTCGACATCAGCGCCAGAACTACGAGTACTCCGCATATACCGCTCAGGAAAAGCATTACGTTAAGCTGATGCGCTTTCAAAAACTCCATAAAATGTCCTCTGTAAAGCAAACATGCAGATGTCTGATTTTCTTTATGCATCAATTTTATCATAATAATTGGTGATATTTTATTGCAATGTTGCAGAATTTAGCGAAATTTTATAGAATTGCATGCTATTTTGGGGTAGAATTGAAACGTATACTATATTTTGAGAACGATAATATAGCTATACTATTATTTTTGTTTCTTTGAGGAGGGAGCATGAAGAAAAAGAAATTATCCTTTGATAAGGATCTCTTTAAGCGAAGTGTCCAGTACAATGTAAAGACACTTTACAGGAAAACAATGGATGAGGCAACAGATCAGGAGCTGTATCAGGCATCGGCCTATGCCATAAAGGACGCCATCGTTGACCACTGGATGACAACACAGAAGGCTGCCGATGAGCAGGATCCCAAGATAGTTTATTACATGTCCATGGAGTTCCTCATGGGCAGAGCATTCGGAAACAACCTGATCAATCTTCAGGCTTACAAGCCGGTTAAGGATGCGCTTGATGAACTTGGTATTGATGTGAATCTTGTGGAGGATCAGGAGCCAGATCCGGCACTCGGTAACGGTGGCCTTGGAAGACTTGCTGCATGTTTCCTTGATTCGCTTTCAACACTTGGATACATGGCTTATGGATGCGGAATCCGCTACAAATACGGAATGTTCCGCCAGAAGATCAAGGACGGCTATCAGGTAGAGGTGCCTGACAACTGGCTTGAAAACGGCAACCCATTCGAGCTTAGAAGAAATGAGTACGCCAAGGAAGTTAAATTCGGCGGCTATGTAAATGTACACACAGACGAGAGGGGCAGAACTGTCTTTTCTCAGGAGGGATATCAGGTAGTTAAAGCTGTTCCCTATGACCTTCCTGTTGTAGGATACGGAAACGGCGTTGTTAATACGCTGAGGATCTGGGATGCTGAGCCGATTCAGTGCTTCCAGCTTGATTCCTTTGACAAGGGCGACTACCAGAAGGCTGTTGAGCAGGAGAATCTTGCAAGCCAGCTCTGCGAGGTACTGTATCCCAATGACAACCACATAGCAGGAAAAGAGCTGCGTCTTAAGCAGCAGTATTTCTTTATCTCTGCTTCGGTTCAGACCGCTCTTAAGAGATACCTCAAGAAGCATGATGACATAAGAAAGTTCTATGAAAAGGCTGTATTCCAGCTCAATGACACACATCCGACAGTTGCGGTTGCAGAGCTCATGAGGCTTCTTATGGATGAGTATTACCTGACCTGGGACGAGGCATGGGAGGTTACGACCAAGACCTGCTGCTACACAAACCACACCATCATGGCTGAGGCGCTTGAGAAGTGGCCGGTAGATCTTTTCCAGAGACTTCTGCCGAGAATTTATCAGATCGTTGACGAGATCAACAGGAGATTTGTCGATCAGATCATGCGCCAGTACACAGGCTCCGCCGGAATAGATGTTCAGGCCAAGATAAGGAGTATGGCGATACTCTATGACAACCAGGTCAAGATGGCTCACCTTGCCATTGTCGGTGGCCACTCTGTAAACGGTGTTGCCAAGCTTCATACTGAGATCCTTGAAAAGAGAGAGCTTCGTGACTTCTATGAGATGATGCCTGAGAAGTTCAACAACAAGACCAACGGTATCACACAGAGAAGATTCCTCCTGCATGCAAATCCTCTTCTTGCTGACTGGGTAACCAACAAGATTGGTGACGGCTGGATCACAGACCTCTCAGAGATGAGCAAGCTCAAGGAGTATGTCGACAACAAGAAGGCTCTTGAGGAATTTATGGAGATCAAGTACAAGAACAAGAAGAGACTTGCTGAGTACATCAAGAAGCACAACGGAATCGATGTTGATCCCAAGTCCATCTTCGATGTTCAGGTAAAGAGACTTCACGAGTACAAGAGACAGCTCCTTAATATACTTCAGGTTATACACAAGTACAACGACATCAAGGCACATCCTGACAAGGATTTCTATCCAAAGACCTATATCTTTGGTGCAAAGGCAGCAGCCGGATACCTTACAGCCAAGCTTACAATTAAGCTTATCAATGCTGTTGCGGAAGTTGTAAACAATGATCCTGATATAGGCGGAAAGCTCAAGGTCGTATTTATCGAGGATTACAAGGTATCCAACGCAGAGCTTATATTTGCGGCAGCTGATATTTCCGAGCAGATCTCTACTGCAAGTAAGGAGGCATCAGGAACAGGTAACATGAAGATGATGCTTAACGGTGCCGTAACTCTTGGCACACTTGACGGCGCAAATGTTGAGATCGTCAATGAAGTTGGCGAGGAGAACGCGTTCATCTTCGGTCTTACATCACAGGAAGTCATGGAGTTTGAGAGAAACGGCGGATATAATCCGATGGATATCTACAACTCAGATCCTAATGTGAAGTCAGTTCTTGACAAACTTGTGGACGGCACCTTCTCACAGGACAGAGAACTGTTCAGACCGCTTTATAACTGCCTGCTCAACACCTACAACTCCAATAAGGCAGACCAGTATTTCATCCTCAAGGACTTCGAGGCATACCTTGAGGCTCAGAGGAGAATATCTGATGCCTATGCGGACAAGAAGCGCTGGGCTAAGATGTCTCTGCTTAATACCGCTTGCTGCGGCAAGTTCTCATCAGACAGAACCATTCAGGAATATGTTGATGAGGTGTGGCATCTGGACAAGCTTCAGGTAGAAGTGAAATAAGTATTTATAAAAAAGCGCAGGCGGATGGCCCAAAGGTGGCAATCCGCCTGCTTTTTAATGCAGTAATTAAAAGAACTGTTTAATTGGGATCATTTGACTGCATATGCCGCTCTTCTATGAGCTTTTCTACCTGCAGCAGGCGCTCCTTGTTCCCTGCTATAGTGTCGCTCTTTGGAAGGGACTTGCGATAGGCGGAGGGAGATATTTTCTTTTCCTGGTGAAAAGCCTTGGAAAACACGAGAGGATCCGAGTATCCGCAGGATATGGCAATGGACTCTATGGAGAGCCTTGTAAGCTGCAAAAGTTCCACGGCCTTGGCAATGCGGTAACTGGACAGGTACTGCTGAGGCGAGATGCCAAGGGTCTTCTGGAAAAGAGTGTACAGATAGCTTCTGTTAATGCAGACATAGTTTGCGATATCGGAGACCTTGATGGGGTTGCAGTAATTGCTCCGTATAAAGGCCTGAGCCTTGGTGACATAGTAATTGTCGCTGCCGGAATCGCTCTTTTGGGTGACGCTGATGCCGGAAGCTATTATCGAAAGAAACATGGATAAAAGCCCGTTCCTTCTAAGAACATCCTCGACGCTGAAGGTGTTGTGATCCATCATATCCTTGACAATGTCGTAGATGTCCTTTGATAAGTCGCTCTTAAAGATGGGCTGGTGGAGTGACAGGCCAAGCTGTGAAACTATAGTGTCAGCCCTTCTGCCGCCAAATCCAATCCAGACATAGGTCCATGGATCTTCCTCATCGGAAACATAGTAGGCAAGCTCCTCTGGGACTATCAGGAAACCATAGCCGGCCTTTAGAGGATAATTCTGACCGCCTATGGAAAAGCTGCCCTTTCCGCTTAGGCAGTAATGAATCATAAAATGGGGCTTCAAGGCGGGACCGAAGCTGTGATTCGGCTGAGTCTGTGAAAGCCCGCAGCAGTATACGTACAGATCATCGGATTCCTCGGTATTAAAGAGAAGTTTGTAAGCTTTTTCCATCTTTTTTCCTCAAATCTAATAATTTGACAAAGATTTTATTATATGGAAATTATACGCATTTAAACTTTTGCAGGCAATTGTGTTTTCTCGCTTATTACCTGTCTTTTACAGCATATGAGATAATAAAACTCTGCAACTCCAGATAAACT
>CAMNEA010000071.1 GCA_946536145.1 uncultured Butyrivibrio sp.
ATGCCCAGACCGGCGCTCTCGCAGAGAAAATCTCCGAGGAATCAGGAAAGATCACTGAGAAGATGGACGAGACAAGCGCCTCACTTAAGGAGAAGATAGAAGGTGAGTCAAAAAGTCTCTTGGATAAG
Source organism: uncultured Butyrivibrio sp. (assembly GCA_946536145.1). GTDB lineage: Bacteria > Bacillota > Clostridia > Lachnospirales > Lachnospiraceae > Butyrivibrio. Next base: position 129 of record CAMNEA010000071.1, read on the forward strand.
ACAGATGCCCAGACCGGCGCTCTCGCAGAGAAAATCTCCGAGGAATCAGGAAAGATCACCGGGAAGATGGACGAGACAAGCGCCTCACTTAAGGAGAAGATAGCGGGTGAGTCAAAAAGTCTTTTGGATAAGACAGATGCCCAGACCGGCGCCCTCACAGAGAAAATCTCCGAGGAATCAGGAAAGATCACCGAGAAGATGGACGAGACAAGCGCCTCACTTAAGGAGAAGATAGCGGGTGAGTCAAAAAGTCTTTTGGATAAGACAGATGCTCAGACAAGCACTCTTACAGGGAAGATCGCGGAGAGCACACAAAGCCTTTCCGGGAAGATCGATGAGAAGTCAGGCGCGATCACAGACAGGATAAACACCGGCAATCAGACATTATCAAAAGAGATGCAGGAGAACTACAAGTCACTATACACAGTTCTCGAAAATACAAATAAAAACTTAGCTGAACTAAACAGCAAGCAGATTGATGCTTTCAAGAAAGATATCACAGCTCTTGGAAATCAGATCAAGGATTATTTTGCGGCATTAAATAAAGAAGTAAGTAACATTAACACAAATATCAGCAGTGTTAAGACAAAGATACAGGATGTGAATACCGGTATTGGCGGCGTGAAGAGCGGAATTGATGGCGTCAAGAGCGGTATCGATGGTGTGAACAAGAGCATATCAGGTGTAAATTCAGGTATCACCGGTGTAAACAATAGTATAACCAAGGTATCCTCCGGCATAAGTGATGTGGATAAGGACATTACTGCAGTCAATAAGAGCATTGAAGGAGTGTCTACCGATATCGGGGCTGTGAGCAAGACGATCACAGGCGTGAACAAGAGCATTACCGGAGTAAATTCCAGCATAGATAAAGTGAACAGCAATATCGACAATAAGTTCACATCGATGAGCTCATCTGTAACTAATGATGTAAGCTCATTAAAAAAGTATATCGGAACAGAGTTATCAGATGTCAATTCAAGGATTGACAAGGTTTTTCAGCGTGTGAGTAACGGAAAAAAGCTGCTGGCATCCGCGTTGCTCACTAAAGGCGTTAAGGTTAGAGAGGATGCCACATTTGCCGAATTAGCCAAGGCTATTCAGAGTATACCAAATGAAACGGTATTGGAAAAAGGTGATGTACCCGGCAAGGTGGAATATGTCTACCACTATCATGAGGACGGGAATGGAAAGAAGTGCAATGAGGAGCTGGTACCATCTTCCAGGAAAGGAGGCTGTTATACCAAGGCAGTTCGACATGTGCACACAGACAGCTGCACCGAAACTGTGACCACTTATGTGTACAGGACATCAAGAGATGTTGTAACCGGAAGCACGGTTGGAGTCAGTAACGGTGAGACAATGCGCAAATATAAATGTAATTACTGCGGCGCTGAGTATGTCAACAGTGATTCGACGCACGATGAGGTAACTACAGATTACAAGGTTGTACTTGCAAGACACGGATATGTTATGAAAGAAACAAGTGAAGAAAAGAGGGTATGCGGATATAAGGACAATGAACTTTTAGGATATGCAACTTCCTGCAATTATGCCTACGGACAGGTGGTATCCGCCAAGATCACGTTTGACGGTGTGAGCTCAGGATATAAGACTGTCAAGACCGATGCGATAATTTCTTCGTCCAAGATGGCTGTAAAAAGCAAATTTTCCTCACTTGACTCTGAGGATCTTTTAAACAGCAAAGCCTCTTTCTATAACGATTTTAACGATGAGGATAATTTCTTTTCCATAAGCGAGTTTGACAGCATGGAGGATATGAAGCTGAAATTTAAGGCAGATGATGATCCCAAGGAAGATGAGGCCATGGATGACAAAGAGCTTTCGGAGGATCCTGAAGAAAACAAGGAGAATATCACTATTTCTTTAGAAGGTGATGAAACTGACCACGAAAAAGACAAAGAGACTTCGGATAAAACGAAGACTCCGGGGAAGGATGCTGATACCGGATATGACCCGGAATCTGTGCCGGAGGAGACAAACGGCGCAGATGAAGAGGACACAGAAGAGATTACTTTGGAAGATGAGCCTCAAAAGGAGGAACCGTCTGAGCAGACACAGAAAAACGATGGAACAGCGGAAGCTGAAGGCGATACAAATGGCGCAGAGAAATCACAGGACGAAGAAAGCGACGAAAATACATCGGAAGACATTGATGACATATCCGAGAGTCAAAAAGATGCTTCTTCTGAAGATATATCGGAGACAACAAAAGAAGCTGCCGATCCGGTGGAAGATTCTGACAGTGCAGAAATGAAAGATGAATCTGAGGAGAATAAGGAAGATGAATCTGATGAAAATGAGGAAGATGGATCTGATGAAAATAAGGAAGACGAATCTGATGTAAATGTGGAAGAAGAATCAGATGCCGCAAATACGGAAGATGCGAAAGAGGAGCTTTCTGGTACCGGATTTGGAGATGAGGAATCTTATAATGAAGAGACTGCTTCTGAAGAATCAGAACCTGAAGAGACAAATGAAGAACAGGATGATGACAGCACTTTAGATGACAACGAGCCCGAAGTGGACGAAACTTTGACAACCGATGCTTCATCAGAGGAGTAAACATTACAGTTTATATATGAAATGCGCACTTCGCTGCGCGTTTCGTGAAAGAATGATTCGGAAGACCTGCTTCCTTGACATTGGACACCCATCTGCATAGAATAGATTTGTTATAATAGATTTAGCACAACCAATGTGCGGATTGGAGTAGATATGACAAAGATTGATATTATTTCCGGTTTCCTCGGAGCCGGTAAGACGACACTTATCAGAAAGCTTTTAAAAGAGGCACTTGCAGGAACAAAAGTTGTCCTCATAGAAAATGAGTTTGGAGAAATAGGTATCGATGGCGGATTTCTTAAGGAGTCAGGCATAGAGATAACAGAGATGAATTCAGGCTGCATCTGCTGCTCCCTGGTCGGCGACTTCGAGACATCACTGGCGCAGGTTATGGAGCAGTATTCACCTGAGAGGATACTTATTGAGCCATCGGGCGTTGGCAAACTCTCTGATGTTATGAGGGCCATACAGAATATTGCTGATACCAATGACAATATGGAGCTCAATAGCGCTGTTACCGTTGTGGATGTGACAAAGGCCAAAGTTTATATCAAGAATTTTGGAGAGTTTTTTATAAATCAGATCGAGAATGCGGGCACTATCATTCTCACCAGATGCGACAAGGCTGATCAGAGCAAGATAGAGACAGCTGTTGAGCTTATTCGTGAGCACAATGACAAGGCTACGATCATAACAACACCTCTTGATCAGATCACAGGCAAAGAGATACTCGATACCTTCGAGGGCAACAACGACCTTGAGGCTGAACTGCTTAAAATGGTCATGGAACAGGAGCATGAACATCATCACCATCACCATGATCATGGAAGCCACAGACATGTTGCCGAGGATGGCTCGGTAATTTACACTGCAAGCCATGACCATGATCATGATGAGCACCACCATGATCACGACGAGCATGACCACGAGCATCATCACGACCACGATGAGCATGAGCATGAACATGAGCATCACCACGACCACGATGAACACGAGCACGAACATGAGCACCATCACGACCACGATGAGCATGAACATGAGCACCACCACGATCATGATGAACACGAGCATGAGCATGAACATGAGCATCACCACCATCATGACGCAGATGATGTGTTCATGAGCTGGGGAATGGAGACACCTCTTAAGTATACAAAGGAAGAGATCGAGGGAATGCTCGCAGTTCTTGAAGATGACGAGAAGTACGGCATTGTTCTAAGGACAAAGGGTGTGGTTCCCACTCCCGACGGATCATGGATCGAATTTGACTATGTTCCGGGTGAGGCTGATGTAAGAAACGGCTCAGCCGATGTTACAGGTAAGTTCTGCGTAATCGGATCGGAGCTTAAAGAGGACAACCTTCAGAAGCTGTTCAGGAAACTATGATAAGGAGAATTAATTTGAAACCGGTATATATTATCAATGGATTTTTGGATGCGGGCAAGACTGATTTCTTCAGATATACAATCGCTCAGCCGTACTTTCGCACCAAGGGCAAGACTTTGCTGATAGTCTGCGAAGAGGGTGAGAACGACTATGAGAAGAACCTGCTAAGGAGTACAAACACGGTAGTGGAGTATATAGAAGACGAAGAGGACTTCAATCCCGATGCCCTTGTAGCGCTTGATGCCAAACACAATCCCGAAAGGATTCTTGTTGAGTACAACGGCATGTGGAATTTCAAGAATATGAGACTCCCTGTTATGTGGAATCTGGAGCAGCAGATAACAGTTATAGACGCTTCAAGTTTTGAACTGTACTTCAGCAATATGAAATCTCTTTTGGCAGAGCAGATAAGAAATTCTGACCTTATCCTGTTCAACAGGTGCGACGGCCTTATAGAGAAGCTGCCTTCCTACAAGCGCAATGTTAAGGCTATTAACCAGAAGGCTGACATTATCTTTGAGGATATGAACGGCGAAGTCGATGTCACGCTCGATGAGGATCTGCCATTTGATCTTAACCAGGATCCTATCGAACTTAGCAATTACGGATATGGAATGTTTTATCTGGATGCACTTGATCATGTTGAGAGATATGAGGGCAAAAATGTTAAGTTTAAGGCAATGGTTCTGATTCCGCCGGAGTTCCCGGATAACAGGTTTGTGCCCGGGAGAATGGCGATGACCTGCTGCGCGCAGGACATGCAGTTTTTGGGATTTGCCTGTGAGTATGATAAGACAAAAGAACTCAGGGAAAAAGACTGGGTAGAAGTAACAGCAAGGGTTGAGAAGCAGTTTGTTCCCGAGTACAAGGGAGAAGGCCCCGTCCTTGTTGCGATAAAAGTAGAGCCTGCTTCTGAGCCGGAAAATCCTGTGATAGATTTTTCGAATCCGGAGCAGTGAGTAGGAGTTTTTGATGTTTGATTATCAGCCGTTACAGTGGCTTTTCCTGTTTTATTTCTATAGTTTTTTGGGATGGATATTTGAGTCGATATACGTATCGGTCATGGAAAAACATCTGACAAACAGAGGGTTCATTCGTGGACCCTTTTTGCCGTTATATGGCTGCGGTGGAATAACAATGCTTCTTGTATCAAGGCCATATTATGACAATGTGATACTTGTGTACATAGCCGGCTGCGTTGGCGCAACAGTACTTGAGTACGTCACCGGAGTCCTGATGGAGTCTCTTTTTAAGATAAGGTATTGGGATTACTCGCACAAGAAATTCAACTACAAGGGGCAGATCTGCCTTGAATCATCGCTGGTCTGGGGATTTTTTACGGTTCTGTTTACGCACTATCTGCAGCTCCCGGTTGAGAAACTTCTTTTCTCAATTCCTTATAATATTCTCTCGGTTGTGACTGTTGTTGTGACAGTCTTATTCAGTGCGGACTTTATGCTGGCATTCAGAACGGCGATGGATATTGGCGATGTCCTTGTCTATATGGAGAGAGTCAAGAGTGAAATGCAGAGGATGCAAAAGAGACTCGACGTGCTTGTGGCTTTTAAGGGAGAGGATGTAAAAGAAGGAATCGGAGCAAGGATTGACGGTATCAGCAGTGGTATCGGAAACAGGGTGGACGCACTTAGCAGCTCCCTTGAGAAGTCGTTTGGGATCTTCAAAGACAAGATCTCGATCAACCCATCTGCGTATGTCGGCAATGTCAGGGATGAGGTCGCTGAGCTGTATGTGAAGTACAAGGTCATGATGTCCAGGATCGCTCCGCATCCTATTAAGAACTTCTATGATTGGTACAGGGCTAAAACTATTGACGGCAATCCTACGATGACCTCCAGCCAGTATGCTGACAGTTTCGAGGAAGTCAGGGCGATGACGAAAAGGGCCAAGGATATGCCTGCTGACGAATATGAGAGAGATTAAATATGAGTAAGATTTGGAATGCAGAAGAGTTTAAAAAGACGATCAGAGAGGCTGCGGCTGAGGGAATAGTTCTTTTAAAGAATGACAAAAAAGCCCTGCCGCTTAAAAAGGGAAGCAGAGTCTCGATATTTGGCAGAAGTCAGATGAATTACTACAGGAGTGGTACAGGGTCAGGCGGAATGGTAAATGTTGACTACGTGGTTGGCATATACGAAGCGCTGGCTGGCTGCGGCGATCTTTACGTCAATAAAACACTCAGAGCTGAATATGAGAGATTTGTGCAGGAAAATCCTTTTGACCGCGGAGCCGGATGGGCTTCCGAGCCGTGGTATCAGAAGGAAATGCCTCTTGATGAAGAGATAGTGAAAAGAGCTGCGACTGATTCAGATGTGGCGATATTCATTATCGGAAGGACTGCGGGTGAAGACCAGGACAATAAAAATGAAGAGGGAAGTTTTCTTCTGACAAAAGAGGAAAAAGAGGCCCTCGCCAAGGTCTGCGCAGTGTTTGAGCGCACAATAGTTCTTTTGAATACCGGTAATATAATTGATATGAAGTGGGTAAAAGAGCTGGATCCGTCTGCAGTATTGTATGTATGGCAGGGCGGTCAGGAGGGCGGAAATGCAGTCCTTGATGTGCTGATGGGGACTGTTAATCCATCAGGCAAGCTCTCTGACACAATTGCAGAGGATGCCGCGGATTATCCTTCAACTGAGAATTTTGGATCAGAAACTGAGAATGTCCAGACAGAGGACATCTATGTGGGCTATAGATATTTTGAGACCTTTGCCAGAGACAGAGTTCTTTATCCCTTTGGATATGGCCTTTCATATACAAGTTTTGATATAGAGGCTTCCTCATTTAACTATGATGAGAAAGGTTTCAGTCGCCTTGAAGTCAGGGTCACAAATATCGGAGATGTGGCTGGCAAAGAGGCTGTTCAGGTGTATGTGAGGGCTCCGCAGGGCGTTTTGGGAAAGCCGATGAGGACTCTCTGTGCCTTTAAAAAGACGGGGATACTTATGCCCGGTGAGAGCCGGATTATTGAATTTGTTATCGATGATTATTCTGTTTCATCTTATGATGACAGCGGGATTACAGGACACAAGTCCGCGTATGTACTTGAAGCGGGGGAGTATGAGTTCTTCGTTGGAAGCGATGTCAGAAACGCAGAAAGAGCCGGCAGTTTCATTTTAGATAACCTCAAAGTTTTGCAGCAGTGTGAAGAGGCCTGCGCGCCGGTTTATGAGTATGCGCGCCTCATTCCGGGATATTACAACGATGAGATCATAAGGGTCTATGAGGATGTACCGACAAGAACAGTTGATCCAAATAAGAAGAGAGTGGATAACCTTCCCGGGGCAAAGGAATATACCGGTGATCAGGGCTTTAAATTAGAGGATGTTGAAACCGGCAAGGTCTCAATGGAAGATTTTATCGCACAGCTGACAGATGAGGATCTGTGCGCTATCTTAAGGGGCGAAGGAATGTGTTCGCCAAAGGTTACAGCGGGAATTGCAGGAGCATTTGGAGGTGTCACGGGGCATCTTGAGAGCTTCGGGATTCCTGTTGCCGGATGCTCAGACGGTCCAAGCGGCATCAGGATGGACTGCGGAACGCATGCTTTTTCCCTGCCTAACGGTACCTGTCTTGCCTGCACTTTCAATGAAGAGCTTAATGAAAAACTCTTTGGCTGGGAGAGCCTGGATCTTAGAAGGCACAGGATTGACGCTCTTTTGGGGCCTGGGATGAATATACACAGAAATCCTTTAAACGGCAGGAACTTTGAGTACTTTTCAGAGGATCCTTATCTTACGGGCAAGCTTGTCGCAGCTCAGCTTAGGGGCCTTCACAAGTATGATACTGACGGGGTAATAAAGCATTTTGCAGGAAATACCCAGGAATACAAGCGAAGGTTTGTAAACAGTGTTGTATCTGAAAGGGCGTTAAGGGAGATCTACCTGAAGGGCTTTGAAATAGCCGTAAAGGAAGGAAATGCCAGGGCTATCATGACCTCTTACGGACCTGTAAACGGAATCTATGCAGCAAGCAGTTTTGATCTTCTTACAACCATCCTAAGAAAAGAATGGGGCTTTGATGGAATCGTAATGACTGACTGGTGGGCTTTTGGCAATGACGAGGCAGGAGACAAGGGCACTGTCAATAATGTCGCGTCACAGGCAAGAGCTCAGAATGATCTCTACATGGTATGCGCAAGCGCAGAGAATAACTCAAATAATGATAACCTGAATGAGGCGCTCAAAGACGGAAGACTTACAAGGGGCGAACTTGCAAGAAATGCCGCAAACATCCTTTGTTATATTTTAAAGACTCCTGTTTACAGGCACATGAAGGGAGAGGAGTCAGAGCTTGACAAAGAGCTTGAGGAAGCGCTCTCAAATGAGGACAGTGCTCTTTATGATATGGAAAAGGTCATCCTGGAATCGGATGTGACAGACCTCGATGTCAGCAGGATAAAAGTTGAGAGAGGTGCATCAACATCGCTTCTTGTCGCCGCACCATACAGATGCGGTATAGACCTTGAACTGGTTGTTAGAGCAGACAACCAGCCAGATGTTGCCCAGCTTCCAATGTCCGTGTTCCATGACAGGGAACTGGTTAAGACTGTTACACTCACAGGTATGGACAAAAAGTGGCAGACAGTACGCATGACTCTGAGGCCTGTATTTATAACCAATTTCTTCCTGAAGTTTTATTTTGCCCAGGGAGGAATCGAAATAAAATCGGCAAGGCTCATAATCACAAAGGATTTGGAAGAGGAGTTCAGGAAGCGGTTCGCAAATTTATAATTCAGGCTAAATCCCCCGGCTGTGCCGGGGGATAATTATTGTATGTATTCTTAGATGAAATCACAGAAACCCGCACTGGATGCGGGTTTCGTGAGAACATGATACGAGAGGCAAACAAGCCCTGCGACGCAGTCGCTTTAGGATGGCTTGTTTGCGGCATTTTTGAATCTTCGATTCAAGATGTCATGATTTCTTGAATGATATTCCAGAAACCCGCAGGCTGCGGGTTTCGTGAGAACATGATACGAGAGGCAAACAAGCCCTGCGACGCAGTCGCTTTAGGATGGCTTGTTTGCGGCATTTTTGAATCTTCGATTCAAAAATGCATAGATACAATCTGAGGGAACAATAAAGCAACTGCTCTTAACATAAATCCTTCTTAAATGTTAATTATGATTGGTGGACTCCCACCTGACCGTGCAATAGAATTATGTTAAAATATATTGCAAAGGTGGGATTCGTATGAGAAAACACTACTTGGACAACATTCGTTGGATCACTGTTGTCATTGTTGTTATTTATCATGTGTTTTATATGTATAACGCTGAGGGGATCCTTGGTGGCCTTGGGCAGATTACAGAGCTTCCTGTTCAGTATTATGACGTATATCAGTATCTGGTCTATCCATGGTTTATGCCGGTTCTCTTCGTGGTTTCCGGAATAAGTGCCAGACTTTCTTTGAATTCACATTCGGATAAAGAGTTCATAAAGTTCAGGAGTTTAAAACTTTTAGTACCTTCAACGATAGGACTTTTTGCATTTCAATTCGTTCAGGGGTATGTGAGTATGTCACTTGGTGGCGGATTCGAGGGACTGGCTTCTGCTGGAGTTTCGAAGCCTGTTATCTATCTGATAATGGTTGCCTCGGGAAGCGGAGTACTCTGGTATATGCACCTTTTGTGGATTTACTGCATGATGCTTGTAGTAATCAGAAAGATTGAAAAAGGAAAGCTGTTGACAGCAGGTAGCAAGACACCTGTGTGGTTTATAGCATTGCTTGTTTTCCCGATCTGGGGCGCGGCGCAGATTCTTAATACACCTATTGTTTCGGTTTACAGAATCGCATTTTATTTCATTTTCTTTATGCTTGGATATTATGTGCTTTCAAATGATGATGTGATCGAAAGGCTAAAGAAGATTGCAATACCTCTGATAGTATTTGCAGCAGCTGTATGTGTGACATTTGCAGCTATTAATTTTGGCGATAATTACGCAGACAAGCCTATCAACAGAAGTTTTCTATATTCACTCGATGCGTATGCGGGATCGCTGGCTATGCTTTCGGGAATGGCACGCTTTGGCGATTTTTCAGGTCCTTTATCCAAATGGATGTCAGCTCACAGCTTCGGACTATATGTATTCCACTACCTTGGGATATCTTCCGTTGCCCTTATCTTTGCCAAGACGGGGTTATTACCGGCACCTGCGTGCTACATTTTAAGTCTTCTGGCGGGATTTATATTTGGATATGGCCTATATGCCGTTATTTCGAGGATTCCGTTTTTCAGATGGGCAGTGCTGGGAATTAAGAAGGAGAAATAAATGTTTAAGGATAATTTGGTTCAGATGCGAAAAGTGTTACAGATGACTCAGGAGGATGTTGCGGAAAAGCTTGGCGTCACAAGGCAGTCCGTCGCGAAGTGGGAAGCCGGAGAGAGCGTTCCGGATCTTGATAAATGCAAACAGCTTGCTGACATTTTCGGGGTGTCTCTGGATGACCTGGCCAACTACGAGCCCGAGGACAATATGGGATTTGCTGTTCCGCCTAAGGGCAAACATCTTTTTGGCCTTGTAACAGTGGGAGACAAGGGCCAGATAGTTATTCCCGCCAAGGCCAGAAAACTGTTTGATATTTCTCCCGGTGACCAGCTTGTTGTTCTGGGAGACGAAGGGCAGGGAATTGCCATAGTTAAGGCAGAAAGCTTTCTGGCACTGGCCGGCATGGTTGAGAAACTCAAAAAATCTTAAGAAATCTTAAGATTTTTCGATGGTAAATCTTAAGAATTTAATGGTAATCTTTTCTTTGTGGATATATGACACATTCAGATCTTTCTATAATTCCGCAGCGCTCGCTGCAAAGATTCTCTTAGAAAGCATTAATACAAAAAAGAAAGGATTACCAGATGAAAGAAGAACGACAAAAAGAAAACGCGGTACAAAATGAAGCCAATGAAAGGAGGATCAGTCTCAGCGAAGCAACGGGAAAAATTGAATTTCCACTTACTGATGACCTGGTCTTTCACTACACAATGCAAAGGTCAAAGAATGCCCTAAAAGGCCTTATAAGCGCATTGAAAGGAATACCAATTGAATACATAACCGACGTGGTAGTTGAGAACCCAATAACATTAAGCGCTAATGGCAAGGAGACCATCATGGATCTTAAGGTGACACTGAATACATCTGAGATCATCAACATAGAACTTCAGATGTATAATGACACCTTTTGGATAAGCCGCTCATTATTATATGCCTGCAGAGCTTATGATTGCATAGACGAAGGTGAGAGCTATTCATTATTAAAAAAGACAACTCATATCTGCATCACAGATCAGGAGATGTTCAGGGAATATCCAGAGTTTTATGCGCATTATCTTTTGACCAATACCAATAAGAGCTATGGGAACTATTACACTACAGATTTCTGAATAAACGTGCTAAACTTAAATCACATAGAACTGGCAACAAAGCAGGATGAAGAGAATAAGCTTGTTTACTGGGCTAAAGTATTCAGAGCAACAACGTGGGAAGAACTAAAGATTCTTGCAGAAGGCAATCCGTATATCGAGGAGGTGGGAAACTTGGTACTGGAGATGAATACTAATAAATATGAAAGAGAGATACTTGAAGGCAAGCGCAGGTATAAAGAAGTAATGGCAACAGCCCAATATGAAGGCCACAGGATTGGGCACGAAGAAGGCCTGAAAGAAGGCAGAAAAGAGGGCAGGGAGCAGGCAGAATCAGAGCTTATTCCTGTAATTGAAGAAAAGGATAAGCAACTACTGGAGCAGGAAGCAATCATACAAAAGTATAAAGAGAAATATGGAAATCTATGACATCTTGAATCTCTGATTCAAGATGTCATGCATTTTTGAATCCTTGATTCAAAAATGCCGCAAACAAGCCATCCTAGAGCGACTACGTTGCGGGCTTGTTTGCCTCTCGAATCATGTTCTCACGAAACCCGCAGCAGGTGCGGGTCTCTGCAATATCATTCAAGAAGTCATGCATTCCTGGATTAATTATCCAAGAATGTCAGGTATAAGCAAATTAGACTATGTCGTCCCAGCAAAGCTCTTTTCTTTTCCAGGACGACGAATTGTCCTCAATTTACTTATATTGTGACCTTAAGCCACACTTTCCGTCGTCCCAGCAAAGCTCTTTTCTTTTCCGGGACGACGAATTGTCCTCAATTTACTTATATTGTGACCTTAAGCCATCCTTTCCGTCGTCCTTGTAAGACTCTTTTCTTTTCCAGGACGACGACGTCAAATTTTCTATCTTACTGTCAGGAATCCGGCACTTAAGAGTCATAAAGAATCCATTTTATGCTATTCCCTTATTACCAGACATGGCACTCACTTTGAAATATGTACCTGTATTAAGATTATAAATTGTATGACTTCTTGAATGATATTTCAGAAACCCGCACCTGCTGCGGGTTTCGTGAGAACATGATTCGAGAGGCAAACAAGCCCGCGACGTAGTCGCTTTAGGATGGCTTGTTTGCGGCATTTTTGAATCTTCGATTCAAAAATGCATGACTTCTTGTTCACCATTGCAGCGCTATTTTACTAAAAGATTAGAAAAGTTAATCTGGATTTAATAGCTTTTATTATCTGACGGAAATAGAATGGTAGTGGTAGAAAATCTGACTCAAGGATGAGGAAAAGGAGGCTTATGAATGCTGTGTTGAACAAACAAACAAACAAACAAACAAACAAACAAACAAACAAACAAACAAACAAACA
>CAMNEA010000072.1 GCA_946536145.1 uncultured Butyrivibrio sp.
TATAATCTATCTGTTTCTATTATGAAAGAACACTCAAGATATAATAAGTCTTCATAACAATATTGTAAATCTCAATGTAGTTAGATAGCAGGAAATGAGATAAATAACAAATAATAAGGATGATCATGCACGTATGAGAGGTCAAACACCTACGTATATAATTTAAGCACTATACGGAAGTGATTGGTGTGTGCAATGTGTGCAATGGAGTAGCATCTTATCACTTTTCGCAAAACCATAGTTTTGCGAATAGCGCACAATATAATTGCACACAATACGCCTATAAAATGCGCCACAATTCCCCAATTGACATGTGGTACAAAAGGTTTGTTTGATCTATTCTGGATTGTAGCCTGGGTCGAAAATCTAATCTTATGATAATATGAATTCAATTATTATATATGCATTACAAAAAGAATATGTATTATGCAATTAGCAATTAGAAAAGTAAAATATAAATATACACCAATGTATATTCAAAATGATTCTAAATGTATAACCATTAAATCACCTAAATTAGTCTCAATAAATACCTCTTTTTTCTCTTCTTCGGTTAAAAGACTTATAAGTCTATCAGAACAAAACTTTTCTTGTACCTTTTTTATATATTGATCATCATCTCCAGGTTTGGAATACCAACAGTTATCACCTTCAACATGAATTGTAACTTTACCATCCATCATCATACACTCCAGATAGTATTCCTGCAGTTCTTCAATTAGCGCATCTATATCATTTTGTTTTACATATCGCTCAAGGACACTATCGCCATAAACGGAATACCTAATAAAGATTTCCATCATGTAATTGTAGGTATCTTGTTTCCAATCGGTACAATCCCAATCAATATTGTCATACTCTTTTGATAAGAATTTTCTTGCCGCATCCTCTCCATTTTTAGCGCTTGTGTATGGAAGTAAGAATAGATCATTTTCCATTGTATACCAAAAATCGCTTGTTTCTGCTTTGTTGTCTTCAAAATCAGATTTCCATGTTACTGCATATTTCATATTGAACCTTTCCGCGGCTTCATACGGAACTCATTTATGTCATTATACCAAAGAATGCAATTTATGCGTCACAATCCATATAAAACTGCTCACACAAATCTCTGTTGATTGCATAGATGAAAAACCGGATACCATGGATGGTTTCACTCCAATGATATCCGGAAATCCTTAACTACTATATATGTCGACAAAAAAATTCAAAAATATATATTTATTTATATCCATTCTTTTGCAACTCTAAACACCATTGTTCAATGACATTTAGGCATTTAGACAGAGTATTAGTTTTGACAACTATATGAATATCATATCTGCCTTTACCTTTACCTGTCCCTGTCATAGATAACCTCCCCATTTTTTATATCTTCTACAATAAAACCGCCATATTCCTTCCCCGTCTTAAAATATAGTAAATCATAAGACTGTTTAAAATCATCAAAACTATATAGATCCTCCGCAAACCGTCTATATTCCTTAGAATTCAGGCATTTATACTTGGTTTTGCTCCCAAATATTGCCAAGTCTATATCAGAATCGTCTGTACACCGCTCTTCAAGACTGGAGCCGAAAAGAATTATTTTATCAATAAAAACACATTTCTGGGCAGCATCAATGATATTGCTGATATATTTCTGTTTAATATCCGCAACATGGATTGTTCTGTTATTTATGCGCATTTCTTTTACTTTACACATATCACATAATCCTCTTGATTAAAAGATACCTCCACTAACCTTTATAATCAATATATTCAGGAAAAAACATCAAAATTTAATGCATTTTTGAATCAAGGATTCAAAAAATGCCGCAAACAAGCCATCCTAAAGCGACTGCGTCGCAGGGCTTGTTTGCCTCTCACTTGAAGCACTTTTACAGGATCTTACTTCTGGTCAGAAGTATCCTGTCACCTATATCCAACGCATTTTCAAACCCCATTGATGACAGCACATTTACCGACTCGTGGATGGATTTTTCGAATCGGTTAAGGACGTCTTCATAAACATTCATTGCAACTTTTTCTCCAATGCCTGCTTCCGAAGCCATAACTTTGAAATCGTCCCTCCCTATTTCATCCAGAGATCTTTTACCTCCAATGTTAAAAGACATCTCTCTGGTAGAAGCCTCATATACAGCCGTGCTTATCATGTCATACGCCGGAGAAAGCCTCTTTTCCCCAAGATCATAACTATATAATAATGAAAAGTTCTTGATATGGGCATCTGCATTGCCGAGCACATAATCAAAAACGATCCTGCGCCATAACTTCAGCTGATCTTCCAGCGGATTTCCTGAATGGTTCCTGATGATTTCGAACATTCTTATCAAATAGTTATCGCCTTCTTTTTCATATTTATCCGCCGCCGAGATAGCCAGTGCCTGTGCAAAATCTTCCTGATGAAGCCTGAACGGGCGCCTAAGTCCGCTGATAATCTCAGATCTTTCATTTATTATTCTGTCATATCTTTTTGTGGCAAAAAGAACTTCAGAGTCAATGCCTTTTCCCATATTGATAATAAAGCTCTCCGGGATATCAATGCCGCACTTTCCTGCAGCGAGCATCGACAGCTGCTCATTGGTTACAATCCCGTCAAGCCGGATGTGGCTCTGCTTAACAATATGCGTGCTCGGCGAGGTTCCGCTTGGAAGGTACCACTTATCATTAGCTTCATCATAATAAAGCCCGACCTTCCCCGATGCTCCGGTTAATGAAAGATGGGTCTTGATAACAAGCTCTGATGATTTGGACGCTCCTTCTGCCGCAAGCCGCCTTACCTGCTCAGAAGATATCGCATCATAGCCGTTTAGTTCTTCATCACCGGCTTCGCCAATCCTGATAGCCCCAAGGCACTCTTTTCCCAGGTAATACAGTATTGATAAATAGTCCCTCTCGTCAAAATGCATATTGCCGGCAATGGTTTTTCTCATAAAGCCTTCAGGAAGAAGTCCGTCAAAAAACACCTTCGTCCGCTCTGCGGAAAATGGCTCTCTCTGAACAGGCAGTGAAACCGATATTGGTCTCGGATCGTGCTGAGACAGGTATTCTTCGTTATAACTAAACCTTGCATCCTCCCATGATCCACCTTCAATATATCCAACTGCTACCTGTTTGCCCTGTATTTCCAGAATCACATCATATTTTCTCATTTGCTGCCCCTTGCGCTTATCACAATATCCAGTCCAAGCATGCTGGCCAGATAAATCGCCTTCCCCAGTTCAGCCGTACTCTTACCATTCTCCAGATCAGAAATAAAACTAATGCTGAAGCCCGTAAACTCAGATATATAACGCTGTGTATATCCCAGTTCCTTCCTACGCTTCTTCAAAGCCTCTCCAAACATTTTAGAATCTGATATAACCATTGCTCTCCTTTTAGCCGTACGGCTCATATTTGCCGGGTGTTCCAAATAATAAGCCGAACGGCTTATTTATACTGATAATAGTATAATATTCGTCGTTCGGCTTAGTCAATATATTCTTTTGTCAGAGACTTATATCTGTCCTGCCTTAATGGTACTGTGTGACAACGTTTGAAGGAGATTTGTAAATCTTGCCGCCTACCTTTTTATACGCTTCTACATACACGAAGTATCTGCCGCTCTTTTTAATCTTCTTGTTGTTGAACTTTGAAATTGTGCAGCTGTTCTTGTTTGCAGCAACGCTCTTGACTTTCTTGTAATTTCCATTTTTAGTACTCATGTATACATTATATCCAGAGACTCCTGTCATTTTATGCCACTTGACAGTCATTACCCCTTTTTTGCTGACCGATACATCCAGAACGGTTTTGTTCTGTTTGGCAGAGGGCTGTTGGATCAAGTAGACAGGTTTTGTCCATTTTGAATAGTTGGGCTTTCCTTCACACATGTTATATGCCCTTACTTTTCCGCTGTATACCTTAAAGCGATCAACGTAATACTCCACATAGGTGCCCAGTCCGTCATCCGAATCAACAGTTTTTCCCTTGCCATCCATTAGTTCAACTGAAACTTAACGTTATCCTTCTGTCCTCTGTTCCAGTTAAATCTCACGGTTCTGGCACCTTTCCACTGACCTTTCAGGCCTGTAGCGTCGTCAGGAGTAGTATACACCCAGTCTGAATACAGGACTCTGTTGGTATATTCAAGCACTCCGGGATTATAGATTGTCTCATAAGAATAAGTGATCTCAATATAATATTGAGTAATCGATTTCAGTCATTTGAAAGTTGCACTTCTTGAGCTGGCCTTAAGTTTCTTCTGTTATCTGTACGTCTGTTCCTGTGCCTCAAACATGGTCCTTCCGATACCGACATAATAATTGTGAACCGTAATTTCCTGATCATAGTACTCGGGATCATCCCACGCAATCGTGATGCTGGTCTTAGTAGATTTGCTCACCTTGCCTTCTGCTCTTGCATCGACCTTAACTGCTGTCATCAGCAGCATAACTGCTGAGATTGCCAGCATAAACCGTACTACCGCTTTTGTCTTCCACTCATAATACCTTCCCTCCTTCACTTTCAGGGAATTGGCGGCCTTTCGCCGCCCCCTTAAGTGTGAACCATACGAATGTCATAGCTCTCCGTATTTCTCTTTATATTTTTGAATAATTGCTGCCTGTTCTGACAGTTGTTTATCCCGCTCTGACAACTGTTTGTCCCGCTCTGAGAGTTGTTTGTCCTGCTTTGACAGTTGTTTATCCTTTTCTTCAATGATAGGCATAAGTTCCTTTCGTTCTTCTTCTCTCCCTTCACGTCTGCCATCTTCCTTAAATAATTCCATTACTTCTGCTTCATTGTATTCCGTTAACAGCATCTCATTCACCTCCGCCCTGTGGATCATAAGAAACGGTTTTAGTATCCGTCCTCCTAATATAATTCTTATCATCCAAACCATATAGGATACAGATGCAGAAAAATTCTGCAGAGTCTGAAAAAAAGATACAGCATCGATAAGCCTTTAAAACTCTCTTTCTATCAACAATTATAGACTATGCCTAAACGCCCTTACAAACATTTTGTGGAAATAGTGGGTGAACACCCGGACACCTATATGGTCTCAACATTTTTTCAAGGAAGAACTTAATTGCTTGGGTCTGCACTCTAAAAAGGCTGCCGGACGGCAGCCTTTTTCAAAAAACATCCTGTATTTGTTCTACTGTGCTTCTGCTTTGACGCACTCGTTTACCCATTCAATGAAGTTAGTTGTAGAATCCCCGCTTCTTTCTGCCATTGTATGTTCCTGTCCCCATACAAAGCTGTAATCAACACTTGATCCGTAATTCTGCAGAGCAAGTACCAGGTTCGCTTCTGTATTAACTGCTGTGTCACTCTGCCATAGTCCTGTGTTGATACGGAAATAACTGGCTACATTAGAAGACTGATACCCTTCCGAACCGGAGAGAAGGTAATACAGCGGTGAATACATATTTAGCCTGTATTCTACTGTATGCCCGAGAGCATCCTCTGTACTAAGGTCTTCTGCAAATGCCGATGCGTAATCTGAACCAAGTCCGCTTAACACTTCAGCAAGTATAGAATCGAAGTGAGCGCCCTGACCATCTCCATAGCCGAAAAGAATATTCTCTCCCTGAGACTCATCCAGCTGATCAAAAGCAGCTATCCCCTTGGATGCTGTTTTCACAGCTTCTGCAAAATCTGAAATGCTTGTAATCTTTGCAGTGTTAGTGGATGCATCATATGTTACCCAGGTCCCGTTCGCGTTAAGTGCATCGATATAATCCTGAGCAGTCTCATAAGTACCGGAAACAGATACGCCTGAACTATTCTCAGTTCTCGCTATATCATCTATTGCAGTAAAGTCAACTTCACCTGCCATTGAATCATCTTTCGCAGCAATCTCGCCGCCTTCTGCCTGGTCAGGTGCTCCATCCGGCTTTTGACCTCCAAAACCTTCCTTGTTCCCACCGGGTCCTCCGCCGAAACCGCCCTGGCCATCCGGACCCATCCCGGCCTGATGTCCCTGGCTTGAAGCATCTGCGTCATAAGGGAAAGAAGTATCTGCAAGGAAGTTGTTGAGCGATTCCTCTATTACGCTGACCATATAGTCATAATAGCTTCCTGACTGATATCTGCCATCTTCTCCCGCTTCCAGAGTCAGCACATTTCCTTCAGTATCGGTAAGCCCCAGACTGTTTATGTATTCAGCATAAGCTTCTGTAAGTCCATCAGAAATGCTCTGTTCTTCATCGGACAGACCTGATCTTGTTGTTCCCATCATCCACTCGTATGCCTCATCTGCTGAATCCAGAGAGGTAATAGGACACCATCCCTGCGAACCAAGGACCGCATCACTGACTCCCATAACAGCACCTATGGCCTCAAGGTAGTCGTTATAAAGCTCTGAGTCGCCTGTAACACCTAAAAGAGCTGACTGTGCTCCGCCGCCGGACATACCAAATGTAAAGATGCTGTCCATATCTCCGGCGATATTTCCATCGTTATATCTGATATAGCGGATTGCAGCCTTTAAATCGGTTACTCCGGCCGGGGCTCCTGCATCTCTTCCACGACATCCCGCATGTACATATATAAACCCGGCATCGGTATATTCAGATACACTGCTGTATTCCGTCATTGGGTTCTGTGCTGCATATCCGGGGGTATTTACCGGAAAGACTATCGGAGCAGTCTCAGCAGTATAGCCATTAATCTCCGCAGTAGTATTAAGTTTACACGTATATGTTCCATCGCCGTTATCTGACGCATCCATATATGCTGCAGGGACAATCACTGCCAATTCCTCGTAATTTGTATCCGCCGGATTTTCACAGTACTGAATTCCCAGTTGATAATATACATTATCCTCTTCGTTATACTGCCATTTTGTATTATCGATCTTAGAAAGATCTGTCACTATTTCTGAAGAAATATCTTCTTCTGTTTTTTCCGCTTCATCTTCTGAACTTTCAGCTGCGGTTTCTGTACTCGCAGATGTCGTGGTGCTATCCTGCGTACTGCTTATTACTGCTTCTGTTGATGCACTGCTTCCACACGCAGTTATTGATATCGCAGTGCCTAAAACTAATGCCAATATTATTTGTCTTCTGACCATTGGTCACACCTCCTGAGTTTACTATTGCCCGGGGTCTTTTGTATTGCGAACCACCATCCGCAAAATGACAAATCCAATTATTCTAAGCAAATGTCATTTTCAACATAGCAACTATACAATTCAAAGCTAAAATTAAACTAAAAATAATCACTGCGGCCACAAAGTATTCTCTCAGGTATTTTTTCGTTGGAACCATGGGGTATTAAATGATCCCGTATCATTTAAACAAGCTGGTAACAGTGTTCATTATGGTTTTGTTCTCCAAGATAGCATCCAGCACTCCGCCAAGCTGCGATTTCTCACCCTTTAAAAGAGCCATAGCAGCCTTCTTAGTATCAGAGTCAGCCTCTCTGTAAAGCTCAAGAAGTTTTTTCTCCGTAGCCGTTACCTTAACTGAAGTTCCGGAAGACGATGTTTTCTTTGCTGTTGTACCGGTCTTTTTGGCTGTGGGTTTCTTTGCTGCTGCAGCGGTCTTCTTGGCTGTTGTTTTCTTTGCCGTTGTACCGGTCTTCTTGGCTGTTGACTTCTTTACGGTTGCAGAATCTTTCTCTTCAGTAGCTTTTGATGTGTTTTTTTGTGTTGCCATGATTTTCTCCTCCTGTTTGATAATCCTTGTAAGCTTGTCTTCAACCATTTATATCCCATACACGAAGTCTTTTTGCATCCTGCACCTTAGCACATCTCTTCATAAGATTTATCCAGCTTTTGCAATGATCAAGTATTATGGAATCTGATGTTATGACATTTTCCTTATCCCATAGCGTCTTATCTACTTCACTGATCACCTGAATGTCCAGCCCAAAAGACATATTCTCTCCCACTTCTGCTATGAGAGCCTTAAGCCGCCCGGAATTAGATACCGGCTTATCAAGCAGAATATGAGCAAAAGCAACATCCATATTCAGCAATGTTTCAAGTAATATCTTTACAGCCTCTTTTGTCTCAGGAATAATTCTGTAATTTCCGCGAAGCGCTCCAAGATCACGGATGGTTCCATCCATGCAGTCAAACAGAATTGAATCGCTTAGCATGACTTCCAAAGTTATTATGGTATTAAAACCATCGATCCATACCTCACTTCCGAATGCACCGGACTTTTCCTTTGACCTTCGGTTGCCAAGCTGATCATCTGTCGCAATGCTTCTAGCCATTGCCAGCCTTTGCCTCTCTGAAAAAACAAAATGATTGCCCACAAAGGTTGATGCCTGTTTAAGATCATATCCTTCGTTAATGAGATAGCGAATATGACTTGAAGCAAGCCGCATTTTCTCGATGGCTTCCGGTGCAAAGTTTTTATCGTCATCCGGCACATATCCTCTCTTAGCGTCCATGCAGTCACCTCCATCAAAAAGCAGAGTTTACTCGACCAAAACATCACTATTATCTACTACAGATTTTCCAAGCCATTTTTTCCTGTACCAGTAATACATGACAACTAAACCTCGTATACATTCATCGGTAGCTGTTCCCATAAATATTCCTGCAACTCCGATCCCCAACACTACTCCAGCTGTATATCCGACTGTAAGTCCAAGTCCCCAGTTGCAGATAATGCCTGCAATAAAGTGGCCTTTTGAACGTATCATCACCAATCCCTTATTCTTTCATAGATCTGAGGGAAGAAATCTTCATTCAGATCATAGGGTATCTCGTAAAAATGTTTTAGAAAACGCTCATGCGTCTTACCTTTAACTCCAGGCTGCGCCGGTTTCATCATGAAATCTGAAAGTGACTTTATAACTGCATGCCATCTGTGCACATATTCTTCGTATTTTTCAAGATCCCGGATTCCCAGCCAGTCCCTGATCTTTACTTCTTCATGCACCTGCGCCCTACAACCATGAGTCTGTAAAATATAGGAAAATGTATTGTCGTGGTAGTATCGACCCAGAGGAAACATCCGGCATATACCGGGTCTGAAATCATGAACACTGCATCTTTTGTTTTCGGTCAGAAATCCGCAGCCGTTTCCCCTGTCCTTTATATGCGGCATGCTGATGAGATTATGCAGACCTATCTCAAGATAATCCTCTTTAATAAGATCCGTATATTCTTTTCCAATGCCTTTACACAGGGCATAGATATCGTACGGATCCAGGAATATGGTATCGCACATATCCTCACAGCACCATGAGCAGTTCCTGCACCCGCCTGCGCCGGCATTTACCATATCCTCCGCACGGTAAAGCTTTCCATCAGATATCTCTTTTAACATCTTAAACTGTTCCATTGAAAAATCCTTACTTCTCTTCAGCCAAGTCCTACGTCCAGCGCCATCATGAGGATAAATCCCAGCGCAAAAGAAATTGTACCGATATTCGAGTGTTCTCCCTCCGACATCTCAGGAATAAGTTCCTCTACCACGACATAGATCATGGCTCCTGCCGCAAAGCTCAGAAGGTATGGCATCAGCGGAACAAAAAAGCCTGATGCGGCAATAACCAAAAGAGCGCCTATCGGCTCAACAATCCCGGATAATACGCCGTATAAAAACGTCTTCCACTTCGGAACTCCCTCTCCCAAAAGCGGCATGGAAACGATAGCACCCTCAGGGAAGTTCTGGATCGCGATACCGATTGCCAGCGCCAGAGCTCCTGTAAAAGAAATCGTGCTGTTCCCATAGAGCCAGCCTGCGCATATAATTCCTACTGCCATTCCTTCAGGAAGATTGTGAAGAGTCACTGCCAGAACAAGCTTCGTTGTCCTCTTAAGTCCGCTCCTTGGACCTTCCTCCTGTTTGTCCAGATGCATGTGCGGTGTCACCATGTCCATAACAAGAAGGAACAGCATTCCTATCCCAAATCCGACAGATACAGGTAAAAACCCAAGTTTCCCCATATTTTCCGTCTGATCAAGAGCAGGAAGCAGGAGGCTGAAAAAAGATGCCGATACCATCACTCCTGAAGCAAATCCTGTCAGGGCGCGCTGCGTCCCCTGCCCCATCTCCTTTTTTAGCAAAAATACACTGGCAGCTCCCAGCGCAGTTCCAAGAAATGGAATGATTATAATATTCCACATAGCCACCTACTCCTCCATGAAATACAGCTTTAGCCCTGTTTGGGGATCATCTCTTCCTTAAGTGTTTCAAATATTGTACGGGCAACCAGCATGGATCCCTCTTTTGATGCATGTCTCCTGTCCTCAAAATACAGGTCGGTCTCCGGATGCTCATGTATATGCTTCCACCACATTTCCCCTACAGGAGCAAGATGGCAGCCGTATTTGTCTGCAAGCTTTCTGTATCTGGCAGACATCTCAGGCTGAAACGCTTCATTGCCTTCTTCCGTCCATGTCATATATAAGCACGCCTTCGAATTGGTCTGTCTGATCCATTCCATTATTCTGTCCGCAGCCTCTTCCATGGCCTCGAATTCGCCCATAGGATGGGCTACATGCTGAAGAATTATGAAGTCATAATCACCAAAGAGTATGTTGAACCTGGTCTGCTCGTTGTCTGCATGATATTCAAATCCCATTCCGCCTTTGGTCAGCATCGTTACCTGCATGTCTATTCCGTTTTCCGCACATATGTCCTTAAACAGTCTGGGCATATCGTTGTAATAGGTGTGGCTGTTGCCGATAAAAAGTGTCCTCATCTTGTCTCATCCTCCATCTTTCTTATAACAAATAACAGCACAAATTAAAAGCCATTGCATCAATATTTTTAATGCAATGGCTTTCATTATACCGTTATAAAGTATGACTTCTTGAATGATATTTCAGAAACCCGCAGGCTGCGGGTTTCGTGAGAACATGATACAAGAGGCAAACAAGCCCTGCGACGCAGTCGCATTAGGATGGCTTGTTTGCGGCATTTTTGAATCTTTGATTCAAAAATGTATATTACCGGTTAGACTGCCGCAAATCCCTTCTCAAGGTCTTCAATGATATCATCTATATGCTCTGTGCCTATTGAAAGTCTGATTGTACTCTGTGTGATCCCCTGATCAGCAAGTTCGTCATCATTGAGCTGAGAATGAGTTGTTGATGCGGGATGAATAACAAGGCTCTTTACATCAGCTACATTTGCAAGAAGTGAGAATATCTCAAGGTTGTCAATAAACTTCCATGCAGCCTCTTTTCCGCCCTTTATCTCGAAGGTAAAGATTGATGCTCCTCCGTTAGGGAAGTACTTCTCATAGAGAGCATGATCCGGATGGTCTGAAAGAGACGGATGATTAACCTTTTCTACCTTGGGATGATTTTTGAGGAACTCAACAACCTTTTTGGTGTTCTCTGCATGTCTGTCAAGTCTCAGCGAAAGCGTCTCAACTCCCTGAAGCAGAAGGAATGCATTGAAAGGAGAGATGGTTGCTCCTGTGTCTCTTAAAAGAATTGCCCTTATATATGTAACAAAAGCTGCCGGTCCTACCGCGTCATAGAAAGAAACACCGTGATAGCTTGGGTTGGGAGCTGCTATCTGAGGATAGTTGCCGCTCTCCTTCCAGTTGAACTTGCCGGACTCTACAATGATACCTCCAAGAGTTGTTCCGTGCCCGCCTATGAACTTGGTAGCTGAATGAACAACGATATCCGCGCCGTGCTCAATTGGTCTGATAAGATACGGAGTTCCAAAGGTATTATCTATTACCAGCGGCAGTCCGTGCTTATGTGCGATCTCTGCAATCGCATCAATGTCAGGAATATCACTGTTGGGGTTTCCAAGGGTCTCAAGGTATATAGCCCTTGTGTTATCCAGAATAGCACCCTCAACCTCTTCAAGGTTATGTGCGTCCACAAAGGTAGTTGTGATTCCAAACTGCGGAAGTGTATGTGCAAGGAGGTTATAGCTGCCGCCGTAGATTGTCTTCTGAGCTACGATATGTCCACCGTTTGCTGCTAGTGCTTCTATAGTATATGTAATAGCTGCTGCTCCGGATGCAAGTGCAAGTGCTGCGCTTCCGCC